>JBHIWX010000016.1:0-58329 GCA_041987205.1 Rhizobiaceae bacterium | reverse complement strand
GCGAGCGGGCAGCGCTGCTCGAGAAGGCGCTGCATGCCGAGCAGGAACTCGCAAAGTCGATGGGGCTACCCCTGCCGACCAGTGTCGAGAACCCCCGCTGTCTTGCCGATACGGGGTCCTGGCTGGTCCTGATCGTCGGCCTGTCGGTCGTCGTCTTCCTCGCCTACAATGTCGAGATCTGGGGCCTGCCGCTTGTCATGATCTCGATCGCGCTGGCGGTCTATGCATTCTCCACCGTGCTGATCTGGTACGTGTTCGGCAGCGACGGCATGAACAAGTACCTGATCACGGCGTTGGGCGGCGAGCCCAGATCGCTGGCTGACGGGCGACTGCGTGTCCACGACCTGTTGATCAACCAGGGATCCGGGCTTTTGGGCCAGTTCCTGCATATTATGATCAACACGGTCTTCCCGTATGTCGTGCTGGGTGCGCTTCTGGCCACTTCGGCCGGCGGCAAGACGCTGATCAAGCTCGCATTTCTGTGGACGCGCAATCTGCGCGGCGGACCCGCGCATGCGGCGATCGTCGCTTCCGCGATGTTCGGCACGACGACCGGCACGCCGGTGGTCAACGTGCTCGGTACGGGCACGCTGACAATCCCGATGATGGTCAAACGCGGCTTTTCGAAAGTCTATGCCGGCGGAATCGAGGCGGCGGCCTCTTCTGGCGGGCAGATCATGCCGCCGATCATGGGCATCGCGGCCTTTGTGCTGGCGTCCATGACCGGTACGCCCTACCGCGACGTCGCGATTGCCGCCGTCCTTCCCGCGCTGGCCTATTTCTTCTGCCTGTTCCTGTCCGTTGTCTTCGAATCACGCAAGCTCGGGATCATGGCGGTCGGCCAGGTTTCCGACGACATGCGCCTGACCCGCGAGGACCGGCTGCACCTGCTGCAGGTTTTCCTGCCCGTACTGCTGATCATCGTGCTGCTGCTGATTCCCAAGGATGCGATCGGCTGTGACCCGATCTCACGCCTGCTTGGAGCGGACATCGTTCAGGTCGGTACCAGCTGCCGAGCCACCAGTCTGCCATGGATCATGCAGTTGCTGCAGAATTCGGCGGGCGATGCCGGCAGCGTCGGGTGGTGGGCCGCGTTCCTGCTCGCGATCATGCTGTTCCTCGACCGCGAATTTCGTGCCAAGCCGCGCCTCGTGCTGGATGCGCTGGCCGACGCCGGCGTGACGATGGCGAGCCTCTATCTCATGTTCCTCGCCGTGTCGGTGATCGACATCAGCCTGAACCTGACGGGCCTCGCCAATTTCGTCGCGCTGGACGTGCTGGGCTGGTTGCGTGGCATGGATCTGGCCGGCGGAAGCTCGGTCATCTTTCAGTTCATCGCGCTGCTGGTGACCATGTTGCTTGCCGTACTGCTGGGCATGGGCATGCCCGCGGTGCCGGCCTATATCAACGCAGCGTTGTTGATGGGGCCGATGCTGGTCGGCCTCGGCATTTCACACTTCACCGCGCACATGTTCATCTTCTATTTCGCCTGCGCGAGCGCGATCACGCCGCCGGTGGCGGTCGCCTCCTATGCGGCGTCGACGATCACCAGGGCCGATCCGATTGCCACCAGTTTCTCGGCCGTTCGCTCGGGTCTGGTGATGTTCGTCATTCCCTTCGTCTTCGCGCTCTATCCGGAAATCCTGCTGATCCAGGAGGCGAAGCTGAGCCCGGATTCTTCCGCGGGCATGGCGGTCTACCTGCCGGGCTACGGGGCCGAGATCGCGTGGGGAGCGCTTGCCTGGCTGCTGGTGCGCCTGGTCGTGGCGCTCTACCTGCTCGCCAGTGCGGCAGCCCGCTTCGACTTCAAAAAGCTCAACCTGATGGAATGTGCCATCAGAGTGGTGTTGGCCATCGTGCTGCTGTCGTCGAACCCGTGGGTCTACGCTACTGCTCTCGCCGTCACGGCGATCGTTCTTGGCTATCCGCGTGTGAGGCTGCGGCAGGGCTATTCAGTCTGATCGGCTGTGCCTGCTGCATGGAACGATCGACACAGATCGCAGTTATCGGACGCGCAGAAGACGTTCATATTGAAGCAGGCGATGACGGCGTGCCGGTGGCAAAGATCTGCCGCAAGGCGGGAATCAGCCGGGGTGACAATCGAACTGGCGGCGTTTGGCAGAGGTAGGATACCCCGGACCTCAACCGAGTTGACGTCAACTTCTATTGCTCTTTCGAGAGGTTCACGCCGGTGTCCGCGTCAAACAGGTGAACGCGATCGGGTCGCGGTCGCAGCCGGATGGTTTGTCCCTGCCTGAAATCGTGTCGCTCGCTGAAGGTCCCGCAGATCTGGTGGCCACGGGCCTGCGTGAAGATCAGCGTTTCCGAGCCAGTCTGTTCGGTCACGTCGACGACAGTCTCGATGCCATCGTCGTCGGCAACGGAGAGATCGCCCGGCCGAATACCGAACACGACGCGCCGGCCCTCGGCGACGCCCTTTTGTTCGATGATGGGCAGACGGATGCCATCGTCGGTGACCACCATGGTTGTGCCGGCATCCTTGCGGATCGTTCCGGTGATCAGGTTCATCGGCGGTGAACCGATGAAGCCCGCAACAAACAGGCTGTTCGGAGAATCGTAGACTTCGAGCGGCGAACCGAACTGTTCGATCGTTCCGTCGCGCATCACGACGATCTTGTCGGCCATCGTCATCGCCTCGATCTGGTCATGCGTGACGTAGATGCAGGTGGCATTGAGACGTTGATGCAGCGACTTGATCTCGGTGCGCATCTGCACGCGCAGTTTGGCATCGAGATTGGAAAGCGGCTCGTCGAACAGGAACACCTTCGGATCGCGCACGATGGCGCGGCCCATGGCGACACGCTGGCGCTGTCCGCCCGACAATTGCCGCGGGTAGCGATCGAGATATGGCTCGAGCCCCAGAATGCCGACGGCGGTGCGGACCTTCTCTTCGATCGTTGCCTTGTCCTTCTTCGCCAGCTTGAGGCTGAAGCCCATGTTGTCGCGAACGGTCATGTGCGGGTAGAGCGCGTAGTTCTGGAACACCATGGCGATGTCGCGCGCCTTGGGCGGCAGGTTGTTGACCACCTTGCCTTCAATCATGATGTTGCCGCCGGTCAGATCCTCCAGTCCCGCGATCATTCTGAGCAGTGTGGATTTTCCGCAGCCGGAAGGGCCGAGGAGGACGACGAAGGAGTTGTTCTCGATTTCAACGTTGACGCCATTGATGACCTGCAGCTTTCCGTAGGCCTTGACGACGTCCTTGATCGTGACAGATGACATGTTGCTTGCCCTTTGTGAGGCGTGGGCGCGTTTCGCGACGCGCCGCCTGTTATGATTATGAAGGGAGGCGCATCAGGCGCCTGCCGCTGCCGCAAGGCATTTGCGCAAGTGGTCGCGCGAACGGGCCATCCCGATGACGGGGTCGGGCAGTTGTTCCGGCACCCACCGCGTCTCGTATTCGACCGACAGGTCGCCGTCGTAGCCGATCCTCATCAGTCCCTGCAGCATCGGTAGCCAATCGATGTCGCCATCGCCGATGGGCACTGCCTTGCGGTTGTTCGGATATTCCGGGGAGAACACATAATCCTTCACATGGACGACCCGGATGGCCTCGGCCTGGATGTCCATGCTTTCGGGAAAGAGTTCCTTGCTGTCCCTGACGAGATTGGCCGGATCGTAGATGATGCCGACATTGGCGTGGTCCACGGCACGCCATACCGCCATGGTCCGTGCTGCGTCGTCGGCCAGTGTGCCGTCATGGTTCTCGATATTTAGCCCGACGCCGGCCCGCGCGGCGAAATCTGCAAGGGTGCGCAGGGAATCGACGAGGATATCGAGCGAGGCGTGCCAGTTGTCGGCGGCCACTTCATTGCCGGCCAGCACTCTGACATTCAGGGCGCCGAGTGCCGCAGCGTTGGCGATCGCCCGCTCGAAATCCGCGATCGCGGCATTGCGAATGGTGTCGTCGGGGTCGTTGATTGCCTTGCAGTAGGGCGTCAGCGCGCGAATGGCGACATTGCGCTCGGCTGCCGCCTTGGCCAGTGCTTTCGCCTGTTCGGCCGAGGCATCGGGATCCAGGCCGCAGCGATAGCCTGATTGGGAAATCAGGTCGATCCCGTCAAGCTCCAGTTCGCGTACCAGGTCCATGGCTCCGACCGGATCGAGGTTCGGCGTCGCCATGGTATGCAGAAGTATTCTCATTCTCGTGTCTCCAGGTGGCCATCGGCCAACGGGGGCGGCGCCATCAAGCGGCGCTTCGACAGAGTTTCCGGAAGGGCAGCAGCCGGGCTCATATCAATCCGGCTTCCACGCCCAGCTTGCGGATATGCAGGCGCTCGGCGTCGGAAATGCCCAGTTGCGGCCGCCGGACCGTCGTGTGCGGAAACAGCCCCTGGAGGTTCAGCAGTTCCTTCATGCGCGGGCGAAAATCGCGCACGGGCGACCGCCAGCAATAGCGTGCAATAGGCGACAGCCGGTCCCAGATGCTCTTGCCTCTGGTGTGGTCACCGCTAGCTACGGCGCGCTGCATTTCAACGAGTTCGCGCGTAGCGGTTCCGGCAAAGCCAATGAGTGCGCCATCACAACCCATTTCCAGCGCTTCATAGATGAACGTGTCGCTGCCGGTCAGGATCGCCGGCCGGTCAGCCTGCTGGCTGGCGCATTCGACGGCCTGTATTGTCAATTGTGCATCGAAGGAGGATTCCTTGATGGCAAACAGACCGGGAATGGCGCTCATCGCCCGCATCAGATCCGGGCTGAAATCCGGTCCCCAGCCTTTCGGGAACTGAAAGGCGACGATGGGCAGGCCGGTGTCGTTGGCAATCGACTGATGAAAATCGGTCACCATTTCGACCGGCAAGGGCAAGCCCATGAAGGTCGGAAATGCCGGGAAAACCACGAGGCCTTCCGCACCAGCTGTCTTGAGTTTGTTGCCGTGTTCGACCGCCATGTCGGTCGATCCGGCAAGAACGCCCGACAGCAGCGGGCAGGCGCCGCCCATTTCCTGTCTGCATACCTCGATGACTTCGATCTGTTCCTCGATACGTAGCGAAACCACTTCGCTGGCATCCATGTTCATGGCTATCGCAGAGGGCTCCTGGTCGGCGATCCAGCGGATGTATTTTCGCAGTGCGGTCCAATCGATCTCTCCATCCGGCAGCATGGGCAGCAGCGGGGCAGAGATCACGCCGGAAAACGGGCGTTGAAGCAGCGTCATTGATGTCCTTTCTCCACGATCGGTCCCCCGAACGCGGCATTGCTTAAGCTATTGGAAATTCGTGTATTGGCAGGCCGAGCTGAGCTCCCTGGCCGCGTCCAGGAGGGCCGGTGCAAATTCGGCCATCCGTTTGTCATCCATGCGTACGCTGGGGCCGGCGATGCTGACCGTGCCGACGACCAGTTCGCCGCTCATGTCATAAATCGCTGCTGCCATGGCAGATGTGCCGACGGCCGCGCTGTCGATGACCTGGGCGTAGCCGCGTTCGCGCGTTTCACGCAGGCGTTCGAGCAGTTCCGCCGTATTGCCGGGCGCACCGGGACCATATTCGCTGCGGTCGCCGAAACCTTGCGCCGCCACGGTCTGCAGTGCCGATTCCTCTGAAAGACAGGACAGCCAGGCCTGGCCCGTGGCGGTGCAGAACAGCACCGCGTCGCGTCCCATGTCCGGGTCGTAACGCAGGCCCGCCTTGGCGCCCTGTGCTTTGGCTACCCATGTCAGCCGCTCTCCGTCGACGATGGCGAGACGGACCAGCTCTTTTGTAGCGGTCGCCAGATCGTCGAGGATGGGCTGGGCGAAATCCGTGACGCCGTTTGCCGCGAGACACCTGAAGCCGAGCGAGATGAGCTTGGTCGTGACGACGTATTTCTGGCTGTCCTGCATCTGCCGGACGAAGCCCAGCTCCGACAATTCCCCAAGCATTCGATGCATGCTCGCGATCGGCATCGAGCGGCGTTTCGCGAGTTCCTGAACGCCGATTCCCCCCGGCGTTTCGGCTAGCGATTCGAGCGTGTTCAACGCTCTTCCTATTAGACCTGCAGACATAGCGTTTCCAAAAAATGTTCTTGCATTCCATAATGGAAAGTGTTTTCACTTTCATGTCAAGAGGCAAATGAAGATCACTTAGCAGGGGAGGTTCAATGAGACGAATGACTTCAAAAAGAACAAAAAAACAGATGCTTGCGGGCACAGTGCTGGCCGCCGCATCGATGCTTTCTTTCAATGCCCACGCGGCTCCGACGGAGCTCACGATCTGGTCCCAGCTGACGACTGCTTCCCAGACTGAGGTCATCCAGAAGCACGTAAACGAATGCATCGCCGACAAGCCGGATGTGACCGTCAAGTTCGAATCCGTCACCCTCGACACGCTCTATTCGCGCATGCTGACTGCGCTCCAGCGCGGCGGGGCGCCAGACATCATGAATACGACGGAAGGCGTCGTCGCTTTCCTCAATGCAAAGGATGCACTCGCGCCGGTGACGAGCGTTGTCGATGCGCTCGGCCGCGACGACTTCCGCAAGTCGAACCTTTCCGCGGTCAGCAAGGACGGTGAAATCTGGGCCATCCCGGATTGGGCGCTGCATCAGGAGGTCTGGTACCGCAAGGACCTGTTCGAAAAGGCGGGTCTTGCCGTGCCGAAGTCGTGGGACGAACTGCTCGAGGCGGCCAAGAAGCTGACGGTCGACACGAATGGCGATGGCAATATCGACCAGTACGGCTTTGCCGTGCCGATGGCCCGCGTGCAGGTCGCCCCCCAGACTTTCTTCCAGGTTTTCTATTCGGCCGGTGGATCGATCTTCGATCCCGCGACGGGCGAATACGTCTTCTCCAGTTTCAAGGAAAAGGCGGTGGAGTCGCTGACCTACATGATCAAGCTCTACAAGGAGGCTTCTCCGCCCGCGAGTGTGGAATGGTCATACAACGATTTCAGGACCGGCTTCGTTAAGGGCCAGGTCGCGATGACCAACGAATGGGGCGCAGTCGTCCTGATCGCCAAGGAGCAGAATCCGGAAGTCATCGACAAGATCAGCGTCTTCCCTTTTCCTGGCCCGGACGCCAGCGAGAAGCCGAAGGCAGCGCTTGCGGGCGGCTACTATTATCTGATGACCAAGTCGGAGCCCGAGCGCGAGAAGCTGTCGCGTGAACTGCTGCAATGCATGTTCTCGCCGGAGCGGCTTGCCGAGCGTGCCAACTCGCGGCCGATCTTCGCGGTGCCCGCAACGCAGAGCGCCTTCGACAATCCCGTCTACACCTCGAACGAAATCGTCCAGCAGTTCCGTCCGGAACTCGAGACGATCTTCAATGAGGTGATGGGCAACTGGTATCGTTACGGCTCCGAGGCCGGGCTGAACCTGCTGACCGGCCAGATCGAGGCGACCTCGTTCGTCGGCGACGCCATCCAGAACGCGGCGCTTGGGCGGATCACGCCTGAGGAAGCTGTCGACGCGATGGACAAGCAGTTCCAGGAACTGGCTGCAAAGCAGCAGTAAACACCAATCCAGGGAAGTGTCGCAGCCGCGGCGCTTCCCGCAGGATTACGAGAGCATGCTGGACAATCTATCCCTCAACACACGAAAGCGCCTTGTCGGCCTGATGATGGTTATACCGGGCGTCCTGGTGATCGCCCTGTTCATCGTCTATCCGGTCTTCGAGGCATTGCGTCTGAGCCTGTACGAGATCGAATTCCTGATCGGAACCGAACGGTTCGCCGGGCTTGAGAATTACGTCCGGGTTTTCAACGACCCGAAATTTCCAGGCGTTCTGATGAACACGCTGATCTGGTCGGTCGGCTCGTTGTTCGGGCAGTTCGTGCTGGGCTTCCTGGCCGCGCTCCTGATCAACCGGGACCTGCCTGGCATGGGCCTGGTGCGCTCGATCCTGCTCATGCCTTATGTCGTGCCGGTGATTGCCGTGGCGCTTTGCTGCCGCTGGATGCTCGACGGCACCTACGGAATCCTGAGTGAGGCGCTGCAGTCCACGGGGCTGCTTGCACACAGCCAATCGCCTCTCGCGAGCCCGGCCGGCGCGATGACGGCTGTCATCATCGCCAATGTCTGGCGCAGCTTCCCCTTCGTCATGATCGCCTATTGGGCAGCGATGCAGGGCATCCCGAAGGAACAGTATGAGGCGGCCCGCATCGATGGCGCGAACCGCTGGCAGGAATTGCGCTACGTCACGCTACCGAACCTGATGACTGTCACGGTCACGCTGATCATGCTGCGCCTGTTCTGGACCGTGACCTATTTCGACCTGATCTGGCTCATCACCCAGGGCGGCCCGGGTTCGGCCACGGAACACTGGCCCGTCTGGGTCCACCAGGAAGCCATGGGCTTCTTCCGGTTCGGTTACGCCGCAGCGATCGCTGTCACGCTTTCCGCGACGCTGATGCTGGGTTGGGGCCTTTATGCGGGCTGGACCCGCCTTGCGAGGGCGAGATGAGAATACAGAAGCTTGTCGACCTCGTCGTCCATTACGGGTTCGCCATCCTGATCGTGGCCTTCGTTGCGCTGCCGCTCGCCTGGATGGCGATCGCCTCGATCACATCGGCCGAACAACTCTTCACCTCGCCGCCGCGACTGTTCCCGACGGAGCTGACCCTCGACTGGTACCGATCGGTATGGCGGTCGTCCGACGCCCCCCGGTTCTTTTTGAACAGTCTGGTGATTGCCGTCATGACGACACTGGTTTGCATCGTCATTGGCACGCTGGGCGCTTATGCGACCACGCGATTCAACTTTCCGGGCAAGCGGATATTCCTGTTCGGCGCACTGGCGAGTTATCTTTTCCCCGCCATCCTGCTGTTCCTGCCGCTATACCTGATCCTGAACGGGTTGGGCCTTGCGGACAGCCTTGCCGGCATCACGGTCGCCCACATCGTGATCACCTTCCCGTTCGCCGTCTGGATGCTTCGCTCCTATTTCGAGGCGATCCCCCGCGAACTGGACGAGGCGGCCTGGGTCGACGGCGCGTCCTATCTGCGCACGCTCGTCTCGATCATCCTGCCCGTCTGTCTGCCGGGCATGTTTTCCACCGCGATCTTCATATTCGTCCTGTCGTGGAACGAGTTCCTTTTTGCCAGCGTCATCGCCGAATCCACCGCGAACAAGACGATTACCGTCGGTATCGCCGAATTCATCACGGCATTCGACGTGCGCTGGGGCGAGATCATGGCGCTTGGAACCATCGCCACCATCCCGGTCGTCATCCTTTTCATGCTGGTCCAGCGATACTTCCTCAAGGGTGTTCTTGAGGGAGCGGTCAAAGGCTAGCCGGAAAATCACCAATCCAATCCTGCCGATGTTTCGGCGGTTTAGTAAGCAGAGGAGAATGCAAAATGTCTGTAGAAGCCAATGCGTCGGCAATCGGCAACAAGGTTCTGTCCGACGAAGAGGTCGAGTTCTACAATCGGGAAGGCTACGTCGTCCCGAAATATCAGCTTCCGCCCGAAGACGTGGAGAAGATGCAGCGCCTGACCCGCAAGGCACTTGCGGAAAATCCCGACAAGCTGAACCAGCCGCTGGTCATGCTGCACGTGCCTGGCAACAAGGTGCAGGAGATCAACTCGACCGCCGAATGGCTCGACATCGCCGCCCATCCGCGCCTGCTCGACATCGCCGAACAGCTGATCGGTCCCGACATCGCCCTGTGGGATTGCGGCCTGTTCTACAAGAAGACCGATGGTGGTCCGTCGACGCCCTGGCATCGTGACGGCACCTACTGGCCGATCAAGCCGCTTGCCTCGATCAGCGTCTGGATCGCGGTTTTCGATATCAAGAGGGAAAACGCCTGCCTGCAGATGATCCCGCGGTCGCATAGCGCCAAGCAGATCGGCCGCCACAGCAAGGATCACAAGGAAGACGTCATCTTCCAGCACCAGCTCGATGCCAGCGAGTTCAATGAGGCCGACGCGGTCGACCTCGAAATGGAGGCCGGCCAGATGGTGTTCTTCGATGCCTACACCATTCACGGCGCGACGCGTAACCTGAGCAGCAAGGAGCGTGCCGGCGTCGCGATGCGCTACATGCCGACGACCAGCCATTTCGACTTCGATTCGATGGACGCCGATCACGCCAGGAACTCGCCCGGCGCCGCGCATCATCTGCGCCCGCTGATGCTGGTTCGTGGCGTCGACAAATGTGGCCTGAACGATTTCAAGCGCAACCATCCGCAACAGACGGCCTGATGTCAGTCAGTTGACATCGCTGCAGGCCCGTCGCGCGTTGCGCCGGGCCTGCCAAAACGCTTGCCCGGTCGGCGCACTTGCAGTCGACTGGGCAGGGCTCGTCATGGCGTCTGCCATGACGAAAAGGCGCTTCCGCCGCGCTTGGCGGGGGCGCAAGGAATACGGCTCGCAGTCGAGTCGGGCGTGAAGCATGCAGGCTGGAAAGAAAATCCGATGACGAACCCGCGGCTGAATGGAACTCCGGACAAACCGGCCGTCGTGGACGGCGAAGTCTACGACTACATCATCGTGGGCGGCGGGACCGCCGGAACGGTGCTGGCCAACCGGCTTTCCTCACGCGCCTCCAACAAGGTTCTGGTCTGCGAGGCGGGACATGACACGCCGCCGGGAAAGGTGCCGCCGGAGATTTTGGACAGCCATCCGGGCCGGGCCTACATGAATCCGAAATTCACCTGGCCAGGACTGAAGGTCTATACCGAAGTCATTTCCCACAACCGGCCCGAAGGCGCCAATCCGCGCGCCAGGCCTTACCTGCAAGCCCGCGTGATGGGCGGCGGTTCCTCGATCAACGGGCAAATGGCCAATCGCGGCTCACCCGCCGACTATGACGAATGGGCGGAACGCGGTGCTGCCGGCTGGGACTGGGAAGGCGTGCTGCCATATTTCAAGAAGCTCGAGCGGGACATGGACTTCGATGGCCCCTTGCACGGCAAGGAAGGGCGCATCCCGATTACCCGGATATTCCCCGACCTTTGGAGCGAGCACGCCCGTGCAATCGGCCGGTCGCTGGTCAAGCTCGGCTACAAATACCTCCCGGACCAGAACGGCGAATTCGAGGACGGCTATTTTCCGCTGCCCATCGCCAACATTTTCGAGACCCGCGTCTCGGCGCCGATGGGCTATCTCGATCCGGTTACACGGATGCGGCCAAACCTGCGCATCTCACCGATGACGCAGGTCCTCAAACTCATCTTCGAGGGCAGGAAATGTATCGGCGTCACGGCGATGGTCGATGGTCGCGAAGTCACCTTCCGCGGCAATGAGATCATCGTCTCGTCCGGCGCGATTTATTCGCCAACCCAATTGTTGCGTTCCGGTGTCGGGCCGGCCGGGCACCTGAAGGATCTCGGCATTCCGGTTGTCCATGACCTGCCAGGCGTGGGGCAGGGGTTGATGGACCATCCCGCCGTTGCGATCTCGGCGTTCGTCAAACCTTTCGCGCGGATGAACCATTTCACCCGCCGGCACCACCTGCTCGGCCTGCGGTTTACTTCAAGCATGGAGAATGCGCGGCAGGGCGACATGTTTGTCGTCGCCGCGACCAAGTCTTTCTGGCACGCCGTCGGCCAGCAGTTCGGGTCGATGGTGATATGGGCGAACAAGGCCTATTCGGAAACCGGCCAGGTGCGGCTCGGTTCGGCCGACTGGCGCGACCAACCGATCGTCGAATTCAACCTGCTGTCCGATCGCCGCGATTTCGACCGCCTGGTCGAGGCGATGAAGCTGATGGCCAGGGTGCACGAGGATCCGGAGATGGAGGCGGTGGCCACCGATGCCTTTCCGGCCATATGGGGCGACCGGGTGCAGCAGTTCGGCGAGGTCAATCTGCGCAACAAGCTGTTCACCGACCTCGCTGCCAGGATGCTCGACGGCCCTAAATCCCTGCACAACTTCCTGATGCGAAAGTTCGTCTGGGACCGTTATTCGATGCGCGACATTCTCGAAGACAATGAGAAGATGGAAGACTTCGTGCGCCAGGGGACGATCGGCCTGTGGCACGCCTCGTCTTCCTGCCGCATGGGCGACAGTGCCGATCGCATGGCGGTGGTCAATCCCAATGGCCGTGTTCGTGGCGTTGGCGGCCTGCGGATCTGCGATACCTCGATCTTCCCGGTGATCCCGAGCGCGAATACGTTCTTTCCGGCGATGATGGCCGCCGAAAAGATTTCCGATGCGATCCTGGCCGGCAACTGAGACCGGACCGCGCCAGCGGCTCTCGCCATGGCCGGAAATGACTGGAGTACGACATGAAGATGAGAACCATCGGAGCGCTTGAAGTCTCCGAAATCGGGCTGGGCTGCATGAGCATGAGCGCGCGCTATGGTCCGCCAGCCGATGTCGGAGAAATGATCAAGTTGATCCGCGCCGCGCACGACATGGGCGTAACCCTGTTCGACACGGCCGAGTCCTACGGGCCGTTCACGAACGAATCCCTGCTCGGCGAGGCGCTTGCGCCAATCCGCGACAAGGTCGTCGTGGCGACCAAGTTCGGCTTCGATATCGATCCGGATACCGGCGAGCGCCGTGGCGGCACCAACAGCCGGCCGGAGCACATCAGGAAGGCCGCTGAAGGATGCCTCAGGCGGCTGAGGTCGGAGCGCATCGACCTGTTTTACCAGCACCGTGTCGATCCCGGCGTGCCGATCGAGGACGTTGCCGGCGCGGTCAAGGATCTGGTGATTGAAGGCAAGGTCGGTCATTTCGGCCTGTCGGAACCGGGGATTGCGACGATCCGGCGTGCACATGCGGTGATGCCCGTTGCAGCGGTACAGAGCGAATACTCCCTGTTCTGGCGCGAGCCGGAAGTCGAGCTGCTGCCGACGCTGGAGGAACTGGGGATCGGGCTGGTACCGTTCAGCCCGCTCGGCGCGGGGTTCCTGACCGGCAAGATCGATGCGGCGACGAAATTCGACCCGACGGACTATCGCAACGACATTCCGCGCCTTTCGGCGGAGGCGCGCGAGGCCAATATGGGTTTCGTCGAGCTACTGAAGACCATCGCGGAAGGAAAGAACGCAACCGCAGCGCAGGTGGCGCTTGCCTGGGTAATGGCGCAAAAACCCTGGATCGTGCCGATTCCTGGCACGACCAAGCTGCATCGGCTGGAGGAGAATCTGGGCGCCGCCGGAATCGACCTTTCCGAAGCCGACCTTGCGGCGATCGATGCCGGGCTGTCGGGCTTGCGTGCGCAGGGCGAACGCCTGCCGCAGGACGCGCTCGACATGACCGGGCGCTGAGGAAGGGGCCGATGCGAGAGACATGGCGGTGGTTCGGTGAAGACGATCCGGTTTCACTCGATCATGTGAAGCAGGCGGGTGCCGTCGGCGTTGTTTCGGCTCTACACCACATCTATGACGGATCGGCCTGGCCGGCAGACGAGGTGCTGCGACGCCGGGACGTGATCAACGCGGCCGGCCTGACCTGGGACGTGGTCGAAAGCATTCCGGTCGGCAACGAGATCAAGATTTCGGGTCCCAAGCGCGACGAGGCAGTCAGCCGGTGGAAGGATTCCCTGCGCGCCGTAGCCGCTGCCGGTGTCAAGGTCGTCTGCTACAATTTCATGCCTGTCGTTGACTGGACGCGGACCGATCTGCGCTGGAAATTGCCGACGACCGGCCTGGCGCTGCGCTTCAGCGCCACCGACTTTGCGGCCTATGACCTGTTCGTGCTCGAGCGGCCCAATGCGGACGCGGACTACTTGCCCGAACAGATCGCCGCCGCAAAACAGCGCTTCGATGCCATGACCGAAGGCGAAGTCGCGCTGCTCGAACGCAATCTCATCGCCGGACTGCCGGCGACCGAGCGTACCTTTGGCCGCGATGCGTTTCGGGATGCGTTGCTCGACTTCACGTCGATGCGCGATGACGAACTTCGCGCGCATCTGATCGGGTTCCTGCGCGAGGTTGTGCCGGTGGCCGAGGAACTGGGAGTCCGGTTGTGCATCCATCCCGACGATCCGCCGTTTTCGCTCTTCGGCATGCCGCGTGTCGTCTCGACGGCGGAGGATGCACGGCACATACTGGCCGCGGTCGATGCGCAGGCGAACGGCCTCACGCTGTGCACCGGCTCCTATGGCGTGCGCGCGAGCAACGATCTGCCGGCAATGGTTCGCGAATTCGGTTCCCGCATTCATTTCGTCCATCTGCGGAACGTCACCCGCGAATCTGACGGATCGTTCCATGAAGCGGAGCACCTGGAAGGTTCGGTCGATCTGGTCGCCGTCATCGATGCCTTGCTTGCCGAGGAAGTGCGACGGAAGGCCGAAGGCAGGCCGGACTGGGAAATTCCGATGCGGCCCGATCATGGCCATCTGTTGGCGTTCGAAATTGCCAGCGAGCAAATCAATCCCGGTTACTCCCTGATGGGACGGTTGAAAGGCCTGGCCGAGATACGCGGCGTGATGCGCGGATTGGGGGCGACGCGATATCCGGAGCTCGGTCTTGGCGCCAGTGCCAGATCGTTGGTCTGATCCGTTTCGCGAATTCACCTCACTCGGGCGCTCACCAGCGATCAACAAGGAATACCGGGTTTGAAGCACAGCCTACTATCGGTCGGCGAATGCATGCTGGAATTCACCTGCGAAAAGAACGGTGCATGGCGTCTGGGCTATGGCGGCGACACGTTCAACACCGCGTGGAACTTTCGGCTTGCCATGAAGGATCCCGGCTGGAACGTCGCCTATTTCACGCGCCTTGGCAGCGATGCTCATTCGCAAAAGATGATGGCCTTCATGGACCGCCACGGCATTTCGACGCGCTGGATCGAAAGGGATGCCGTACGACAGCCGGGCCTTTATCTCGTCGAGGCCCGCAACGGCGAACGGTCCTTCACCTATTGGCGCGACCGATCGGCAGCGCGCCTTCTTGCCGACGACCCGGACATTCTGGCCAAGGCCTGCGCCGATGCGGGGGCGGTCTATTTCTCTGGCATTACCCTGGCCATCCTGTCCGACGTGCAACGACGCACGCTTCTCGATGCGTTCGGGTCGGTCAGGAAGGCCGGCAAGCCGGTAGTCTTCGATCCCAATCTCCGCCTGCGGTTATGGGAAAACGACGAAATCATGCGCGACTGGGTCATGCGTGCGAGCGCGGTTGCGACAATTGCGTTGCCGAGTTTCGACGACGAGCAGACCCATTTCGGCGATGCCGACCTTGATGCCTGTGCGGAACGCTATCTCAAAGCGGGCGTCGGCGAAGTCGTGGTGAAAAATGGCGGCGGCGCGATGCTCGTTGCCGCGGAAGGCGCAAAACACCACATCACCGATCTTGAAAGGGTCGAACCGCTGGATACCACCGGGGCGGGCGATGCATTCAACGGCGCCTATCTGGCGGCGCGGTTTGCCGGATGCGCGCCGGTCTTTGCTGCACACAAGGCACATGCGCAGGCATGTCGCACGGTGTTGCATCGCGGCGCGCTTTTGAGCATTTGCTGATATCCACAATCACATGATCAGCAAATCACGCATGCGTTTCAGTCGGTCATCGCAATGCGGCTTGCGCACTTTCGAACTAATGCAGGATTAGAGACCGTCCGCCTCTCTGTGCACACACTCGTTTCTGCCGTGTTCAGCGGGAAATTGAGGATAGCGCGTCTGCGTGCGCGCAAATGTGGCCCAACCTTTGCCCTGGTTGCTCCGCGTCTCTTGAGGCGCCGTCAGGCGCCAGGGAGGCTTCCATATCGAGCGGCCATGCGTGGCAGGCCTGACGCCGAGTGATCGCCGGTCGGATCAATTGCGCCCATCGTATTTCATTGCGCAGCAGAAGCTCTCTCTCTGTCGAATAAAGACGGTTCATTCGGGGATGATCAGCCTCACCCCAGTGGTCCAATTCGATTGCTGGTGCATTCCCGGCACCCGTTCGCCGGTGTTCCGCCTCGCAGGATGCCAGTCAGGATTCCGGCACGCCGCCCAGTTCAAGCAAGCGGTCTCGGTCGCCGATATCGATGTTGATGTCGAACACGACGCCATCGGTGCGATAGACAAGCTGCGCGAGACACAGCACCTGTCGGTGCTCGTTGAGAAATATGCGGCGGACCTGCACCACAGGTTCATGGGTGTGGATGTTGAGTTCGGCGGCTTCGGGCGGGGTCGAAGCGATCACCTTGAACTTCTGGCGAACGGCGCTCAGACCGATCTGCCTGTTGTCGTAGAGCAGCGTGCTGATCAGTTCGCTTGACCATTGCTGGTCGGGAATGGCGTTGAAGACATCGTTGGCGATCAGATATTCGCCGGTATTGAAGGGCTGGCCGTCGCGAGAGAAGATGCGTTTCATGTAGCGGTAGCCGGAAAAGGCCACGCCATCCTCTTCGAGAATGCGCAATTCGTCCCTTGCAGGCCTCAGCGCGGCAACACGGAAGCTGAGTGCGCCGTGGTTGGAGCTCGGGATGCTCGTCAGGTGAAAGGGCAGGGATTCCGGCGCTTCAGGTCTGGCCGCCACGAAGGTTCCGCGACCGCGCTCAAGGCTGATCAGACCTTCTTTCTCGAGACCCGCCAATGCGTGGCGCACGGTCATGGGCGATACGCCGAAGGTCTCGACAAGATTTCTCAGCGTCGGCAGTTTGTCGCCGATATCCAGACTGCCATCCGTGATCTGGCGGCGAATAATCGCAGCAAGCTGAACGTAATAGGGCGTACCGTCTTCCCGGAGGCGCTGCTTGATCCTGATCGCGGTTGTCAAATGGCGATTCCATTCCTTCTGCCTGAGTTGATATCGCATTGCTTGATGCTGCGGCAATGCGTCTGTTTTAACCCTTCTCAAAGCGATATATTTATACTAATGTGCTAGTGTTATATCACAATATGTGAAATTTCCGCACGCCTAAAACAATCTTCCGGAAGGGGCGTTTGTTGGACGCCGCGACGTGCGGGATGGGGAGGAAATCGATGAAGAACTGGGTCAAGGGTTCGATCCTTGCGGTCATGCTGGCCGTGGGTGGATTTGCCGGAACCGCGCAGGCGGCCGGCGGTGCGTTCAGGTTTGCCGAGGAAGTGAAACTCATTTCGCTCGATCCGCAGCAGATCGCGGGTGGGGGCGTCTCCTATTTGCGGCCCGTTTACGAGACATTGCTGGCGAGGACGCCCGAGGATGGCGTCGCGCCGCTGCTGGCGACCGAATACGAGGTCGACGGGCTGACCGTCACGCTCAAGCTGCGTGAGGATGTGAAGTTCTCCGACGGGGAACGCTTCGACGCCAAAGCGGTTGTCGCCTCGCTGATGCGCGGCAAGGAAGTCGGTGTCCTGACGGCACTCAAGCCGATCGAGACGGCAGAGGCGGTCGACGATTTCACGGTGAAAATCACGCTTGCCTCGCCGGCGCCATCGCTCCTGTCCGATTTCACGTCGGCACCGGGCATGATCATCAGCCCCAAGGCGCTCGAGGATCCGGCGCTCGACCGCAATCCGGTCGGTACGGGACCCTATGTCTACAACAAGGAAGAATCGCGCGAGGGCGAGGTCCGCGTCTATACGCCGAACCCGAATTATTGGGATCCCGACATGGTCGGGCTTGACCGGGTCGAGATCTGGGAAATGCCGGACAATACGGCGCGCTTCAATGCGCTGAAAACCGGTCAGGTCGACGCCGGCATCTGGCTTGCCAATCCGCAATCGGCGATCATCGACAAGACGCCGGGACTGAAACTCGTCAAGAACGGCGGCGGCGTTTCCTATTTCATCTCCATTCTGGACCGCGAAGGCACCAAGGTCACCGCCTTCGGCGATGTCAGGGTGCGGCAGGCGATCTATTACGCGATCGACCGTGAAGCCTATGTCCAGGCTGTCGATTTCGGTCTTTCGGTGCCGGCCTTCCAGCCCTATCCGACGGGCACTTGGCCGCATGAGCCTTCGCTCGAGGGGCGCTACAACTACGATCTCGAAAAGGCGCGCGCGCTGATGAAGGAGGCCGGATACGAGGACG
Organism: Rhizobiaceae bacterium; assembly: GCA_041987205.1. Taxonomy (GTDB): domain Bacteria; phylum Pseudomonadota; class Alphaproteobacteria; order Rhizobiales; family Rhizobiaceae; genus BOKV01. The sequence goes on along the minus strand of JBHIWX010000016.1, from coordinate 40,493 downwards.
GATTCGAGTTCGACATGCCCTCCATTCCGATCTTCCAGCCAAGGCTCGAGGCCCTGCAGGGTTTCCTGCGCGACATCAACATCACGATGAACATCGTGCCCGTCGAACCCGGTACGCTGGCGCGTCGCAGCCGCACGACCGATTTCCCCGCGACCAATCTGGTGTGGAATGGTACGCGCGATCCGCATTACCTGACGCTGTGGGCGACGGCCGAGAACGCCGCCTTCAACCCGTTCAAGGTGAAGCCGAGCGAAACCATGGCGAAGCTGAGCAAGGAAGGCGTGGAAGCCATCGGTCCCGAAGCGCGGGCACCGTTCTACCGCGACATCGCGAAGGAACTGGCGGATGAAGCCTACATGATCTTCATCAGTGCAACGCCGGTCCTGTTCGGTGTGCGCGAAGAGGTGGTCAACAATCCGACGCTCAAATATCGTCCGGGTGAGGACACGGTCTATCTCCGTGGCCTGAAGATGGACAACTGATACACGGTTTCGGGAGCGCACGAGGGCCATGCTCAGGCTAGTCGTTCAGAGGGTTCTGGCCCTCGTGCCCCTCCTTTTCATCGTATCCATCTTGACCTTTTCCTTCACCTCGCTGCTTCCCGGCGATCCGGCCGATCTGATCATCGGGGATCAGGGCACCCAGGCGCAGCACGAGATGGTGCGTGACCGGCTGGGGCTGAATGAACCGGTCGTCACGCGCTATTTCAAGTGGCTGGGCCGCGCCGTGCAGGGCGATCTCGGCACTTCCTACTTCAACAGCGTGAAGGTCGCCGATGCGGTGATGCTGCGCATGCCGATCACGCTGTCGCTTACCTTCGCTTCGGCGTTCGTTGCGGTAGTTGTGGGCACCTCGGCAGGCATTGCCGCCGCGCTTTATCCCCGCTCATGGATCGACAGGCTTGCGACGCTTATGGCGACCATCGGCCAGGCCATCCCGAATTTCTGGTTCGGCATCCTCCTGGTGGCCCTGTTCGCGGTCAAGCTGCAATGGTTTCCGGCGACCGGGTTTACGCCACTCACAGAGTCGCCGACGGCCTGGCTGCACAGCCTGACGCTGCCGGCGCTGGCGCTGGGACTATCGACCAGTGCCGATATCGCACGACAGGTGCGCTCCTCCATGGTCGGCGTTCTGCAGCAGGACTATATCCGCGCGGCGCGCGCGCAAGGGCTCTCACCCACACGGGTTGTCCTGAAACATGCGCTGAAAAATGCGCTGGTACCCGTCGTCACCGTGCTCTCCTTTCTCGTCACGATCCTGATGGGCGGCGCGCTGATCGTCGAGCATGTCTTCGCGATCAACGGGATCGGCACGCTGGCGATCGCCGCGGTGCGCCAGCAGGACATTCCGATGATCCAGGGTATCGTGCTGGTCTCGGTGGTGATCGTGATGATCGTCCAACTCGTCACCGACGTCGTCTACGGTTTTCTCAATCCCAGGGCGCGACCGTCTTGAGCAAAGAGGAAGCAATGCAAGGCGCCGAGAAAAAGACCGGCGCATGGTCGGGGCGCGCCTCCATGCTCGTCGTGGCGGTGCCTGCGGCAGCGTTTCTGACCGCACTCGTGATCGTGTCGATTGGCGCGGAATGGATCGCGCCCTACGATCCGCTGCAACAGAGCCTGCGCCATGCGTTGCAGGGGCCATCGGCGGAACACTGGCTCGGCACGGACGATCTGGGCCGCGATGTTCTGAGCAGGCTGATCTTCGGTGGGCGCATCGCGCTGATCGCGGCGCTCGAGGCCACCTCCATCGCCATCGCCATTGGCGTGCCCATCGGGCTTTTCATCGGCTATCGGGGGGGCTGGTGGGACTGGATCGTCATGCGCCTCGTCGAGGCGGTGGTGTCCATTCCGGGCATCATGGTGGCGATCGTCATCATCTCCATTCTGGGCACGGGGCTGCATCGCGCGATGATCGCGCTCGGCATCCTGTTCTCAACCGCCTTTCTGCGGCTGGCGCGCGGGGTCGTGCTGGCTGAACGCGAAGAGGTCTATGTCAGGGCCGCGCGCGTGCTCGGGGCGTCGCCCAACCGAATCCTGCTGCGCCACATCTTTCCCAACATCGCGCCGCCGCTGATCGTGCAGGTGACGCTGACGGTGGGCGCGGTGCTGCTGACGGAAGCGGGACTCAGCTTCATCGGTATTGGCGTGCAGCCGCCCGATGCGAGCTGGGGCACCATGCTCAACAGTGCGGCCAATTTCATGGCACTCAATCCGTTCCTCGCCATTCCGCCCGGGCTCGCCATCGTGTTCACCGTGCTGTCGGTCAATCTGCTGGGGGATGTCGTGCGCGATTCCGTCGGCAGGGGCATCGCGGTCAGTCCGGTTCCGGCATCGCGGACCTCTGAACCGGCTGCCACGGGAACCGCCGATGCAAGGTCCGTGCGCCCCGCTGGGGACGATATCCTCAACATCGAGGGTTTGCGCGTGGCCGTACGCGGCAAGGATGGCGGGGAGGTGCCCGTCATCACCGGGTTAAGCCTCAACATCGCCAGGGGCGAAACACTCGGGCTTGTCGGCGAATCCGGTTGCGGCAAGACGCTGACCGGGTTGTCGATTCTCGATCTCATCGGCGTCGGTGGACGTTCGACGCACGGATCGATCCGGCTGGGCGGGAAGGAATTGCGAGGGCTCGGCCAGAAGGAAATGGCGAAAGTGCGGGGCAACGAGGTCGCGATGGTGTTCCAGGACCCGACGACCAGCCTCAACCCCGCCTATACCGTGGGCAATCAGATCGCCGAGGTCCTGCGGACCAAGATGGGCATGTCGAAACGCCAGGCATGGGCGCGCACGGTGGAACTCATCGACAGGGTGGGAATACCCCGACCGGCGGAGCGGGCAAACGCTTTTCCGCATGAACTGTCGGGCGGCATGGCACAGCGCATCGCCATCGCGCGGGCGCTATCCTGCAATCCCAAGCTGCTGATCGCCGACGAACCGACGACCGCGCTCGATGTCACCGTGCAACAGGAAATCCTCGATCTGTTCCGCGATCTCCAGGACGAGTACGGCATGGCCATCCTGTTCGTCACGCACGACCTCGCCGTCGCCGCCGATATCTGCGACCGGATCGCGGTGATGTATGCCGGCGAGATCGTCGAGATGGCACCGGTCGACGATCTTTTCGCCCGGCCGCGACACCCCTATACGGCAGGGCTGTTGTCGGCCACGCCGCATGCCTCGAACCGTGAGCCGCCGCTGCCGACCATCAAGGGCGCGGTGCCCGCGCCCAGGCTTTGGCCCGAAGGATGTCGCTTTGCCGAACGTTGCGAGTTCAGGAAATCCATCTGCGAGGAACGCGTCGCGTTGACGGGAAGCACAAGGCTGGTGCGCTGCGTGCGGGCAGAGGAACTCGATCTGCAGGTGGCCCCATGAGCGCGCTTCTGGAAATCCGCGATCTGTGGGTAACGTATCAAGTGCGCTCCGGCCTGCAATTGCGGCGCCGGCCCTTCCATGCGGTCAAGGGCGCTTCGCTTTCCATTCAGCCGGGCCAGACGCTTGGGATTGTCGGAGAATCCGGTTCGGGCAAGTCGTCGCTGGCCAATGCGGTGCTCGGCCTTGTCCCAGCCTCTTCGGGTTCCATCCAATTCGACGGGCAGGACCTCGCAACGACGAAGACGCATTATCCCGAGGCGGTGCGCGAGCAGATTCAGGCCGTATTTCAGGACCCTTTCTCCTCGCTCAATCCGTCGATGACCGTCGAGCAGATCGTCGGCGAACCGCTGCGGGTGCATACGGGAATGAGCCGCGCGGAACGCCGGGAGAGGGTCGTCGAATTATTGGAACTCGTCTCGCTTTCTGCGGACCATCTGCACCGGCATCCTCACCAGTTCTCAGGTGGGCAACGCCAGCGTATCGCGATTGCCACGGCGCTGGCCCTGACTCCGAAGCTGATCGTGCTCGACGAGCCTGTCAGCGCGCTCGACGTTTCCACGCAGAACCAGATCATCAATTTGCTTTACGAGCGTCGCGATGCGCTGGGCATCGCCTATCTGCTGATCGCGCACGATCTGGCGCTGGTGCATCACATTTCCGAGCGTATTGCGGTGATGTATCTGGGGCATGTCGTGGAGGAGGGGCCCGCCGACAGGGTTTATCACGCTCCTGCACATCCCTACACCAAGGCGCTGCTGGAGGCGGTGCCGCTGCTCGATCCGGCGGCTCAGCGCGCCCGGCGGGCCGCGCGCAAGGCGGCGCCCCTCATCGATGCTTCGCGCGAGGTGAGTGTCGGGTGTCCCTACAAGAACCGCTGTCCTCTGGTGATGGATCGATGCCGCAACGAGATGCCGCCGGCCTATCCGGTGGATGGGGGAGGTGTGGCGAACTGCTTCCTCCACGCCGGTGCCGCGCAGGGAAATGACAGGATAGGGATTGCCGCAGGATGAGTGCAGAAATTTACACGCCCGACCATGAAGCCGTCGAGGTCAGGGAGGTGCATGACCTGCCGGGATCCGGCCTCCCAACAGGCATGCCGACGGGGCTGACCTGCCGCTGGCCAGCCGAAGTCCCGCCCAAGGCCTGTGTGGTGTTCGCTCATGGCCTTGGCGAGAATGCCCGCAGCTATGCAGGCCTGTGTGCCTATTGGGCAGCGCATGGCTATCTCGTCATCCAGCCGAGTTTCGCCGACTGGATCGTTGCGCTGGCTGCGGAGGACCCGGAGATAGGCGAGGGGCTTGAAGGCCGCGATGCGATGAGTTGGGCGGCCTATGACGACGTCAGGCCCAGGGTGCTCGCCAAGCTGCATCAACCTTTCTACTGGCTCGACCGGATCAGGATCGTGCGCGAAATCCTGGACAGTGCCGAAGCCATCATGGAAGCAACCTGCGGTTCGCCAGCCGAGCCGATCCCGTTCGCCATCGCGGGCCATTCTTTCGGGGCCTATCTGTCGCAAGTGCTGGCAGGCGCCCGGATCGACGTGCCGGAGAAGGAGCCGACCGTGTTCAAGGAAGAGCGCTTTTCAGCCGCCATCCTTTTGAGTGCGCAGGGACGCGACCAGCAGGGCCTGCGCGAGGGCTCATGGGATACGATGACAGGTCCCGTCCTCAACGTGACCGGCACGCGGGACGGAGGCGCGAAGGGGCAGGACTGGCACTGGAAATGCGAACCCTATGATTTCGCACCGCCCGGTGACAAATACCTCGCCGTCTTCGAGGACGCCGCACACTATCTGGGCGGTATCGGGCGCGAAACGCGGCTGGACGACAATCCGGACCAGCGCGAGGCGGTGGCCCAGCTTACGCTGGCCTTTCTGGACGCGCATGTCTCGGGCGATACGAATGCGCGTGCCTGGCTTGCCGCGATCGATGATCGCATCGGCAATTGTCCGGTGCTGTTCAAGCGGAAGTAGTCAGTTCCGGGCGGCGTCTGCGCCAGCCGCTTCCTTCAGCGCCTGTCTCAGCATGGTGACGGCATGCAGGCTTTCATTCTGTTCCAGGGTGACAAATCCGATCTGGATCGGCGGCAGGTGAAAGCCTGGAATTTCGATGGCGCTCAGCGCGTGGCTCGCCAGATGGGCGTCGAGTGCGACACGCGGCACGCAGGTGAGAAAGCCGGCGTGCCTTGCCAGATGAATGAGGGCGTTGGGATCCGAGGCGACCTCGACCACGGGGACGGGGCCGACAAGCCCCTGATTGCGGAAAGCTGTCTCGAAGACAGTGCGATTGTTGGAATCCTCGGGCGGCAATGCCCATGACCAGTCAAACAGGTCGCTCACCTGAATGTCGGAACGACCGGCAAGCGGATGGTCGACCGAGCAGCACAAAATGAGATCGGCGACATTCAGCGTTTCCTGGCTCAGCACGTCCAGCATGGTCGGGGGCAGGCGGTCCCAGTCAATGCGGCCGATGTAGCAGTCCAGATTGCCGGCCCACAGTTCCAGCAGCATGTCATTGACCATTCCCGTCCTGATGCCGAAGCGAAGCCGGGCGTCGCGCGCGTTGAGCAGGCTGATTGCCGTCGGCAGCAACTGGAACATCATCGCGGGATTGGTGCCGATCCGCACCTGCGGAAGATGTGCCATCTGCAGTTCGTCGGCGAGATGATCGAAGGCGGCGAGGCCGGATCGGGCGCGTTGCAGCGCGTATTTGCCCGCCTCCGAAAGCGAGACGCCGCGCGCGGAGCGATCGATGAGTTCCACACCGAAGGCGCGCTCGAGGTCCTTCACCATCTGCGATATCGCCGGCTGGGTGAGATTCAGGACATTGGCGACGGCTCGAAGCGATCCGTGCTGTTCGATCAGGTCGAGCAGCCGGAGATGACGCAGCCGCAGACGGTCGAGATATTGGGACGAACTAGACATAAGCAATAGTTATCACATTCAAGAAAATTTCTACTACTTTTAATCGCTGGGCACGTCTAGTTTCACCTGGAGGGAGGCTCTCTCCGAAACTTTCAGGTTCCGGCGTTCACGCCGATGGAAGTCCGGAGAAGAGGCAAAAGGCGACCGGCATGCGCGTCACCGCGCGTTGGCCGGATCGATCCGAGGGAGGACATTTCTTGAGACGTGCCAACGTCGTTTCCGGCGTCGTGCTTGCCTTGTTCGGGCTTGCAATGCTGTTCGCGGTCATTCCCTGGCAGATCGAGCCGGGTCCGCAGGGCATGATGTCGCCACGGCTCGTTCCCGGCATGATGATGGCCTTTGTCACCGCTCTGGCGGTGCTGCTTGTGATCAACAATCTTCGCGCAGCGCCTGATCCCGAAGACGATGTTTCGCCGATATCACGCAGCGAACTGCTCGCGCTGGTCAGGATCGGCGCAATCTTCGCGCTGGCCGTTGCACTCTATTCATGGGTTTCGCCCCTGGCCGCCGGCGCGGCGGTGGTTGCGGGCTCTCTTCTGGCCCTCGGCGAGCGTCGGCCCTGGATGATCCTGGGCATGCCCGTCGTTCTGCTGCTGGCGCTCTGGTTCCTGTTCTACAAGGTGCTGGGGACGGCGATCGTATGAGTGCGTCATGGACCATCTGATCGCCGGATTCGCCGATGTGCTCGTGCCAGCAACGTTGTTCTGGATCGCGATCGGCGTGACGCTCGGCTATGTGCTGGGCGCGCTTCCCGGTCTGGGCAAGGCGACCGGCGTGGCGGTTTCGATCCCGCTCACCTTCTATCTCCAGCCCGTCGCAGCGCTCGGCCTGCTGATCGGCATCGCCAAGGGCAGTGCCGCCGGCAGCGCGGTCTCCGCCATTCTGCTCAACACGCCGGGCGAGCCCTCTTCGGCGCCGACCGCGCTCGACGGCTACCCGCTGGCGCGCCAGGGCAAGGCGCAGAAGGCCCTGAAGATGGGGCTGTACGCGTCCGTGCTGGGCGATTTCTTCTCGACCCTGATCCTGATCGGTCTCGCCGCACCACTGGCACGTTACGCGCTGCTGATCGGGCCGGTGGAGCTTTGCACCATCCTGCTTTTCTCGCTCACCTTCATCGGCGGGCTTTCGGGCAAGTCTCTGATCAAGGGGCTGATCGCCGCCGCTTTTGGCGTCTTCTTCGCAACGGTGGGGATCGAGACCGAAACCTTCGTCCCGCGCCTGACCTTTGGCATGCTCGAACTCGACGACGGCATCGCGCTGGTGCCGATGGCCATCGGCATGCTGGCGGTCGCCGAAATGATCATCCAGGCCGGCAATGTGCGGGAACTCGACAACGAGGCGGAAAAGATTTCCGACGGCGCGACACGGGAAGACCGTATCGTGACGGCCTCGGAATGGCGGCGCTGCCTGCCGGTGATCGCGCGCGGCACGCTGATCGGTTCGATGGTCGGCATTCTGCCGGGGCTTGGTGCGAGCGTCGGCTCGTTTCTTTCCTATGGCGCAACACGGCGGGCGTCGAAGACACCGGACAAATACGGGACCGGCATGATCGAAGGCGTCGCGGCAGCGGAAAGCGCCGACAATGCCGTCGTGCCCTCCAGCCTGATACCGCTGTTCGCGCTCGGCATTCCCGGCAGTGTCATCGCCGCGATCCTGATCGCCGCCTTCATCCTGCACGGGCTGACACCGGGGCCATTGATGTTCAGGCAGCAGCCGGAACTGGTGGCGGCGGTTTACGCTTCGATGATCTGTGCCAGTGGCATCCTGCTGGTCGTCGGCTATTTCGGCCAGAACATCTTCGCCCGCATCATCAAGGTTCCGCTTCGGCTCATCATTCCCGGTGTGCTGCTGTTGTGCTGCGTCGGCGCCTACATGGAAACGAGCAACGTCTTCTCGATCTACGTGATGCTGTTCTTCGCAGTGATCGGGTTCTTCACGCGGAAGCTCGATTTCTCCTTCGTCACTTTCCTGATCGGGTTCGTCATCGGCCCCAACATCGAACTGACGTTTCGCCAGTCTGTGCAACTGCTCGATCATGACGCAGCCAATCTGGCGAAGCACCCCATCGCGATCGTCTTCATTCTGGCGACGATCGTGACGATTGGCTGGATCGGGCGCGCCAACGCCCGCAAGGCCGCTTCCGTCCGACGCGAACGACGCGTCCGCGCCGGAAGCCACGACAACATGCAGATCCAAAAGGGAGGATAGAACATGATCCAGCACACGAAACGACAGCTGCTCGTGGCATGCGCTGCGCTCGCAATCACCGGCCTTGTCCCGGCAATTGCGGCCGCCGAAGACTACCCGTCTAAGCCGATCACCATGTATATCGGCTACAATGCCGGCGGACAGACCGATCTCGTCGGGCGCGCCACGGCGAAGGTCATGTCGGACCAGCTCGGCGTACCCATCAACGTGGTCAACAAGCCGGGCGCCGGTGGCGTGGTTGCGGCCCACGAACTGCAGAAGGCCGATCCCGACGGTTACACGATCATGTTCCACTCCAATGCGGTCATCAATGCGGAACCGCACATGATGAAGCGCGTGGATTTCAAGCCGGACGATTTCGAATATGCCGGCATGATCACCGCCTTCCAGGTGGGGCTGGCGACGCACAAGGACGCGCCCTATGACAGTCTGGAAGAGTTCGTCGCCTGGGCGAAGGAAAACCCGGGCTTTGCCTATGGCTCACTCAGCCCCGCATCGCGCATGTACATGGAACAGATCGCCAAGAAGGAGGGGCTCGACGTCAACATCGTGCCGCTCAAGGGCGGCGGGGAAATGGTCAGCTCCATTCTCGGCAAGCAGGTCGCCTTGGCGCTGTCCGGGGGCATCAACTACAAATATCCCGACGAAATGAAGATGATCAGCGCGCTGACCAGCTTCCGTCACCCTTCCGCACCTGACGTCAACACGATCGAGGAAGACGGCTATCCGCTGGCGATGGATTCGCGCACGACGCTGATCCTTCCCAAGGGCACGCCTCGGCCTGTCCTCGACAAGCTGGCGGAAGCACTGAAGGCCGCGGAGACGGATGAGGATTTCGCCAAGATCGTCGCCGCCGCGAACATCCCGATCATGTATCTGGGTGTCGATGCAGCCAACAGGGAAATGCACGACAGTTACATGAAGCACAAGGGCATCATGGAAAGCGTCGGCTACCAGCCGCAATAAGCGCGCCATGGCCGCAGGCCAACTGGTCTGCGGCCTCATCCCAACACCAAAAAGACAGAGACTTCATCGTGTTTCAGCCCTTATCCGGTATCCGTGTCATCGATCTCACGCAGGTGCTGGCAGGCCCTTATGCCGCCTACCAGCTCGGCCTCATGGGCGCAGACGTCGTGAAGGTGGAAATCCCCGGCCAGGGCGACTGGACGCGTGACAAGGGCTATCTGCCCGATCTCAACGAAGGCAAGATGGGGCTCGCCTATCTTACCCAGAACGCCAACAAGAAGTCGGTGGCGCTGGATTTGAAGAAGAAGGAAGGCCTCGAGGTCATCAAGCGGCTGCTGGCCGACGCGGATGTCTTCATCGAGAATTTCCGCCCCGGCACGATCGAACGGCTCGGTCTGTCTTTCGAGGTCGTGCGGGAGATCAATCCGAAGATCATCTATTGCTCGATTTCCGCCTTCGGGCAGGACGGCGAGATGAGCCAGCGGCCGGCCTACGATCATGTGGTGCAAGGCATTTGCGGCATCATGAAAACGACCGGCACCCGGGAGACCGGCCCGCTCAAGGTCGGCGCGCCCTATGTCGATTTCGCCACAGGCCTGAACGCTGCCTTCGCCGTCGTTTCGGCGCTGCACGAGGTCAACCGCACCGGCAAGGCGGTGCATCTCGATGTGGCCATGCTCGACACGACCATGCTGCTGATGGCCTCGCTTCTGACCAACCACTTGAGCGCGGGCTGGATGCCCGTACCCTCCGGCAATGAGGCGTGGAGCCAAAGTCCGTCGTCAGGGGCGTTCGACACCGCCGATGGCATGCTGATGATCGCGGCCAACAATGACAAGCAGTTCCGCGCGCTGTGCGCCGGCATTGGCCGGGAGGATTTGCTGGAAGATCCGCGCTGGAACAGCACGCAACAAAGCGAAAAGAACGCCAGGGAGTTGCGGGCGGAACTGGTCGAAATCTTCAGGACCCGTTCGGCGCTCGAATGGGAAAGGATGCTGGACGAGGCCGGCGTGCCGGCAGCGAAAGTTCGCTCGCTGGACGAGATGCTGGCCGAAGATCACGCCAAAACGCGACAGTTCACCCATGCAGTATCGCTCAATGGCAGCGGGCAGGACATTCACCTGCCGACGCTTGGCTTCAAGATCGATGGCGAGGTGGTTTCCCCGTCGACACCACCGCCCGAACTGGGGGGGGACACCGAAGAGGTGCTGAGGTCGGCCGGGTTTGACGCGCAGGAAATAGCCAGACTTCGCGAAGCCGGTGTCATCGGCTGAAACGACCGGCGCGTGCCGCAACGGTATCCGCGCCAGGAAGATATCGAACCGGCTGCAACCCTGTAGCCGGCGCATTGCAGGAGAAGCCGGCCCAAGGGCTGCTTCGTACAACGGGAGGAAACCGATGCGACTGAACAAAACGATAGCCGGCCTGCTTGGCCTTGCCATGACGCTGGGGCTGGCGTTTGCGGGCCAACCCGCCGGCGCCGCCGAACTGGAACTGAAGATGCAGTTCGCTTCGCCCGACGGAACCTCGTGGAACGAGATGGACCGGCGGTTTGCGGCACAACTGGAGGCGATTACCAACAATCGCGCCAAGGTGGAGTTCTTTCCGCCCAATTCCGTGACGCCGTTCAAGGACTGGCTGCAATCGACCGGCGCGGGCCTGCTCGACATCGGCTTCGTCTGGCATCCGGTGCTGCCGGGCAAGTTCGTGCAGATGGAGCTGTTTTCCCTGCCGAGCCTTTCGAAAAACCAGACACTCGCCACCATCGTCTACTGGCGGCTGCGCGACAAGTTCCCGCAGATGGGTGAACTCTTCAAGGAAGAGGACAATGTCGTTGACCTGGCGACCTTCGTGGCGATGGGCTCGCATCTCCACACCAAGGAACCTATCCGCGCGCTTGGCGACGTGAAGGGCAAGGTGTTCGCCGCCCAGGATTCTGCAGGCGTTGCCGTTCTGGAGAAGCTTGGTGCGAGCGCGAGCGTCATGGTCGGGCCGGACGCCTATCTGGCGCTTCAACGCGGCGCGGTGGACGGCGTTCTATGTGCCTGGGGCTGGGTCAAGAACTTCAAGCTGAACGAGGTGACAACCTATCACACGCTGCTCAACCTCAATCCCGGCACTTACAGCACGGTCATGAACAAGGATACCTGGAACAAGCTGACGGATGCGGAGAAGAACCATCTGGCCGATCTGCGGCCGGTGTATTTCTTCTACAACACGACCGATGCCGCAGCGGGTGCGACGCAGGACATTCCTGCGGAAAACATCTTCACGCTGAGCGCCCAGGACCAGGACGAACTGGGCAAGCAGATGCAGCCGCAATGGGCCGCGTGGGTAAAGCGCGCCGATGAGGCGGGGCTGCCGGGCCAGGAAATCCTGGACGAGGCCGTGCGCCTGATGAAGCTGTACGATCAGAACTGACCGGGCATATTCGGCCAAGGTTTCCGCGTCGGTCGTGCGCCGGCGCGGAACGACATGACGCGTGTGTAATCGCTGCGAGAGCAAGGAATGCTCCCTTGACGACATCCCAGCCTGAGACTTTCGGCATGGAAGAAACCCAGGGCGGCGCACTTGCGCGCGCCCTGTCGTGGCCCGGACGGCTCTGCCTTTATGCCGGCGGGATGGCGCTTGTCATCATGATGGGACTGACGGTTGCCGACGTCATCTTGCGGAACCTGTTCTCGATCGTAGTGCCGGGCGGAATCGAGATGACCGGCCTGCTGATGATCATCGTCGCCCTGTCCACGCTGGCGGTCGTCGAGATCGAGCGCAACCACATCAGGGTCGACCTTCTGCTTCGGCTGCTCTCCGAACCTGTTCGGATCGCGGTGACCGCCGGCGGGCTCCTGCTCACGCTGGCGATGATGATCGTGACCGCGGTGCGGATTGTCGATCAGGCCGGCTATCTGAGAACCAACGACATCGTGACCGGAGTCCTGCGCGTACACGAATGGCCTTTCGTGATGGCGGGAGCGGTGTTCGTCATCCTGTTTGCACTCGCGCTGGCCATCAACCTCGTGCAGGATCTGGGCACCGTCGCCCGGCAGCGAAATATGGCAGCCTATCTTGTCCTGGCGGTGTCGTTGGCGGTCGTGGCCGCCATATTCTATCTCTCCTTCCATCCCGAGGCGCTGCCGTTCGAAATGTCACGCGTCTGGCGTGGCGGCCTGTCCATTCTCCTGTGCTTCGTTTTGATCTTTCTCGGCGTGCATGTCGCGGCGGCGATGGCCGTGACCTCGCTTCTGGGCATCAGCCTGCTGATCAGCGCAAAGGCCAGCCTGACAAGTCTCGGAACGACGACCATCGATGTCGTCAGTGATCCCACCTGGAGCGTGGTGCCATTGTTCACCTGGATGGGGTTGATCGTGGTCGCGTCCGGTTTCGCCGAATCCCTGTTCCGCGCCGCCTACCGGTGGATCGGCCATCTGCCGGGCGGGCTTGCCTCGGCCAGCACGGTGGCCTGCGCGGGGCTTTCCTCCATCGTCGGAGACACCCTGTCGGGCGTCTACAGCATGGGCTCCATCGCCCTGCCGCAGATGCGCAAATACAATTACGACATGAAGCTTGCGACGGCGTCGATTGCCTGCGCGGCGACCATCGGCGTGATGGTGCCCCCGAGCATCGCCTTCATCGTCTACGGCATGATCACCGAAGTCTCGATCGGCAAGCTGTTCATGGCGGGGGTGTTGCCGGGCATCGTGTTCGCCATGATCCTGATCGGGCTGATCACCTTCAGGGCCTGGCTCAATCCCGGTCTTGCGCCGCGCGGGGAAGCGAGCACATGGGAAGAACGGCTGACTTCAGGACTGGAGACATGGCCGATCCTCGTGCTGATGCTGCTTGTTCTGGGCGGCATCTATTCCGGCGTGGTGACGCCGAACGAGGCGGGCGGGCTCGGCGTGTTCGGTGCGCTGACAATCGGATTTGTCACGGGGCGGCTGAGCCTCGCGGATCTGTGGCGGTCGATGGAGCAAACCCTTCGATTGACGGCCGGCATCATCGTGATCTTCATGTTCGCGACCGCGTTCAGCCGTTTCATCGCGGTCAGCGGGCTGACCCAGCAACTGGCCGATTTCGTGATCGGGATGGAACTGGGCAAATATCAGCTCATCTGCGCCATTCTCGCGTTCTACGTGCTGATCGGCATGTTCATGAACTCGTTGCCGGCGCTGGTGCTCACCGTGCCGCTGTTCTTTCCTATCGCCATGAATGCGGGCTTCGATCCGATCTGGTTCGGCGTGCTGGTCGTCATCATGGTGGAACTGGGCGTGGTGACGCCGCCGATCGGCGTCAATGTTTTCGCCATCGCATCCATCGCCAAGGACGTCTCCATGTACGACGTCTTCAAGGGCATTTTCCCCTTCTGGATCGCATTCGTGATCCTCATCGGCCTGATCGTGCTGTTCCCGCAGATCAGCCTGTTCCTGCCATCGCTGATGTAACGTCCAGCCTCAGGATAATAACGACAAAGCCATCGTCGGCTTTCGGGTGAGTCTGCCCAGTGAAGGCATAAGGAAAGCTTATCACCTTCAAGAAACTTTCTAATATTTTCGTTCACCCTGCCGGGGATAGACTCCTGCGAAACGTTGGCGTGGCCAGAACGGCCGGGAGGTGGGGAAAACGTCACGATGCGCGCGGGGGCAATGGCGAGCGCGTGCTGATCTCCATCGATTTTCGCAACTCCATCATCGCCGACAGAACGTCTCGTCGCAAAGGCGTCCCATGCCACCAATGTCGGGTTGACAAAGTGTTTCACAACAAGAAACATGTATGAAACTTGGAGGAGTTGACTGTCGTTTCGTGCAGACCCTGTCGCGTTCGGGCCAATGCCGGGCGGACATCTCAAGGAGGAGAACCCCGTGAAGAAATCAATCCTACAGGGCGTGCTTGGCGCGTCCATGCTGGCCATCGCCGCATTGCCGGCCGCCGCAGACAATCTCAAGATCGGCTATGTCGATCCGCTCTCGGGCGGTGGCGCCGCCGCCGGCCAGATCGGTCTCAACCAGCTCAATTTCATTGCCGAGAACATCAACGCCAAAGGCGGCGTGATGGGCAAGCAGGTCGAGATCATTCCCTATGACAACAAGCTCGACCCGCAGGTCAGTCTCGTGCAGGTCCAGAAGGCCATCGACCAGGGCGTTCGTATCGTCATCCAGGGCAATGGCTCTTCCGTTGCCGCTGCCGTGACCGACTTCATCACGAAGTTCAATTCGCGCAATCCCGGCAAGGAAGTGATGCATATCAACCATGCCGCGATCGACCCGTCGCTGACCAATGAGAAGTGCAGCTACTGGCATTTCGCCTGGGATGCGAACGTGAACATCAAGGTCGAGGCGATGACCGCCTTCATGAAGGCCAACGATGCGATCAAGAAGGTCTATCTGATCAACCAGGACTATTCCTTCGGTCATTCGGTAGGCGGTGCGGCGGAAGAAAAGCTGAACGCCGATGGCTCCAGCATCGAGATCGTCGGCAAGGAATTCGTGCCGCTTCAGAAGGTGACCGACTTCTCGCCTTATGTCGCCAAGATCAAGGCTTCGGGCGCCGATTCCGTCTTCACCGCCAACTGGGGCAACGATTTGGCCCTGCTGATCAAGGCGGCAGGTGACGCCGGCCTCGACGTCAATTTCTACACCTTCTATGCGGGTCTCGCCGGAACGCCGACGGCGATCAAGCAGGCAGGCCTGGAAGACAAGGTTTTCCAGATCACCGAGGGCGTCAACAACATCGACTACAAGCCGATGCGTGACGTTGTCGCCACCTATGTCGCGAAATACCCGGACTCGCCGATCTACTATCCGCGCCTGTTCAACGCCATGGACATGCTGTTCCAGGCCATCGAGGAGGCCGGTTCGGACGATCCGGTCAAGTTCGTGCCGAAGCTGGAAGGCATGAAGCATGTCGACTTCATCGACGGCAAGGAAGGCTTCATGCGTGCCGACGACCACCAGTATTTTCAGACCATGTACATTTCCGGTCTGGGACCGCTGGGCCCGGACCAGCCCTATGACGAAGAGGGCACGGGCTGGGGCTGGAAAGTCGCCAATTCGGTCGCCGTCGACGACACGATCGTTCCGACCACCTGCGAGATGGAACGTCCCTGACGGCGGCTTGGGGTCAAGTGGGCTCAGGGGGCTCAGGGGGCCAAGACCAGCCCTGACGGGAAGGACGATGCCGGGATTTGATCCCGGTATCGTTCCTGCCTGACGGAAGTCTCCCGTCGAAAAGCCCGACAATGGCAGGTGGACGCGACATTGCTTGAGATCATCTTCATCTCGACCCTGAACGGTGTGCTGTACGGCATGCTGCTTTTCCTCATGGCCAGCGGCCTGACGGTCATCTTCTCGATGATGGGCGTGCTCAATTTCGCCCATGCCAGTTTCTACATGCTGGGTGCCTTTTTCGGCTTCGAGATCAGCCGGCATGTCGGTTTCTGGCCGGGGCTGCTCATCGCACCGCTTGCGGTCGCGCTGATCGGCATGGCGGTCGAACGATACGGACTCAGGCAGGTCCACAAGCACGGCCATGTCGCGGAACTGCTGTTCACCTTCGGGTTGACCTTCATCCTCGAGGAGATCGTGCAGATGATCTGGGGCAAGCTCGCGGTCAACTACGAGGTGCCGCCGCTACTCGACTTCCCGGCCTTCACGATCTTCGCCACGGAATATCCGGCCTTCAAGATTTTCATGCTGCTGACCTCGATTGCGATCTTCGCCGCGCTCCTGCTTGTCGTGAAGCGCACGCGGATCGGCCTCGTGGTGCAGGCCGCACTCACCCATCCGGAGATGGTGGGCATGCTCGGCCACAATGTCGGGCGCGTCTTCATGCTGGTCTTCGGTGTCGGCGCGGGGCTTGCCGCGGTTGCCGGCGTGATCGCCGGGCCGGCGCTCGTCACCCAGGCGAACATGGCTGCCGCGCTCGGTCCGATCCTGTTCGTGATTGTCGTCGTGGGCGGCCTGGGTTCCCTGTCCGGCGCTTTCGTCGCCTCGTTACTGATCGGGCTCATCCAGACTTTCGCCGTGGCGTTCAACGTCTCGCTGTCCGACCTGTTCGGCGAGGTGCCAGGTTCCGGCGCGTTCGCCGAAAATCTCAGTGACATCTGGTATGTCACCGTCGCGCAGATCGGGCCGATCCTGCCTTATCTGCTGCTGGTGGCGATCCTGATCTTCAGGCCGCGCGGACTGATGGGGAAACGCGAGACATGAGCGAGCCCGCCATCAGACCGGATTTGCCATCGGCGCAACGCCCGAGCCTGCTATCGACTTACGGGGTGTGGGTTGTCCTCGCCGTCGTGCTCGTCGCGTTGCCACAGATCTTCAATTCGGGGCTTGCGATCTCGACCATGTGCCTGATGGGCATCATGATTGTCTTCGCGCTCTCCTACAACATGTTGCTCGGCCAGACCGGTCTGCTGTCCTTCGGTCACGCCGTGTTTTTCGGGCTCGGCGGTTTCATCACCGCGCATGCGATGAACACGGTACGTGCCGCCGATGCGCCGCTGCCGCTCGAAGTGTTTCCGCTGGTCGGCGGTGCGACAGGGCTTTTATTCGGCATCATCTTCGGTGCGGTGTCGACGCGACGCTCCGGAACCGCGTTTGCCATGATCACGCTCGGCATCGGTGAACTGGTGTCGTCGAGCGCGCTGATCCTGCGCCATGTGTTCGGCGGCGAGGAAGGCATCTCGGTCGACCGCACCAAGGTGTTGCAGATTTTCGGCATCAGCTTCGGGCCGCAGATACAGGTCTACTACCTGATCGCGGCATGGTGCTTCATTTCGATGGCGGCGATGTATGCGCTCACCCGCACGCCGTTCGGGCGCATCTGCAATGCGGTGCGCGACAATCCCGATCGCGCGGCCTTCATCGGCTACAACATGACGACCGTGCGTTTCATGGCGTTTTCCATGGCCGGGCTGTTCGCGGGCATTGCCGGCGGTCTGACAGCGCTGAATTTTGAAATCGTGACCTCGTCCGCCATGGGGGCGGCGCAGTCGGGCGCGGTGGTGCTGATGACCTATATCGGCGGTGTCGGGAACTTCGCCGGGCCGATCGTCGGCGCCATTCTAGTGACCTATCTGCAGGTCATGCTGAGTGACATCACCGGCGCCTGGCAGCTCTATTTCGGCCTGCTCTTCATCGTCATCGTCATGTTCGTGCCAGACGGTATCGCCGGCCTGCTGGCGCGGCAGATGCCGCTGGTCCGCGCCAATCTGTTCCACAAGGTGCTGCCCTGGTATGCCCTGTCCTTCGCGACCGGTTTCATCGCACTGGCGGGTCTGAGCCTGGTCATCGAGATGTGCTTCCAACTCACCGTCAATGCGCCCGAGGGGCCGCAGATGTCCTTCGCCCATGTGGCGCTGGACGCGAGTTCGCCCTTGCCATGGGTCGTCGCGGCGGTCCTGCTCGCAGGCGGCTTTTGGCTGTTCCGGCGTGCCGGACGAGCGACGCTGGAGGCCTATGGCGAGGCGATGGCCGTTGCGCTCTCACGCCAGACGGCGGGAGGAGAGGGATCATGAATCAGCCCGCCCTGGAGCTATCCTCCCTGCACAAGAGTTTCGGCTCCATCGAGATCATCCGCGGTGTCGACCTTGCCGTCCCGACGGGTGAGCGACACGCCATCATCGGGCCGAACGGCGCCGGCAAATCGACGCTCTTCCACCTGATCAGCGGGCGTTACACGCCAAGCGCCGGATCGATCCGCCTGCGCGGCGAGGAGATCGGCGGGATGGCGCCGCAACTGATCAACCGGCGCGGCTTGTCGCGCTCCTTCCAGGTCACGAACGTCTTTCCGCGTCTGAGCGTGTGGGAGAACGTGCGCTGCGCGACATTGTGGGCGATGGGCTACAAATATTGTTTCTGGCGCAATGTCGGCGCGCTCGACGATGCGCAGCGGCGCACCGAGGAAATCCTGACCGAAATCAATCTGCTCGATCGCTGGCGCATGCCGGCGGGCATGCTGACCTATGCCGAGCAGCGGGCGCTTGAGATCGGGCTTACCATCGCCGGCAATGCGGACATCCTGCTGCTGGACGAGCCGACGGCGGGCATGAGCCATGCCGAGACCGAGCGCGTCGTCTCGCTCATCCGCAAGGTCAGCGAAAACCGCACCCTGGTGATGATCGAGCACGACATGGGCGTCGTCTTCGATCTCGCCGACCGCATATCGGTGCTGGTCTATGGCGAGATCATCGCGTCCGATGTGCCTGAAGCGATCAAGGCGAACAGGGAAGTGCAGCAGGCCTATCTTGGAACCGAGGTGGCCTGATGCTGACGGTGAAGAATCTCCACGCCTATTACGGCAAGAGCCACATCCTGCAGGGCGTCGACATGGAGGTCGGCGACAACGAGATCGTGTCGATCCTCGGGCGCAACGGGGTCGGGCGTTCCACGACCCTGAAAGCGATCATGGGCGATCCGGTGCCACAGGGCGAGATCGAATTCAACAACACACCGATTGCGGGTCTGAAACCGCATGACATCGCATGCCGGGGCATCGGTTACGTGCCGGAGGAACGCGCGATCTTTCCTTCGCTGACGGTCGAGCAGAACCTCATCCTCGGTTTGAAACCTGGCCGGAAGGAAAGCCGCTGGGGGCTGGAACAAACGTGGGAATTGTTCCCGCAACTGAAAGAACGGGCCGACGCGCCGGGCGGTGCGCTATCGGGCGGTGAGCAGCAGATGCTCACCATCTGCCGCACGCTGATGGGCGATCCCGACCTTATCATGATCGACGAGCCCACCGAGGGGCTGGCGCCGCAGATGGTCGAGCGTATCGGCGAGCTGTTGCAGCGTATCGCGGAACGCGGCATCTCCATTCTGCTGGTCGAGCAACGGCTCGTCATCGCCCTCAGGATCTCGCACCGTGTCTATGTGATGGGGCACGGGCGGATGGTATTCGAGGGTACGCCGGACGAACTCAAGGCGAATGACGACGTTCGCCGCGAGTGGCTCGAGGTCTGACCGGGAAAGAAATTCTGCGCCGCGATCTACCGCGAATCCGAGCCGTTGCCCGACGGAGCGGTTTCGTGCGGATCGGTGGTGATTACCAGCATGGCCCTGGCTTCCTCACCCTCAACCGCCACGCCAAGATGGTCGTAGGACGCCTCGAACTGGATGATGTCGCCAGGTTCGAGAATGTTGACGGTGCCGGCGAAGTCGAACCGGATCTTGCCTTCCAGAACGATGAGAATTTCCTCGCCGGGATGGCGCAGCTTCGGCAGCATGTTGTGGTCGATGCATGGCAAGGTCAGGAAGAAAATCTCCGCCTTCGGATTCGCCTTGTTGAGCGGCACGATTTCGTAGGTGTAGCCATACTCGCTGCCATTGCGGTTGATCGGCATGCGCTCGCTGGCGCGCACAAGCGAGAACGGGCCCTTTTGTCCCGGAGCATGGAAGACTTCGGCCATTTCGACGCCATAGACCTCGGCCAGCCGTCCGACGACGGCGATGGAAGGAATCGAGGTACCTCGCTCGACCTTGGAAAGGTAACCCTTGGTGACGTCGGCCTGTCGCGCGGTAGCTTCCAGGGTCAGATTGGCCTTCTTGCGCAACCCTCGCAGCGCCTCGCCCAGGTGCAGTTCCCGTTTCGATTGTTCAGTCTCCATTGCCACCCTTCATGTTGCGCCCATGAAAGGCGCCAATCCTCCGGTTTGTGTGCCTTCGCCTCTTTAGCTAGCCCTGTGGAGCAGCCTTGCCTGACTGGTCCAGTCCGATTGTTAGTGCATGACCGGCCCGTGGTCCATTGGGGCGATGCTCTCCGGAACCGGCAGGGGGTAACCCGAGGCACTGTGCGGTAGTTTCGTGTTGGAATGCCTCCCGTTGTCCGATCAGGAACCGCGCCTCGCGCGGGTAGTAGAAGATTTCTCCGTCCAACAGTTCATCAAGGTACCGGGCGTCGAAGTTCTCGCAATAGCCGTCCTCCCATGCATTTGAAGCAGGTGAAGCCGGGAAACGCTCCCTATCGAAGGTTTATCTGTCTTTGCAGAAAGTCGTAGAACCTCTGCGAGTCGGCGCGCGCGATGTTGATCCGGATCCCGTTGGGACCGTTTCGGCTCCCAGCGTAAAAAACACTGCCAGGCGCAATGAGTATATCTTCGCGGGCGCCGGCCCTTGCCAGTTCGATGTCCACGACGTCGTCCGGAAGATTGAGATACAAGTAGTATCCGCCGCCAGGCGGGCTGAACGTGGTCAGACCGAGTTTTTCGAGATTGCTGACGACCTTGTTCGTTGCCCGCGCGATCCGCTGATCGAGACGCTTCAGATGTCTTGCGTAATGCCCTTCTTCCATCAGGGCATTCACGAGATGTTCGATGTGTCCCGAGCTGTTGACGGATGTGAGCATCTTCAGCTGTGCGAGATCGTTGACGACGTCCGGGCGTGCCGCGATGAAGCCACAGCGCAGGCTGGCCGACAATGTCTTGGAGAACGTGCCGACGTGAACGACGTTGTCGAGTTGGTCCAGCGGCATCAGGCCCGTGCCCTCGATCCCGGGAAGGTCGATGAAAGGTTCGTCTTCGACAACCATGAAGCCATAGTGGTCGGCGATCTTGAGAAGGGCATGGGCGGTTGGCAGGTTCGTATAGCCGCCAGTCGGGTTGTGGCCCGTTGACTGGGTAAAAAACAGCCTCGGACCGTATTGTCGGCTCTTTTGCTCAAGCTCATCAATGTCGGGGCCCATCGGATTGCGTTTGATGCCGATGATGTTGGCGCGCGCCAGCTTGAGCTTGGCGAAGAGGGGATAGTAGCCGGGTTCCTCGACAAAGACCGTGTCGCCGGGTGCAACGTAGTGGCGTACAATCAGATCGAGCGCATTGTTTGCGCCGAACGTCAGCAGAATCTGATCCGGCTGGATCGCCACTTCGCGCCGGGCGATTTCGGCAGCAAGTCTTTCCCTCAGCGCTGGAAGTCCGGCGGCGCTTCCATATCCATCCCTGTCCATGTTGCCGAACTTTTGCGCGCGATTGAGATAACGGCGGACCTCGGACTGTTCCGTCCACGAAGGAGGCGGGCGCCCGTCGCCTACACGAATGGAAAAATTCTCCTCCAGCTGCGCGCTGAGCAGGGTCACTACATCGATGGCTTCGGTTACGTGCTTGAGACGTGCAGAAGGTGCGGGCCGGTATGCGTCGATAACGGTAAAACCGTATCCCTGCCGCGAAGAGACCAGGCCGGCGGCAAGCAGGCGGTCATAAGCTTCCACCACGGTGTTCTTCGACACGTTGAACTCAATCGCGGATTTGCGGATTGAGGGCAGTTTGTCGCCGGGCTTGAGTGAAGAAGAACGGATGCGCGTTCGAAACGTCTCGACGATAGTGTCAGTGAGAGTCATCCAAACATCCGCCCGGGAAACTGGTACAGTGAGAAACTGTTTCTATAAACTGTACCTTTCTTTCATGTCCGATGCATCTATGGCTTGTCGGTAAAAGAAAAGCAATTCCGGGAGGACAGGGCTGGTGGAGACCGTTACCAACGGTACGGATGTGCGAGGCATCAACTCACGGATCGAGGGCTTCCGCGATCTGTCTCCACAAGAGCGTTTGTTCAGGCTCGGAGATGTTGCCGGCATGGATCAGGCGCGCAGTCAAATGCTGCATGGCGGGGCGCTTCCCCTGGCAATCGCCAACGGCATGATCGAGAATGTTGTCGGCACTTTCGAGCTGCCGCTCGGCGTGGCGACGAACTTCACCATCAACGGGCGCGACTACCTCATTCCCATGGTGGTGGAAGAGCCCTCCGTGGTCGCGGCAGCCTCCTACATGGCGCGCATCGCCAGAAGCGGCGGTGGATTTCATACCTCCAGTTCGACGCCGGTAATGCGGGCACAAATCCAGGTGCTTGCCCTCAACGACCCCCATGGTGCGCGGCAGCGCCTGCTTGAGGCGCGGGATCAACTGATCACGCTTGCCAACAGCAAGGACAAGGTGCTGCTGGGACTTGGTGGCGGATGTCGTGACATCGAAGTGCACCTTTTCGAGCGCACGTCCGTCGGGCCAATGGTGGTGGTACATCTGCTTGTCGACGTGCGCGACGCGATGGGTGCTAACACGGTAAACACGATGGCGGAGACCGTCGCGCCTCTGGTAGAGGAAATCTCCCGGGGCGAAGTTCGGTTGCGCATTCTGTCAAACCTTGCCGATCTGCGTCTGGCGCGCGCCCGTGTCGAAATACCGGCCGATGCCCTCTCCACGAAGGAATATTCCGGCGAGCGCATCGCCATGGGTATCGTCGAGGCTTGCGCGCTCGCCATTGTCGACCCCTATCGTGCCGCGACCCATAACAAGGGAATCATGAACGGCATCGATCCGCTGATCGTGGTCACGGGCAATGACTGGCGTGCGATCGAGGCCGGGGCGCACGCCTGGGCGTCGCGCAACGGGCGCTACACTTCGCTGAGCAACTGGGAACTGGGCAAGGGCGGCAATCTCGTCGGCACGCTTGAACTGCCGATGGCAGTCGGCATGGTGGGCGGCGCGACCAACACCCATCCTGCCGCGCAGGCAGCGTTGCAGCTGCTCGGAGTCACCAGCGCGCAGGAATTGGCGGAGGTGGCCGTCGCTGTCGGGCTGGCGCAGAACATGGCTGCGCTGCGGGCTCTTTCCACGGAGGGCATTCAACGTGGTCACATGGCGTTGCACGCCAGAAACATCGCCATCGTCGCCGGCGCCCAGGGGGAGCTGATCGACAAAGTTGCGGCAAGATTGGCGGCCGAGCACGACGTCAGGGTGGATCGCGCCAAGGAACTGCTCGCCGAGTTCGCCGGGTCGGGAGGCTGAAGTCCGTGCCCGGTTCGAAGACAGGATCCCCCGCCGCCAAATTTGTTACCGGCCTGATCAGCAGTCAGGAGGGTATTGTCCTTCTGCTGGCGCTTGCGGCCTTTGCGGGTTTCGCCCTGTTTCTTCCGTCCTTCCTGACACCCGGCAATCTGCTTGCGCTGGTGCGCAGCGTTTCGATCCTCGGTATTCTTGCACTCGGCATGGCGATCGTCGTTATCGGACGTGGTATCGACGTCTCGATGATTGCGACAATGGTCGTATCCGTCGCCTGGGCTTTCGTGCTCGCTCGGGGCGGAATGGACCTTCAGTACGCGCTGATCATCGGCGCGCTTTTTGCGCTTGCCGCGGGGATGTCGATCGGTGCGCTGATCGCGTTTGGCGAAGTTCCACCGATATTCGCGAGCCTTGCCGCAGGCTCGGTGATCTATGGTCTTGGCCGAACCTTTTTCTTTCAGCTCGAGATGCAGAATGCACCTCCAGGCAATGACTGGTTCGCCTTGCTGGGGCGTGGACAGATCCTGGGCATTCCCGTCACCGTCGTTGCGTTCGGCATCCTGTGCGTGATCGCCCACCTGCTGCTGAGCCGCACCCGGTTCGGGTGGCAAACCTATGCGATGGGCAACAATCCGGAAGCCGCACGCATTACCGGCGCACCGATGCGGCCCATGATCGTGGCCCAATATGCGCTCAGCGCAATGGTTGCCTATGGTGCCGGCCTCATACTCGCGTCGTCCACGAACGCGATAAATGCCCGACTGTTCAACTCCACCATGATCTACGACATCCTGCTGGTCGTGGTACTGGGCGGGATCGGTCTGAACGGTGGCCACGGCCATGTACGCAACGTGATACTTGGCACGATCTTCGTCGGCATTCTGCTGAACGGAATGACCATTCTCAACATCGACTACACCATCCAGAACCTCGTGAAGGGCGTGGTTCTGCTGTTGGCGATCGTCATCGATTCCCTGATCAACCCCAGGGATGAACAAACTGCTCAACAGGGAGATCTGTGAGAGCCGTTCCATTCACTACAACGGGAGGTAAGGAAATGAGACTAGGATATATCGGCATGGCGGCGATGGCTGCACTGGCAACTTTTGGCTGGTCCGGCTCTGCAAATGCTCAGAACAAGGGGCTGGAAAACCCGCGCAGCACCGCGTTTCACGGAACGCTTGAAGGCAAGAAGGTAATCTTCCTGCCGCTTTCCATGGGCTTCGACCTGACCGAGGGCTGGGCAGCCCGGATGCGCGCACAGGCCGAACGTCTCAACTACCAATTCGAGATTCGCGATCCTGCCTGGAGCACCGACGCGGGAACCCGTGCGCTGCAATCGATGATCAGCGAAGCCCCCGATCTCATCGTCGCGCACAATCCCGACATCCAGTCTTATGCGCGCCTTCTCGCGCAAGCGCAGGCGAAGGGTATCAAGGTTGTCCAGATCAACCTCGAATCCAATACGCAGACCGACAGCTATGTCGGTGCCGACTGGACGGAAATCGGCAGGAAGGCGGCTGAAGCAGTCGTCGAGCGCTGCGGGGAAGGGAAGGGCTCATCGAACAAGGTTGCCATCGATAC
This sequence comes from Rhizobiaceae bacterium, assembly GCA_041987205.1. GTDB lineage: Bacteria > Pseudomonadota > Alphaproteobacteria > Rhizobiales > Rhizobiaceae > BOKV01. The sequence continues at coordinate 15,673 of JBHIWX010000016.1, read as the reverse complement.
GGGCGTGCCCACCGCCGCCTCGGATGTCTTCCAGCTCGACGGCATCTACAAAGTGCTCGACCAGCATCCCGAGATCGAAGTGGTTTCGCAACAGGCCACGGAGTACAATCCGGAAAAAGCCCGTTCCATCATGGAGACGGTGCTTCAGCAGCATCCCGACCTTTGTGGTGCAATCGGCATCTGGGACAATCAGGACACCGGAACGGCGTCCGCGATCGAACAGGCGGGCAAGGGCGACCAGGTGTTTTTGGTGACCAGCGGAGGGGGCAACCGGGTCGGTTGCGAGAATGTCGAGAATGGCATGTTCGACCTCTACATCAGCTACAACGTGCCGCTGCAGGGCGACATTCTGAACGCGGAAATCGCCCGGCTTATGCTCGCAGAGACGGGTGCGGGCGAAAACAAGGCGCTCTACTTCAATCCGCTGACGATGATCACCAAGGACAACGTCAACCAGCGCAATTGCTGGACACTTGAAGAAATTCAGTAAGCGCGCTGTCCGATGGCCACCAAGGATAATCTGCTCTCCTGGCGATACCGGCTGATTCCGGATCGGATTCTCGGAGAACTTCTGACCAAGAGCTGGATCGACAATGTCATTCCGGCAATGGCCTTGGTGGCCGCCCTCGTGACCATGACGATTCTCATTCCCGGCTATCTTTCGGCCGGGAACATGGCCGATCTCGGCCGACAGGTATCGGAGATGGGTCTCATCGCGCTGGCGATGACCATCGTCATCCTGTCGGGCGGGATCGATCTTTCGGTCGGGTCGATGTTCGCCCTGTGCGTTCTGACAGCCCTGACCTGCATGAATGTTCTGGGCCTGCCGATCGGGGTTTCGCTTGCCCTGACCCTGGCGACGGGGTTCGTGTGCGGCCTCCTGAATGGCGTGCTGATCGGCTATCTGCGTCTGCGCGCGTTCATCACCACGCTGGTGACGCTCGTCATCTTCCGGGCGCTCTACGATATCATCTTCCCGAGACTTGCCAGCGCCATCGTCGGGAGCTTTCCGACATCTGCGTTGTGGGATCTGATCGGCTTTGGCGATTTTGTCGGCGTGCCTGTCTCGTTCCTGATCTTCGCCGTCATCGCCCTTTGCCTGCATATCGGCTTGTCCCGTCTGCGGCCCGGCTGGCGGCTGCGTGCTGTCGGCGGCGCACGGCGCTCCGCCTATAATGCGGGCATCAACGTCAAGCTCACGGTGTGCATGGCCTATGTCGCGTCGGGGCTTCTCACGGCGACAGCCGCATTCCTTTTCTCGGCACGCCTTGGAAGCACGGGCGCCGATACCGGTATCGGCCTCGAGATCACAGTCCTGACCGCTGTCGTTCTTGGAGGCGTGTCGCTGGGCGGCGGCCGCGGATCGGTGGGAAATGCCATCATCGGCACAATTCTGGTGCTGATCCTGTCCAACAGCCTGATCCGCCTGTCCATGCCGGGCTCGGTCAATCAATTAATCCTCGGCCTGGTTCTGATTGCGGCGGTACTCATTGACAGGAAATGGATAAAGAACCGGGGAAAGATCCTCAGCAAGGTCTACGTCTCGCCCACCTTTCTGCCGCTTCTGGCGCGGCCCGGGCCCGGTGACGATGCCTATCTCGAAATCAACGACAAGCTCGGTGGTGTCGAGATCATCGGGCTGGGGGATGTGGAAGGTCCGGAGGACGTCATTCTCGACAGGGAAGGACATCTCTACACCGGCACGCGGCACGGCAACATCGTTCGGTTTTTTGGCCCTGATTATACGCGCCATGAGATTTTCGCCCGGATTGGCGGCCATCCGCTCGGGCTGTCCTTTGCATCCAATGGAGACCTGCTGACCTGTGTCGGTGGCATGGGCGTCTATCGGGTCACACCTTCAGGGCATGCGGAGAAAGTCACCGACGAGACCAATCGAAGCGTTCTTTCCATCATCGACGACTCACGTCTGCGCCTGCCGGACGATCTCGATATCGCGCCGGACGGCAGGGTGTTTTTCAGCGAAGCGACCGTCCGTTACGACATGTCGGAATGGGCCGTCGACGCGCTGGAAGGGCGCGGCAATGGAAGGCTGATCTGCCATGATCCCAGGACCGGAAATACGCGCACGATCCTGCGCAACCTGATCTTTCCAAACGGGATCACGATCTGCCGCGATGGACAGTCGCTGCTGTTTGCCGAGACATGGGCATGTCGCATCAGCCGTTACTGGTTCGATGGCCCCAGGAAGGGGCAGGTCGAGATATTCATGGACAACCTTCCCGGCTATCCGGACAACATCAACCGTGGGTCCAATGGCACCTATTGGGTCGCGCTTTTGGGCATGCGCACGAGAACCTTCGACCTTGCCATGCGCCGGCCGGGATTTCGCAAGCGCATGGCCAAGCGCATCGCATCGGACGAGTGGATGTTCCCGAACATCAATCGCGGCTGTGTCCTGCAGGTATCGGGCGACGGCGAGCTGATCGACAGCTACTGGGACCAGGCCGGCGAGAACCATCCCTCCGTCACCTCGACCTGCGAGGACAGAGGCTGGCTCTATCTGGGCGGTGTATCGAACAACCGGATCGGGCGTGTCCGCATCGAGAACGCCGACCCTGACTGGACGATCCACAAGGATTACTGGGGGCAGGACTGATGGTCGGCTTCGCACAGTGGATAGGCGGCGTGTTTTCCCGCGGCGATGCCGGCGTCGCCGTGCCCGCCATGGATGGCGTGCTCAAGCCGAATACTGGTCTCGAAAATGCCGAACGCATTGCCGCGCTCGCCGGTATCGACGATGTCGCGCCGGCTGACGATGGATTGTTCGTCAGTGCCGGCACTTCGCTCTACAAGGTGCCTTTGAGGCCCGGACCGGGAAAAGCCCAACAGGTTGCCGGTTTTGACGCAGATATCGGGTTCGTTGCCCGTATCGGCGAAAACGGTCTTGCCGTGGGTTTGCCTGGACAAGGCGTGCTTGTCGGCGCGCCGGGCAAGTTCGCGAGCATCGCACTGCCGGACGAATGGTCGGCATGCATGACGGCGGCCACGATCATGCCGAGCGGTGAGCTGGCGATATGCGTGGGTTCCACCCGCAACGGTGCGGGGGAATGGAAGCGCGATCTGATGGAGCACGGGAGGTCCGGCTGCGTCTTCGTGCTCGACCCGGAGACAGGCAAGCATCGCATGGTTGCCGATGGGCTGGCTTATCCCAATGGCATTGCGATTCACAAAGACGGTCGACTGATGGTGACCGAAGCCTGGCGCCACAGGGTTGTCGCGATCAGTCCCTCCGGCGGAACCTCAATGGAAACCCTGCTGGACGATCTTCCTGCCTATCCAGCACGACTGACACCTGCACTGGATGGCGGATACTGGCTCGCCCTGTTTGCTCCGCGACGCCAATTGTTCGAATTCGTACTTCGGGAAGACGGCTTCAGGCGAGACATGATGGCCAGCGTCCCATCCGATGAATGGGTGGCGCCCGCGCTCGGTGCGTCGGACCATTACGATCATCCGCTTCAACAGGGTAGCGTTCGACAAATGGGTGCGCTCAAACCCTGGGCGCCCTCCAGTTCCTACGGCCTTGTCGTCAAATGCGACGAGGCAATTCGGCCGCTGAAGAGCTGGCACAGCCGGGCAGACGGGCACGTGCATGGCATTACCGCTGTCGTTGAGACCGATCTTGGCGTGTTCGCCGCGAGCAAAGGGGCGGGCGCGTTGCTGAAGCTGCCCTCGGCGGAACAGCCCGACCAGAAAGGGAGGCGGAATTGACAGCGGTCGTGGAGTTTCGCCAGGCCACCAAGGCTTTTCGCGGCAATCCTGCCGTGCGGGATGTGAACCTCACGCTCGAACAGGGTGAGATCCATGCGCTGCTTGGGGAGAACGGGGCCGGCAAGTCGACGCTGACCAAGATACTGGCCGGGCTTTATCCCCTGACGTCTGGTGAATTGCTTCTGGACGGGCAAATCAAACGTTTTGGCAGCCCCGCCGAGGCCATGGATGAAGGCGTGGCGATGGTCTTTCAGGAGACCAATCTGGTGCCTTCGATGAATGTCGCGCAGAACATTTTTCTGGGCGATGAGAGCTTCTTCAACCGGCTGCGGGGCATCAATATCCAGGCGCAGCAGCATTTGCAGCGCCTCAATTTCCATGTCGAGCCGACGGCCCTTGTCTCGACACTCGGCGCGGCGAAAAAGCAGATGGTGGAAATTGCCCGCGCCGTTCACCACAAGGCCAGGATCTTCATTTTCGACGAGCCCACGGCAACGCTGACGCCTGAAGAAAAAGAGCATTTCTTCGTTCTGCTTTCACGGCTGAAGAAGGAAGGCGCGTCAATCTTCTTCATTTCGCATGCGCTCGAGGAAGCGCTGGAGCACGCGGATCGCATCAGCGTGCTGCGTGATGGCGAGCTCATCGTCACCGATCGCGCTGCCAACTTCACGCGTCAGAGCATTGTTCAGGCCATGGTCGGGCGGCAACTCACGAAAGAGATCCACGGTAGTGCGTCCTCCCTGCGTTCAGCGCGCGAACCGGGCGAAAAAGTCCTGGCCCTGGAAAACGTGTCGATGGGCAAGGCTGTGCGCAGCGCGACGCTTTCGGTTTTCGCAGGCCAGGTCACGGGATTGTTCGGCCTTGTCGGGGCGGGGCGCACCGAAATGATGAAGATCGCGGCGGGTGTCCTCAAGAGGGACTTCTTCCACGGCGGCCGGGTCCGCGTGCGCGGCAAGCCCGAACGGTTTCGCGTCCCGCGCCAGGCCATGAACCGGGGGATCGCCTACATCACCGAAGACCGCAAACTCGACGGGTTGTTCGATACCATGAACATTGCCCAGAACATCTTTCAGGGAAAACTCGTTCAGGGTGCAAACCCGGTATCCCTGATGTCGATGGCAGATGCGCGGCGCCAGGCAGCGGCATGGATCGAGTCCCTCAATATCAAGGCCATCAACGAAAACTCCCGTGTCATCGAGCTCTCCGGCGGCAATCAGCAGAAAGTCGTGATCGCCAAATCGCTGATACAGGCGCCTTCGCTTGTCATATTCGACGAGCCGACCCGTGGCGTGGATGTGGGTGCGATTGCGGAGATCCACGCGATCATCGAGGAACTGGCCGATGCCGGCGCGGCGGTGGTGGTGATTTCTTCCTATCTGCCGGAGGTCCTGAATCTTTCGGACCGGATTCTGGTGGCGCGACAGGGGCGGGTCGTAGAGGAATTCGATATCACGGAAGCGACCGAAGAAAAGATCATGTACGCGGCCGTTCATTGAACGGTCCTTGGCGCATGTCGAAATAGAACTGTCCGCGTAAAACGAGCGCGCTCCTTTCCATTACAGGGTCTCGAGCAATGCGCTCGATGTCCAGCCGGCCCTGTCAGCCTGCTTTGAGGTCGGCGGATCACAGTCTAGACTGTCGCCGATGGGCTATATTACCTCCTTGTTCGCGCGAAAAATGGTTGCTGCTACCGGCGATAGCGTCGATGGCGCCGCCTTGCTGTCCGAGATTGGTCTGGATCCCCATGGCCCGTGGGATCCAAAGGTGATGATCCCGGACACCGTCTATTACGAACTGCTGGAGAGTATCGCCGGGAAAACCGAAGCGACAGACCTGCCCATCCGGGTAGGCGCCTCGATGCGCTGCGACGAATATGGTGCCCTCGGGCTGGCGTGGAAGGCTGCGGTCGACCTGCGGGGATCCTATTCCCGGGTCGAGCGGTATGCCCGCCTCTGGACAAGCGTCGTCGAATACGAATTGCGACCGCATCCTCGCGGCATGCTGTTCATACTGCACAGGTCGGGGCCACGTCGGCTCGGAATGCGGCTTTCGAACGAAGCCACACTGGCGAGTGGCGTCTCTCTCGCACGGCAGGTATGCCCGGTACGTTTCTCGCCATTGGCCGTATATGTCCGGCATCGCGCGCCCAAAACGCTTGAACATCACGAGGCCTGGTTCGGCTGCCCGGTTCACTTCGATGCAGACATGGATGCCCTTCTGATCTCGCAGACCGCATTGTCGCAGCCCAACGTGCTCGGCGATGAAGGAATATCGCGTTACCTGATCTCGCATCTCGATGCCGAGCTGTCTGAAATCGCCGATGAGGAATCGCTGGTCGAGAAAGCCAAAAAGGCAATTGCACAGGCGCTGAGCGAAGGCGCACCGAAGATGGCCGGCATCGCGCGCGGGCTGGGCCTCAGCGCAAGATCATTCCACCGCCGGCTATCCGAGCACGGGGTGAGCTTCCAGACCCTGACGGAACAGACCCGCATGGAGCTTGCCGAGGGGCTTTTACGCGACGAGCGTCATTCCCTGGCCGAGATTGCCTTCCTGACAGGGTTTTCGGAGCAAAGCTCGTTTACGCGCGCTTTCAAGCGCTGGGTGGGGCAGACTCCGGCAAGCTATCGAAAGGACCGTGTGGGTTCCTGAACCGCCTTTTTGGCAAGACCGGTCAAAACCGTGGCGGGTTCGATCAATACCAGAGAGGCTCCAGCGCCTACTTCCTGGCCATCAACTCAAGCCAGGGAGCAAGGTGATGGATACAAGACCCATTCTCGTTATCGGAGCCACAGGAAAAACCGGCTCGCGCGTCGCTGCAAGACTGGATGCGGGTGGCCATGCCGTTCGTCGCGGTGCCCGCAACTCGATTACGCCCTTTGACTGGGAATCGCCGGACACCTGGGCGGCGGCGCTCGACACGGTCCGGTCGGCCTACGTCACCTACTTCCCCGACCTCGCTTTTCCGGGCGCCGTCGACAAGCTCGAATCGCTCTGCGAAACGGCCAGGGCAGCGGGCGTCGAGCAACTCGTCCTGCTTTCCGGCCGGGGCGAGCATCATGCGCAACTGGGCGAAGAGGTGGTTCGAAACTCGGGTGTGGATTTCACCATTGTCCGCTCCGCATGGTTTGCGCAGAACTTCTCCGAGGGCTACCTCCGCGATGCGATCTTTGGCGGCGTGTTGCCAATGCCAGGTGGCGATGTCGCCGAACCGATCATCGATATCGATGACATTGCGGATGTCGTTTCGGCGGCCCTGACCGAAGACGGACACAGGGGAAAGCGCTACGAGGTCACGGGGCCGCGGCTCATGACCTTTGCCGACATGGCCGTCGCGCTCTCCGAGGCGATCGGACGGCCGGTTCGCCATATTCCGATTTCGTTCGAGGATTTTCACGCCGAGATCACGAAGGCAGGCGGTGAATTTGTCGCGGATGTGTTCACCGCCATCGCCCGCGAAACGCTGGACGGGCGGAACGCCTATCTGAGTGACGGTGTCCAGCGCGCGTTGGGTCGGCCGCCCCGGGATTTCACGGACTTCGCAAAGACCGCAGCGCTGGCCGGCAGATGGCGTGTTGCAGCCTGACCGGACCAACCATCGAATTGCGAGAGGATGAGACGATGACCCTTACCCTTTTCCAGAAAATCGCCCTTGGTGTCGCCGGCATCACGGCAACCGCCATCGGGGCCGCCATCGTGGCGATTCCGCATGCGTTTTTTGCCAGCTACGGCATTGCGCCGGGCACCGATCCCAATCTCCTCAGCGAATTGAGGGCACCCGGAGCGGGCCTTGCGGCTTTCGGGATCCTGATGCTGGCTGGTATCGTGCGTGGCGCCTGGAGCCAGATATCCATTGCCGCGGCACTGACGGTTTTCCTGGCATTTCCGGCCGGGCGGCTTGTCGGGCTGATCGCCGATGGTATGCCCTCGGCGAGTATCTTGAGCGCACTCGCCTTCGAACTGGCAATTGCCGGGCTGTGTCTCTTCGCTTTCCGGCACCGGCTTTGGCTGACTTCGTCGAGCGGTTCACGCTACCCCTTCGCCACATGACACACGGCCATCGGCATGAATGCGCCAGAGTTCACTCCGTGGCACTACCGACCTAAGGAGAACTTCCGGATGTCCCTGTATTCCCTCATTCCAATGCAGGCCGCCGTCATTGCCTATGCGCTGGTCGGCGGCGTCTTTCTCGCCTTTTCCGACTTCATCATGCGTGCCTTGTCGCTCACGAGCGGAAAAGGCGGCGTTGAAGCCATGCAGGTCATCAACCGCGAGGTTTTCCGCTGGGTCTTCATGACCCTGTTTCTCGGCATGGCTGCCATGTCGCTGGTCATTTGCGGCTACGCCGCGATCAGTCTCAGCGGCCCGGCAGGCTTCCTGATCCTGTCTGCGGGGCTGGTGTATCTTGTCGGCTGCTTTGCGGTCACAGTGTTCCTGAACGTGCCGATGAACGAAAAGCTCGCCGGCATGGAAACCTCTTCGGCAGAAGCAATCGACTACTGGAAAGGCACCTATCTGCCGCGCTGGACCTTCTGGAATTCCATCCGAACCCTCGCTTGCGTAATATCGGCGGCCTTGCTGCTCGCCGGGCTGTTATGGAATGCTCAAGCACAAGCACCGGTAGCCTGATGCCCCGGTAGCGGGGCGTGCGAAACCTGCCCGACCAAAGCCTCTGCATCCTGCAAGTTCCGACAGGATCGATCTGGCGCAGGAACAGAAGGCCTTGCCTTCCGCGGTGATCGAGAGGCGCCGTAGCGCCTGGTTGACCGGGCGAACGCCGAGCCGCGACGAAAGCGGCGTCGGCCATGCCTGTGACGTCGTGCTGTGCTCCGTTTTCCATCCACCTGCAGCGCTTGAAGCCCATGCAAACAACCCTTTGCACCTGCAGGTGCGGGATGAACCGGGCTCGATTCGGATCGCGCGCTTATCAGGTCGACTATCACATCGCGTCAGAGGAATGATGGCCTGTGATCGCAAGTGGATCGATCATTGCGCGCAGTGGATGGGTCACGTCGAACCGGCGCCGTGCGGATTGTCGGCCGTGGCCTGATTGTGGCCGCCTCCCGGCCAGTCGCCCCGCAGCGAAGTAATCTTGCGAAACAAGCAAAATCAGTTCATCTGGCGGCGCAGCCGGTAAGGACGGATCGCACGCATTTGCGTTGAGTTCGCCGCGCAGGCAGTTTGTAACATGGCCGAGGACAGGCCGGGGAATGTTCCGGGAGGATCGAGATGAGCGAGTATTTCACCGAAGAGGGATCCGTGGAGGCGGTCAATGCGCGTATGGCGCCGGACATCGATCCGCGGCTGCGCGAGGTCATGGCATCGCTGGTGCGCCATCTTCATGCCTTCGTGAAGGATGTCGAGCTGACCGAGGCCGAGTGGGGTACGGCGATCGATTTCCTGACACGCACCGGCCAGATCTGCTCGGATGCCCGCCAGGAGTTCATCCTGCTCTCCGACGTGCTCGGCGTGTCGATGCTGGTCGACGCGATCAACCATCGTTCGCCGGAAGGCGCCACGGAAACCACGGTGTTCGGTCCGTTCCATGTCGACAATGCGCCCGAGCGTGAACTGGGTGACACCATCTCGCTCGACGGCAAGGGCGAGGCCTGCCTTTATGCCGGTCGCGTGCTGGACACGGATGGCCAGCCAATCGCCGGTGCACTGGTCGATGTCTGGTCGGACAATGAGGAAGGGTTCTACGACGTTCAGCAGCCGGGCATTCAGCCGCCGATGAACAATCGCGGCGTCTTCCGCACCGACGCGCAGGGCAATTACCGGTTCAGGGGTATCAAGCCCGTCTCCTATCCGATCCCCGATGACGGCCCGGTCGGAAAGATGCTCGGCCATCTCGGCCGCCACCCCTACCGGCCCGCACACATGCACTTCCTCGTCGGCGCCGACGGGTACGATCGCGTCACCACCCACATTTTCGTGGCGGGCGACGGCTATCTGGAAAGCGATGCCGTCTTCGGCGTCAAGCAATCGCTGATCGTCGATTTCCGCGAGACCGGCGATCCGGATTGCCCGTGGGAAGCGGCATTCGACTTCGTCCTGCGCCGCAAGGCTTAGCTCTGCGGCGGCGATCCGTTGTAGGCGCGGGTGATAAGGCCCGTCAGACCCTCGGCCTCGAGCGGGCGCGGATTCCAGTACGGATTGGCGAGCGCCAGTTCGACGGCGTGGTCGATCCCGTCCTCCGGCATGCCGATCGATTTCAGCCCATCCGGTGCGCCGATCTCCCGGCCGACCTCGAAGAGCCGCAGGGCCGGATCGGAGGTGTTCAGCGCCTTGCCGAGCCGTTTCATCTGCTCGGGAATGGCCGGCGCGTTGTAGGCCAGCGCATGCGGCAGGACGATGGTATGGGTCTCCGCGTGCGGCAGGTCGAAGGTTCCGCCCAGTGTGTGGCAGAGCTTGTGATGCAGGGCCATGCCGACCGCGCCCAGGCAGGTGCCGCATAGCCATGCGCCGTAAAGGGCATTGCCGCGCGCATCCGCATCCTCGGGATTGCGCGCAATTTTGGGCAGCGCATCAGACAGCGCAGCGACCGCTTCTAGCGCCAGCAGGGAGATGATCGGATTGGCCTCTCTGGCGTACAGGCCCTCGACGGCGTGGGCGATGGCGTTCATGCCGCTGACGCCGGACATGCCGGCCGGCAGGGTCATGGTCAGGTCCACGTCGTAGATCACGGTTTCGGGCAGGACCTTCGGGCTGGTCTGCGTGCGCTTCACGCCATCGGCCGTCTCGCCCAGGATCGGCGTCATTTCCGATCCGGCATAGGTGGTCGGGATGACGATTTGCGGTACGTCCGTGCGCAGCGCCAGCGCCTTGCCGAGCCCGATGGTCGACCCGCCGCCGACCGCAACCACGCCATCCGCACCACTTTCGCGCAGGGCCGCCAGCGCCTTTTCGGTCACATCGGTCGGGGTGTGCATCCGCGCTTCGCTGAACACGCCAGCCGACAGCTCGCCGAGCCCGCCGGCGATTTTGTGGACGCTGTCGCGTTGCTGCGGCGTGGACAGCAGCAGCACCCGCTCGATCCCGAGCCGTTCGATCTCGCCGGCAAGCTGGTCGATCGTTCCCCGTCCGAACACCACGCGACCCGGATTGGCGTTGTAGACGAAATCCTGCATGGCTCAGCTCCTGTTGTCGACACGCATCGAGAAGGGGTGGATGGCGACGGTCTTCCAGATTCCCGCCTTGGCGAATGGATCGCCGGCATTGAAGTCGCGCACGGTTTCGATGTCGTCGGCCTCTACGATGAACAGGGAACCGATCATGGTCTCATGGTCCGGCGCCAGCAGGGGGCCGGAAACGACACTCGCGACGGCCCCCTGAGAGAGATAGGCCTTGTGGGCATCGTAATGGGCCAGCCGGTCCTCGACCTTCCCCTCGTGATCGATGCAATGAACGACGAATTTCATGGCTCTCTCCTCCTTCACCCCGGTGTCGGCGCTCGGGTGTCCTTCTTCGGAAAAACCGACTTTCGCAGCTTGAGGGTGGTCGGGAAACAAGGCAATGCCGGGAAACATTTTTGCACGGAGTGGAAGCAACAACGGATAGTCTGACGCATTCACCACGTCATGCGCGTTTGTGGCGGTCGAGCTCGAGTTTCCCGTCCGGCTTCAGGTGCCCGTTGACGATGTGCGAGCGGATGCGCCGACAGGCGACCGCGCCAACGGTATCGTCTTCGCTCTGGGTGGTTTTGAACCGCTGATTTCCCGCCTGAATCAAGATGGCATCTGTCAAATCGATCTCACGAATTGTCGGCGCGGCAACCCCGCCTGTCCACTCCAGCGACGGGGTCGGCAATAATTCACGCCGGCCGATCCGACCCGAATTCGGTGGCATCGAAATGGTCCACGCATGTGCCGGACTGGTGCCGGGTAGGGCGTCTCCGAGCCTCGAGATGCCGATGCCCTATCAGATGTCGGTGTGCATCTTGTAGCCGGGGGCGTAGGTCAGCTTCACGGTGGTGATGGCACGGCTGCGGTCCCAAGTCGTTCGGGTCAGGACGAGCGAGGCTTCGTCGGATTTGCATTCGAGAAGTTCCGCCTGCCGCTCGGTGAGGCCGGCAGCGGAAAAGGTGATGCTCCCGCGCGTGAACGGGGTGTTGCGCAGCAGCCATTCATTGGCGCTGATCGCGGTGAAATCGACGTCCAGCACGTCCTTTGCGACGTCAGGATTGATCCAGCGATCCTCGACGACATAGGGTTTGCCGTCGCCCAGATGCACGGCGACGACATGGAGGAGGCGTGCGTTTTCCTCCGCGTCCAGCACCACCCGTACCGATAACGGCGCCTCCGTCAGTTCGCGGGTGACCAGCCCGTAGCCATAGAGCTGGTGCCGCTCCTCGATCTCCTGACGAATGATGGGGATTTTGATGGTGGCGTGGCCGACCGGGTGGATCGCCACGCGGGTACCCATCTTGCGGCGGCGCTCGAGCAGGCCAGTATCGGCCAGCGATTGCAGGGCACGGTTCACCGTGGCGCGCGAACAGCCGAATTCGCGAGCGAGGTCGCTTTCGTTCGGGATCAGTTCGCCGGGCGACCATTCGCGCGCATGGATGCGCCTGAGCACTTCGTCCTGTATCGCCTGCCAGTTGTTGATGGGCGTTCCGGTCACGAGTCTACTTTCGACAATCGGCATTGCCCGGCGCGCATGCGCCGAGTCGGCCGGCAGGCGAATTGTCTAGGGCGAGCCCCGGTCCGGAGCAAGCGCAGGGGCGGGAGAACGCGCTGGAATGCTTCGATGTTCTGAAGGGCTTGCGGTTCATCCGGCGTTTCCCGTTCAGATCAGTGCCGCCAGTTCGGTCATGGTCCGTCGGTATGCCTGCTCGATCGCGTTGCGCGCGACATGCCTGCCGTCGCGGACGACATGGCGACCTGCGGACCAGGTGTCGGTGACGAGGTTCTGCGTTGCGGCGAAGATCCAGCCGTCGAGGATCGTGTCGCCGGCCTTGTCGAACAGGTCGAGCGCGGTGGCATCGAGGGTGAAGAGGTCGGCGAACCGCGAGGCCGCGATCGCACCGCAGTCCCGGCCGGCGGCAGCTGCACCGCCCTGACAGGCGGCGTCGAAGATCATCCGGCCGACGGATTTCTGTCTGCCGGCGAGAACAGCGCGCGAACGGTTGGCCAGCCTTTGCGAATATTCCAGCATGCGCAATTCGCGCGGCAGGTCGATGGAGACGTTGGAATCCGTACCGACGCCCATTCGCCCGCCCAGTTGCACGAAGGGTGCGGCCGGGAAAATGCCGTCTCCGAGGTTCGCCTCCGTGACCGGGCATAGGCCCGCCACCGCGCCCCGCTCCGCCATCATGCCGATCTCGGCGGGCGTGGTGTGGGTCGCGTGGATCAGGCACCAGCGCTCGTTCACGTCGAAGTTTTCGCAAAGCCATGCGACCGGCGTGCGATTGCGGGCGGCGAGGATTTCCTCGACCTCGCCGGTCTGTTCGGCGATGTGGATGTGCACCGGACCGGTCGGGTGTGCCGCAACCAGGCGCGCGATGTCGTCCGGCGAAGCCGCGCGCAGCGAATGGGGTGCGATGCCGATCGCGTCGTCGGGGCGTGGGCCTGCATGCGCGGCAAGGTGTCTTTCGGCGCCGGCCCACAACGTCTCGTAGCTGTCGACATCGCTGCGGAAGCGCAATTGCCCCCCGGCCAGTTCGGCGCCACTGGCCGAGCCCTGGGCATAGAAAACTGGCAGCAGGGTCAGGCCGATGCCGGTCCGGTCACTGGCGCTGACGATGCGCCCGGCCATTTCAGCCGGGTCGGCATAGGGTGCGCCGCCTGGCTGGTTGTGGAGATAATGGAACTCGACCTCGCTGCCGAAGCCGTTCTCCAGCATCTCGATTTGCGCCATTGCCGTGATGGCCTCGACATGGTCCGGCGTGAGCACCGAGACGAAGCGGTACATCATGTCCCGCCAGGTCCAGAAGCTGTCATGCCCGGCCTGGCTGCGCCGCTCCGTGAGGCCGGCCATGGCGCGCTGGAAGGTGTGACTGTGCAAATTGACGGGCGCCGGCAGCAGGATCCGGTCGTCGAGGCGGATGTCGTCCGGTTCGGGCGAGGCGTCCGTCTCGACGGACGCGATCCGTCCGTCGCCGCCGATCGTTACCCTGACATTGTCGCACCAGCCTTCTTCGAGGAGCGCCGTGCCGGCGAACAGGGTCGTCATGCGTGCCATCCTTGATTGCTGCCGCAAATATTATGTCTGGACATAATAATAATAGATATGTACTAAATCGGCAAGGAGGATGTCCGAAAACGCCTGATACAACGCCGGCCAGGACCGGTTGGGGTTAGTGGCGAACTGTTGCGGACGAGGGGTGCGCATGCGGCAAGTGCTGACAAATGGCGTGGTGATCGTGCCGGCACAGACCGGTGGAGCGGAGCCGGCCGATACGATCGTGATCGACAGCGGAATGCTGGCCTGGGTCGGCCGCGCGGCCGAGCTGCCGGCGGAATATGCCGACCTGCCGGCCATGGATCTTGGCGGGCGGCTGGTCACGCCGGGCCTGATCGACTGTCACACGCATCTGGTTTTCGGCGGCGATCGCGCCCGAGAATTCGAAATGCGGCTCGCCGGCGTCAGCTATGAAGAGATCGCCCGTCAGGGTGGCGGCATCATCTCGACGGTTGCGGCGACCCGTGCCGCAAGCGAGGACGAGTTGCTGGAAAGCGCGCTGCGCCGGCTCGACAATCTCATGGCGGAGGGCGTCACCACCGTCGAGGTCAAGTCGGGCTACGGCCTGACGGTCGAAGACGAGTTGAAGATGCTGCGGGTGGCGCGGCGGCTCGAGGCCGAACGTCCGGTCCGGGTTCGTACCAGCTTTCTCGGTGCGCATGCGCTGCCACCCGATTTTCGCGACGATCCGGAAGGCTATCTCGACAAGGTCTGCCTGCCCGCCCTTCGTGCGGCGGCGGAAGAAGACCTGGTCGATGCCGTCGACGCGTTCTGCGAAACCATCGCGTTCACGCCGGGGCAGGTCGAGCGGGTCTTTGTTGCCGCGCAGGAACTGGGCCTGCCGGTCAAGCTCCATGCCGAGCAGTTGAGCAATTCAGGCGGCGCCGAACTCGTCGCGCGTTTCGGCGGGCTTTCGGCGGACCATCTGGAATATCTCGATGCCGAAGGCGTGGCCGCGATGGCGCAGGCCGGCACGGTGGCGACCCTGCTGCCCGGCGCCTTCTACACCTTGCGGGAGAAGCGCAAGCCGCCGGTGCAGGTGCTGCGCAACGCCGGTGTGCGGATCGCGGTGGCGACCGATTGCAATCCGGGCAGTTCGCCGATGGAATCGCTGCTGCTCGCCATGAACATGGCTTGCACGCTTTTCGAGATGACGACCGACGAGGTCTTTGCCGGCGTCACGACGCATGCCGCCACGGCGCTGGGCATCGGGGACCGGACCGGCACGATCGAGACCGGCAAGCGCGCCGACCTCGCGGTCTGGGACGCGGCCTCGCCGGCGGAGCTTTGCTACCGGCTGGGCGCCCGCCCGCTCCACCTTCGCCTGTTCTCGGGCGAGATCACCGATTTTTCCACACAGACCGCCCGGAGGTGACGATGAACTCGCCACGCCACAACACACGCGACATCTTCCCGCCGACCGGGACCGAGCTCACGGCGAAATCCTGGCTGACGGAAGCGCCGATGCGCATGCTGATGAACAATCTGCATCCCGACGTTGCCGAAAACCCGCATGAGCTCGTCGTCTATGGCGGCATCGGTCGCGCGGCGCGCACCTGGAACGATTTCGACCGCATCGTCGCGGCGCTCAGGGAGCTGGAGGCCGACGAGACCCTGCTGGTCCAATCCGGCAAGCCGGTCGGTGTCTTCCGCACGCATGAGGACGCCCCGCGCGTGCTGATCGCCAATTCCAACCTCGTGCCGCACTGGGCCGACTGGGACCATTTCCACGAACTCGATAAAAAGGGCTTGATGATGTACG
>JBHIWX010000015.1:0-58538 GCA_041987205.1 Rhizobiaceae bacterium | reverse complement strand
GTCTTCGACTCGGACGACGGCTCGGTGCGCTACCTCGAGCACGACGCGGCGACCGATCGCTCCAAGACGAACGTCTCGTTCTCCCCCGACGGAACGCGCGTGTTCGTCGCGCTCGTCGAGCGCTCACAGGATCGCTGCGAGCTCGTCGAGTTCGATGCGTCGACCGGGGGCAAGTTGCGGACGCTGTTCGTCGAAGAGGACGCGGATACGCTCGATGGAATCGGCGGTGTGGATGTCGCCCAGCAGATTGGCGTGGCCGGTAACGATCAGGCTGGCCGGATCGTTCTCCGCCGTACCCGCCCAGACCGCGACGCCGGCATCGACGAGTTGGTCGGCCAGCACGTCGATCTCGTGGCGGGCGACCTCCTTCAGGCGGGCAAGCTCGGTCTTCGCCTCGCCGATGGTGCGTCCGGCGATCTTGGCGTTGATATAGTTGGCGGCCTCGATCAGCGTCGAGGCGGTGACGCCCGTCGGCAGCGAAATGATGCGGTTCTCGACCAGGCCGTTCTCGCC
The DNA here is from genome assembly GCA_041987205.1 of Rhizobiaceae bacterium. GTDB lineage: Bacteria > Pseudomonadota > Alphaproteobacteria > Rhizobiales > Rhizobiaceae > BOKV01. The sequence goes on along the minus strand of JBHIWX010000015.1, from coordinate 58,025 downwards.
GACGATGACGACGAGCGCGCGGGTCGGGTCGAGACGGATGAACTCGATATGCTTCAGGCGCAGATCGGATTTCGTGGTGACCACGAGCGCGGCGGAATGCGACAGGCCGGAAAGCAATTGCCCTGCCTCGGCCAGCACCGAATCGAGCGTCCGGCCTTGCGAGGCGGCCTGGACCTTGCCCTCGATGGCCTGGCGTTCCTCGCTGGTCAGATCGCCGATCTCGAGGAAGGAATCGACGAAAAAGCGCAGGCCGATCTCGGTCGGCAGCCGGCCGGCGGAGGTGTGCGGCGCGTAGATCAGCCCGAGCAATTCCAGATCCTGCATGACGTTGCGGATCGTCGCCGGCGACAGCCCGATCGGCAGGGTGCGCGAGAGGGTACGCGAGCCGGTCGGTTCGCCGGTCTGCAAATAGACCTCCACAATGGAGCGGAAAATGTCGCGCGAGCGCTGATCGAGCCGTTCGATCGCGTTTCTCGCCAGGTCCGTTCTTGCCGTCGGAGCACTCATGTCACACTATCCGCTCACACCGTCCGCATCGTCAGACGCGAACCCAATGATGCCGCATCGCCACAAAATATAGACCGACCGGCGCGCCGTGCAACACAGACCGTGCCGGATGGTTTCGTTCCGCAAAGGTATTTAGGCTTTGCCTCGCCAGAAGCGAGCCGTTACAAGCGCGCAAAATCGCAGAAAGGCAGGAGAATCGCATGCGCCCATCGAAACGAGAACCCGACGAAATGCGCGCCGTGACGCTGGAGCGCGGCTTTTCGCGTCACGCGGAAGGGTCGTGTCTGGTCCGTTTCGGCAATACGCATGTGCTGTGCACCGCCTCGCTGGAAGAGCGCGTCCCGCCCTGGCTCAGGGGCAGCGGCAAGGGCTGGGTGACGGCGGAATACGGCATGCTGCCGCGCGCCACCAACGAACGCACGCGGCGCGAGGCGACGGCAGGCAAGCAGTCGGGCCGCACGCTGGAAATCCAGCGTCTGATCGGCCGCTCGCTGCGCGCGGTGATCGATCTCGTCGCGCTTGGCGAGCGCCAGATCACCGTCGACTGCGATGTCATCCAGGCCGATGGCGGCACGCGCACGGCGGCGATCACCGGCGGCTGGGTGGCGCTCAACGACTGCATCAACTGGATGAAGTCGCGCTCCATGGTCGGCGACAAGGTACTCAAGGACCATGTCGCGGCGGTTTCGTGCGGCATCTACAAGCAGACGCCGGTACTCGATCTCGACTACGCCGAGGATTCGACCGCAGAGACGGACGCCAATTTCGTCATGACCGGTTCGGGCGGCATCGTCGAGATCCAGGGTACGGCCGAAGGCACGCCGTTCTCCGAAGACGAGTTCAACGCGCTGCTCGGCCTTGCCCGCAAGGGTATCGGCCACCTCGTCGACTTGCAGAAACTCTCCGGCTGAACCAATCAACAGGGCCATGCGCACCTTCGAAAAACTGGTCATCGCCACGCACAACAAGGGCAAGCTCGCCGAGTTTCGCGACCTCATGGCGCCATTCGGGATCGAGGTGACCTCGGCCGGCGAGCTGGGTCTCGATGAGCCCGAGGAGACCGGCACGACGTTTGAGGAAAACGCGCACATCAAGGCGGCCGCCGCCTGCCAGGCGACCGGCCTGCCGTCGTTGTCGGACGATTCAGGTCTCTGCGTGGACGCCCTCGACGGCCAGCCGGGAGTCCATACCGCCGACTGGGCGGAGAAGCCTGAAGGCGGGCGCGATTTCAGGATGGCCATGCAAAAGGTCGAGGACGCGCTCCAGGCAAAAAGCGCATACGAGCCCACCGACCGGAAAGGCCGTTTCGTCGCCGTGCTTTGCCTTGTGCGGCCGGACGGGGAAACGGAATATTTCCGGGGCGAAGTGGAAGGCACGCTGGTCTGGCCGCCGCGCGGCGACAAGGGCTTCGGCTACGATCCCGTCTTCCTGCCTGACGGTTTCGACCAGACCTTTGGCGAGATGGAAGCGGGCGAGAAGCATGGTTGGGAGGCCGGTCGCGGCGATCTCGGTCTGTCGCACCGGGCGCGCGCCTTCGCGAAGTTTGCAACGGCGAAGCTCGGAGCGGTAGCGTGAACACCGGCGCAAGCGCGGTATTCGCGAGCAAACGACGCTGGCGCTTCGCCTTAGCTGGGTTCATGTGCCTAATTCTTGCCATTACGATCATGCTTATTTCTCGCTTTGCGGGAACATGCACTGGTGGCTCCGCTGACGAACAATTTGCCGTCGTTTCAAGCCTTCCTTTCTATGCATTCGGAATGATCTTGTTTTGGCTATCTGGTATCAGAGGCCGCTTTCTACTGCTATTTCTCCTGTTTGTTTGGCCTGCATATGTACAGCTAGATTTTGCCATCAAACTTCTTCATGGGTATATTTGGTCAGGTCGAAGCGTCTGCGACATCAAACAAAACTGGGCTACCGACCCAAATTCCCATGCTTATGTCGAGCCTTCACTCGTAGCTCTTTGGCTAGTTGCCAACGTAATCACCCTCGGAGGTGTCGCTGCCTTGATACTCGCGCCCCGTAGATGACTGACTTTGAACCAGATCGCGACGCCTTCGGCGTCTACATCCACTGGCCGTTCTGCGCGGCCAAGTGCCCCTATTGCGACTTCAACAGCCATGTCCGGCACCAGCCCGTGGACCAGAAGGTCTATGCGCAGGCCTATGAGCGCGAACTCGCGCACATGGCCTCGCTCGCGCCCGACCGGACCGTGACCTCGATCTTCTTCGGTGGTGGTACGCCCTCGCTGATGGAACCGGAAACCGTGGCGCGGCTGCTCGATGCCGTCGCCGACACCTGGACCGTCGCCGACAATGCCGAGATCACGCTGGAGGCCAACCCTTCCAGCGTGGAAGCCGAACGCTTCCGCGCCTATCGCGCGGCGGGCGTGAACCGTGTGTCGCTCGGCGTGCAGTCCTTCGACGACGCGCAATTGCGCTTTCTGGGCAGGCTGCACGATGTCGAACAGGCCGAACGCGCGATCCGCGTGGCGCGCGAGACCTTCGACCGCATGTCGTTCGATCTCATCTATGCACGGCCGGGCCAGACCGGCGAGCAATGGGAAAAGGAACTGCGGCACGCGCTCGACCTTTCGGCCGATCACCTGTCGCTCTATCAACTCACCATCGAGCCCGGCACGCCCTTCTTCGACCTGCGCACGCGGGGCAAGATCAAGATCCCCGATCCCGACGCCGCCGCCGAACTCTACGAACTGACGATGGCGATCACGGGCGAAGCCGGCCTGCCCGCCTACGAGATATCCAACCACGCGGCACCCGGTGCGGAGTGCCAGCACAATCTCGTCTACTGGCGCTACCAGGACTATGCCGGCGTCGGCCCAGGCGCGCATGGACGGCTGACCGTCGACGGCACGAAATGCGCAACGGCGACCCTGCGCAATCCGGAAGACTGGTGGCAGGCGGCCATGGTGGCGGGGCACGGCATGGAGGAATTCACCCGGCTGCTGCCGATGGAGGCGGCCGACGAATTGCTGCTGATGGGGCTGCGCCTGCGCGAGGGCGTCGACAGCGCACGCTTTGCAGCGATGGCCGGCAACGAACTGGATGAAAAGCGGATCGCCTTCCTGGAAGGCGAGGGCTTTCTCGAGCGGCTGGGAACGGATCGCCTGCGGGCGACGCCCGCCGGCTTCCTCGTGCTCGACGCGATCGTCGCCGACCTCGCCGCGTGAACCGGTGAACTCGCTCCGATAAAAAAGTCGGTCAGATCCCGCTGCGCGAGAAGGTCTTCGGCGCCGGCGACAGCACATCGGGCCGGCCTTCCAGCACGCGGTAGATCGCAAGACCCCGCTCTGCGGTGCCATCGCCGCGCAGGCGGAAGATGCCGTTGATGCCGGTGAAGCCGCGCGGGTTTTCCAGCATGGCCTGGTTGAAGCCGGTGAAATTGCCGGTCTGGCGCACCAGTTCGATGATCAGCGTGACGGCGTCGTAGCCAAGACCCGCCCACACGTTCGGCTTGACGTTGTAGGCGGTCTGATAGCGCTGCGAGAAGGATTCGAAACTGGAAATGTCGCGGCCGGGATAGATGGCGTTTTCCAGCATCGGGTCGTCGAGCTTGACCGTCTCCCACAGTCCGGAACCGAGCACGACCTTGCCGACGGTGTTGGCACCGGCACGGCGGAAGTTCTGCATGATGGCGTTGGGTATCTGGCCACCTTCGGGGATGTAGATCGTGTCCACCGAATCGAGCTGTGCCGCCGCCTTGGCGACGGCCTGCTCGATCGATTCGTTCGAGCGCTCGTATTTGACCACCTGGAGGTTGGCGCCCGAGGCACCGAGGCTCTGGCGCAGCACGCCCTCGCGGATCGTCCCTTCCGAACTCGTCGGCAGGAAGGCGAGGAAGGAGCGCTTGCCCTGCGACAGGGCAAAATTGATGACGCGCCTGGTGTCGTCCTGCGGCGTGAAGGACAGCAGGTAGACGCCACGCCGCGCGACCGTGGTGTCGGTCGAAAAGGCAATCATGGTGCGGCCGGCCGGCAGGGTGATGGCGGAAGCGGCGCTGACGCTGGCCGAGAAGACCGGACCGAGAATGGCGCTGGAGCCTTCCAGTACGGCCTCGTTGGCGGCGGCCTGCGCGCCGGCGGCCTGGCCGGACGTGTCCTTGATGACAATCTGGATCGTGTCCTGACCGAAATCCTGCAGGGCGAGCAGCGCGCCATTGCGCAATTCCTGCGCGACGGCCGCGCCGTTGCCGGGCGCCGTCTTCGGCAGCAGGAGCGAGACGCGTACCGGGCCGGTTCCGAAGACCTCGCCATTGGGATTGGGCGTCGGGGCCGTCTGCGTCGGCTGGGAGCCGAGCACCGTCGTGCGGTCGACGCCGAGATTGGAATTGGAACCCGTGCAGGCGGAAAGGAAGACCGCTCCCGCCAGCAGCGCAAACGCTGCCCTGACGAAAGAGGCCGGCCAGGACCCTTTGACGAAAGTCCGCCGCAACTCAACGCTCATCTACTCAAGTCCCCGAACGGATTTCCGCTTCCAGCCACTCATTTTCCGTGGCCCGCCTACGTCCGCCCTTGTTTTTTTCGTACGATTCAAGCCGATAGCAGCGCGTTTGCACGATTGTCAAAGCAGGCGCGCAGTTATCACCGGCCAAAATCAGGCGGCAACGTTCCACGGCGCACAGCAATAGCGCGAAATGCGGCGAAAGAATGCGGCTTGCGCGCGCCGCGTGCGCCGATTCAAACTGGGGCAATCGCAAACCGCGCAGATTGAAGGTCGGCGGACCGCCCTTCACGAGGTCGCCGACGGGAAGAACGGAAGCGCATGCAGGGTTTCATCATTGGCCGATCGGCCTTTCCCGAACGCGAGATCGCACCCGGGCTTTATGTCGTCTCAACGCCGATCGGCAATCTCGGCGACATGACGGTGCGCGCGCTGGAGACACTGGCCTCGGCCGACATCATCGCCTGCGAGGACACGCGGGTGACCGGCAAGCTGCTCAAGCATTTCGGCATCGCCACGCGCATGAGCGCCTATCACGAGCATAATGCCGACAAGGCCGGACCCGTGCTGCTCGACATGCTGCGCGGGGGCAAGCGTGTCGCGCTCGTCTCCGACGCCGGCACGCCGCTCGTCTCCGATCCGGGCTACCGCCTGGTCGAAACAGCGCGCGCCGAGGGGCTTCCGGTCTTTCCGATCCCCGGGCCTTCCGCGCCGATCGCCGCGCTCGTTGCCAGCGGCATGCCGAGCGATACGTTTCTGTTCGACGGCTTCCTGCCGGCGAAAACGACGAAGCGCAGGGCGCGGCTGAAAGCGTTGAAGGCCGTGGCGGCGACGCTGATCTTTTTCGAAAGCCCGAACCGGCTGGGAGAATGCCTCGCCGACATGGCGGCGGAACTGGGCGACGACCGGCGCGTCGCCATGTGCCGCGAACTGACCAAGCTGCACGAGGAAATTCGGCGCGGGACGGCGGCGGAACTGGCCGAGGCCTATCGCGACGTGAAGACGAAGGGCGAGATCGTGTTGGTGGTCGCACCGCCGGACGAGGACGATGACGGCGCGCTTGACACCGACGCGCTGCTCACCGAACTGCTCGCCACGACGAGCGTCAGCCGGGCGGCGGCGGAGGCGGCCGACCTGACCGGCCTGCCGCGCCGCGATCTTTACCGGCGCGCGCTCGAACTGGCCGACAGCGCCGGGAACAAAACCGGGAGCAGGTCCGGACGATGACGGACCGTCATGCGCACCATGATGCGAAGTTGGCGCGGGAGGGGCAACGCGACGCCCGACGCCGGGCACTGAAGAAGGGACGCGGCGGGGAATGGCTGGCCGCGCTGGCGCTGCGGCTGAAAGGCTATCGCATCGTCGCGCGCAATTACCGCACGAAGCTCGGCGAGATCGACATCGTCGCGCGCAAGGGCGAACTCATCGCCTTTGTCGAGGTCAAGGCGCGGCCGAGCGCCACCGAAGCGGTCGATGCCGTGAGTTTTGAGGCCCAGCGTCGCATCGCCAACGCAGCGGAGCTCTGGATCGGCCGGCAAAAGGATGCCGACCGGCTTTCCTGGCGCTTCGACATCGTCGCTGTGCGGCCGGGGCGCTGGCCCGTCCATTTCGAAGATGCCTTCTGACGCCGCGGCTTTCTGCGGGCACTTTTCTGTCTGGTTCGCGTTTCCGCGCATGCGGGCGACTGCACCTTTTGATTCCGCGACGAACCGGCGCTCGCTGGAAAAACGTTCCGCCAAAAATGCGTTTCGCGCCGCCGCACGACGTTGCCAGCGGCCCCTCCCCGCCCTATTGAAAGCGTGACATCTTGCAAGGGAGCATCCAGGCCATGGGGCTGATAATCGGCGTCCAGATGGACCACGTCTCGACCATTTCCATTCGAGGCGACACGACCTTCGCGCTGTGCCTGGAGGCGCAGGCGCGCGGCCACGAGCTGTTCCATTTCACGCCGGACCGGTTGCGCATGCGCGGCTCGACCGTCAGCGCAGTCGCCGAGCCGATGACGCTGAAGGAGGTCGAGGGCGAGCATTACGAACTGGGTGCAGGCGAACTGACCGATCTTTCGACGCTGGACGTGGTGCTGCTGCGCCAGGACCCGCCCTTCGACATGGCCTACATCACCACGACGCACATGTTGGAGCGCATCCATCCGAAGACGCTGGTCGTCAACGATCCCGTCTCGGTGCGCAACGCGCCGGAAAAACTGCTGGTCATGGAGTTTCCCGAGCTGATGCCGGAAACGCTGGTCACCCGCGATTTCGAGGCGATCCGCGAATTCCGGCGCGAATTTGGCGACATCATCGTCAAGCCGCTCTACGGCAATGGCGGCGCCGGCGTGTTCAAGATCGGCGAGGCCGACCAGAACCTCTCCGCGCTGCTCGAAATGTTCGAGGGCATGTTCCGCGAGCCGCTGATCGCGCAGCGCTACCTGCCGGCGGTGCGCGAGGGCGACAAGCGCATCATCCTGGTCGACGGCGAGGTGGCCGGCGCGATCAACCGCGTGCCGGCGCATGACGATGCGCGCTCGAACATGCATGTCGGCGGCAAGGCCGAGCACGCCGAGCTGACGAAGCGCGAATACGAGATCTGCGAGGCGATCGGCCCGCGACTGAAGGAACTCGGTTTCATCCTGACCGGGATCGACGTGATCGGCGGTTTCATCACCGAGATCAACGTCACCTCGCCGACGGGCATCCGCGAGATCAAGCGCTTCTCGGGCAATGACATAGCGGTGACAGTCTGGGACGCGATCGAGAAACGGCGGTAGAACCGCTGACCAGTTCCAGCATCGGATAGTCTTGCCAGCGTAGTGTTTTCCACAACGCGCCCACAGGCGTGGCGATATCTGCGCGTACGTAATTCTTTGTAATATTTGCTATTTCTTTGAACGAAAGCTCGGAGTTGATTCCGCTCTTGCTTTTCTGTTCCTTTTTTGTTCCAATGCGCGCAACGGTTGCAGGCGGTTCCGGTCAACCGCAGTGGCAGATGGGGACAGGCATGGTCGCGAGAGTGAAAACCGTAGCCTTTCAGGGTATCGAGGCCGTGCCGGTCGACGTGCAGGTGATGATCCAGCCGGGCAAGTCGGTGATGAACATCGTCGGCCTGCCCGACAAGGCGGTGGCGGAAAGCCGCGAGAGGGTGCGCGCCGCGCTGCACGCCTCGGGCCTGTCGATCCCGCCCAAGCGCGTCACGGTCAATCTGGCGCCGGCGGATTTGCCCAAGGAGGGCAGCCATTACGATTTGCCAATCGCGCTCGGCCTGATGGCCGCGCTCGGCGCCATTCCCGCCGACATGCTGGAGGATTACGTCGTCATCGGCGAACTGTCGCTCGACGGTACCCTGGCCGCCATCGCCGGCGCGCTGCCGGCGGCAATCGGGGCCAACGCGCTCGGGCGTGGCCTGATCTGTCCGGCAGCCTGCGGATCGGAGGCGGCCTGGGCGGGCGAGGAGATGAACATCGTCGCGCCGGTCAGCCTGATCGCGCTCGCAAACCATTTTCGCGGCACGCAGGTGCTCGGGCGGCCGGAGCCGGCCTTTCGCCAGGCGCCCGCGAACCTGCCCGACATGGCCGAAATCAAGGGACAGGAGACGGCCAAACGCGCGCTCGAGATCGCGGCGGCCGGCGGCCACAACATGGCGATGGTCGGCCCGCCGGGCTCCGGCAAGTCGATGCTGGCCGCCCGCCTGCCCGGCATCCTGCCAAAGCTTTCCTCGCGCGAACTGCTCGAAGTCTCGATGATCGCCTCGATCGCCGGGCAATTGGGCGAAGGCAAGCTGTCGGACCGGCGCCCCTTCCGCTCGCCGCATCATTCCGCCTCCATGGCCGCCATGGTGGGCGGCGGGATCAGGGCGCGGCCCGGCGAGGTCTCGCTCGCCCATCACGGCGTGCTCTTCCTGGACGAATTGCCGGAATTCGCGCCGCAGGTGCTCGACTCGCTGCGCCAGCCGCTCGAAACCGGCGAGATCGCCATTGCCCGTGCCAATCACCGCGTCACCTACCCTTCCCGCTTCCAGCTCATTGCGGCGATGAACCCGTGCCGATGCGGCATGGCCGGCGAGCCCGGCTTCACCTGCCGGCGCGGACCGCGCTGCCAGACCGACTACCAGGCGCGTATCTCCGGCCCCCTGCTCGACCGCATCGACATGCGCATCGAGGTACCGGCCGTCAGCGCCGCCGATCTGATCGCGCCCAGCGTGGCCGAACGCAGCGAGACCGTCGCCGCGCGGGTCGCAACCGCTCGACGGGTTCAGGCGGAGCGTTATGCCGCGGCGGGCAGCCATGTGACGACCAATGCTGCCGCACCCAATGCGTTGATCGAGGCGGTAGCCGAGCCGGACGCTGCCGGCGCGCAACTCTTGCGCGATGCCGCAGAGGTCAAGCGATTTTCAGCGCGCGCCTATCACCGCATTCTCAAGGTGGCGCGCACCATCGCCGATCTGGACGGCGCCGACACCGTAAGCCGCATCCATGTCGCGGAAGCCATTGCCTATCGCATTGCCGGCGAGCGGCTGGCCGCCGCCGCGTAGCGGGCTGCACCCGCCGGTAAAGGTTTTCTCAAGGTCGATCTGCTAGTCCCGTTCCGGAGCTTCCGTCGTGAACTCGGAAGCGTAAACAGGTGCGCGACGACCCTTCGATGAAGCAACCCGATACGCCCATGCGCCGCGATGCGCCGATGCGCGAAGACCGCCGGAGGAACCCCCGCGAAGCCGGGGACACGAACCCGGCCGCGCAGAACGCGGCGCGACACACGGATTTGCGACGCGTCGAAGCGCCTTCACTCGAAACACCGGCCCGACCGATCCGAGCGCATGACCGGCTGCCGCAAATGCTGATCGGCATTGCCAGCCTGTCGCTCGCGGCAGGCCTCGGTCTTGCCGCGTTCGTCGGCGGTGGCGTCGCAGCAGGCATGGCGGGCTGCGGAATCCTCCTTGCGCTGGTCTGTTTCTGGCAGTTCCATAAGCAGGCGCTTCGTACGCTCGACACCGATCTCGCGAGGGCGCGGCTGCGCGCCGAATCTATTGAGGACGAGGCCTGGGAACTGCGCGAAAGCGAGGAGCGCTATCGCACGCTGGTGGAGGCTTTCGGCGATCTCGTCATTCACCGCGATGCGGGCGGGCGCATCCTGTTCGCCAACGAGGCGCTGGCCGCCGCCTTCGGGCGCACACGCAAGGCGCTGATCGGCGAGGCGTTCAAGCCACAGGTTCTGGACAGGGCCGAACCGCTCGATGGTGCTGGCAGCGACCCTTCAGCGCCTGCACGCGAGATATGCCTCGCCACACCGCAGGGCCGACGCTGGTTCAAATGGATCGACATTCCCATCCGCGACGAGGCGACGGGGCTCACCGCGACGCGCTCGGTGGCGCGCGACATCACCGACCACAAGCTTGCCGAACAGGCGCTGGAAGCGGCAAGGCAAAAGGCCGAATCGGAGAACACGGCGAAGTCGCGTTTTCTGGCGACCGTGAGCCATGAGATGCGCACGCCGCTCAACGGCATTCTGGGCATGTCGCATCTGCTCGCCGACACGCGGCTGACGCCGGAACAGTCGACCTATAACGACGCAATCCACACGTCGGGTGCCTCGCTGCTGACGCTGATCGAGGACATGCTCGACATCACGCGCATCGAGGCGGGCCGGTTTGAACTGAAGACGGAAGATTGCGATCCCGGCCAGCTCGTCGAGGAAGTGTGCGAGCTGCTCGCCGAGCGGGCGCATGGCAAGGGTATCGAACTGACGAGCGTCGTCTCGCCGGACCTTCCCGCGACGGTGCGCGCCGATGCGGGCCGCATAAGGCAGGTGCTGGTCAATCTGGTCGGCAATGCCGTGAAATTCACCGAGGCGGGAGGCGTCAGGGTCGCCGTGGGGCTTGCGGCAAGAGCTTCCGAGACCCCGGCAATGGTGCGCCTCGATTTCACGGTCACAGATACGGGACCGGGCATTTCGCAGCGCGATCTCGCGCGCATCTTCGGCGAGTTCGAGCAGGCCGATTCCGCGACCACGCGCAAGCATGGCGGGGCCGGGCTCGGCCTGTCGATCTCGCGGGCCATCGTCGAGATCATGGGCGGTGAGTTGAGCGTGGCGAGCACGCAGGGCGAAGGCGCGCTGTTCCGTTTCACGCTCGATGTGCAGGGCGCGGAAGCCGGTCGCTTGCCGGACGCCGCAGGGCTTGCCGGGCGCCACGCACTGGTCGTCACGCCGGGCCGGATCGAGGGGGCGGCCATCGCAGAATCGATCGCAACGGCGGGCGGCGAGGCGGAACATGTCACCCGGCTCGGCGAGGCGGCTGGGCGATCGAGACAGGCGCGCGACGGGAAACCGCATAATGTCGTGATCATGGACGCCGCGGTCTCGCGCGATCCGGTGCGTTCGCTGGCACGCCTTGTGGCGACGATGCGGACGAAACCTTTCTCCGTCGTTCTGGTGAAGCCTGGCGACCGCGCGCATCTCCAGGACTATCTGGACGGCGGTTTCAACGCCTATCTGGTGCGCCCGGTACGGCGCAATTCGCTGCTGCGCGTGCTGGGCGAAGGCACCGCCTCCGAGGAAAACGAGGCACACGACGAACGCCCGCGCTCCCTGCTGCGGCCGGGCGAGACGCTGCCGCGACACAAGGTCCTGCTCGCCGAGGACAACGAGATCAACGCGCTTCTGGCGCGCACGGTGCTGGAACGCGCCGGCCAGTCGGTCACCCTCGCCCGCACGGGGCGCGAGGCGGTCAACGCGTTCCGCAAGGCGGCGAGAGGCGGACGCGGCTTCGACCTCGTGCTCATGGACCTGCACATGCCGGTCATGGACGGCATCGACGCCATCAAGGCGATCCGTGGTTTCGAGGAGCGAGCGGACAAGACCGGGTCGAAGAGCGTCAGAACGCCTATCCTGGCGCTCAGCGCCGATGAACAGGAAGACGCCAGCGCCGCGTGCCGCAAGGCCGGGGCGGACGGTTTCCTGTCCAAGCCGGTTGCGCCGGCGCGTATCGTCGATATCCTGCGCGAGCTGGCCTGAACGGTGCAGGCCGGCAGGCCGGCTGTCACAGATTTGTCGCGCAAATCTGCCAAAGCCATCCGGCCGGATTGCGCCTCGCGATCCGCTTCCCCTCCAGCGTGGGCCGCCCGCGCGAAACCCGCATGAAGAAGCCATGACCACCCTCCTGGAACGCGAGAACGTACCCTTCGGCAACCCTGCCCCGGAGAAGCGCTCACGTCTGCGCAAGGCATTTCGCAATCCGCTGCAATGGAAGGCGCCGCTCGATCCACTGGCCCCGGCGCTCGGCCGGCTGGGCGCACTGGAAACGCGGCTTGCGCGCACGAAGGCGGAGATCCGCGCCGCTCAGGCACTGCGCTACGACGTGTTCTATCGGGAAGGCTCCGCGCAGCCCGGCGCGACGACGCGGCTGCTGCGCCGCGACGCGGATCGCTGGGACCGTGCCTGCGATCATTTACTGGTTCTCGACCATGCCTCGGGTGAGGGTCGCGATGCGAAGGACGCCGAGATCGATGCCGCCTCACCCTCGCCGGACGGCAAGATCGTCGGCACCTACCGGTTCCTGACCGGCGATAATGCCGACCGGGCGGGCGTCGATTTCTATACAGGCACGGAATTCGACATCGCGCCGCTGATGGCCCGGCAGGCGCATCTGAACTTCATGGAACTCGGCCGGTCCTGCGTGCTGCCGCCCTGGCGCAACAAGCGCACGGTCGAACTGCTGTGGCAGGGATGCTGGGCCTATGTGCTGAAGAACAAGGTCGACGTCATGATCGGCTGCGCCTCATTCGAGGGCACCGATCCCGACCTTCTGGCCGAGCCGCTTTCCTTTCTCGCCCATCATGCCGCGCCGCCGGCCGAATGGCAGGTGCGCGCGCAGCCCGGGCGCGGCGTTGCGATGGCCCGGATGGCGGCCGACACACTCGACATGAAGCGTGCGCTGCACGCTTTACCGCCACTGATCAAGGGCTATCTCAGGCTCGGCGCATGGTTCGCATCCGAGGCGGTGATCGACCGGCAGTTCAAGACGACCGACGTGCTGGTCATCCTGCCAGTGTCGCAGCTCAATCCGCGCTATGTCAGCTATTACGGCGCCGATGCCGGGCGTCGCGCGGCGGAGCGCGCCTGACCCCGGCTATCGCGAACTGTAGGCGGCGACCGCCGCCATGTTGACAATGTCGGTATCGCGCGCGCCCAGCGGCACGATCTGCACCGGCTTTTCGAGGCCGACCAGGATCGGCCCGATGATGGTCGACCCGCCCAGTTCCTGCATCATCTTGGTCGAGATCGACGCCGAGTGGAACGCCGGCATGACCAGCACATTGGCCGGGCCGGTGAGCCGGCAGAACGGGTAGAGCGCCATCTTCTCGGCATTGAGCGCGACATCGGCGGCCATCTCGCCGTCATACTCGAAATCGACACCGCGCGCATCGAGCAGTTCGACGGCCTCCCGAACCTTGCGCGAGCGCTCGCCGGCCGGGTGGCCGAAGGTGGAATAGGCCAGCATGGCGACGCGGGGCTCGTAACCCATGAAGCGCGCAAAGCCCGCCACCTCGCAGGCGATGTTGGCGAGTTCAGGCGCATCCGGCATGTCGGTGATCGCGGTGTCGGCGACGATGACCGTGCGCCCGCGCGTGATCGCGATGGTCGCCGCGATCACCTGGTGGTTGGCCATCGGATCGATGACCATGCGCACATCATCGAGCACGGTGGAATAGTTACGCGTGACGCCGGAGACGAGGCCGTCGGCGTCGCCCAGTGCGACCATGCAGGACGAGAAGATGTTGCGGTCCGTGTTGACCAGGCGCTGGCAGTCGCGGAACAGATAACCTTCGCGCTGCAGCCTCGAATAAAGGAAATCGGCATAGTCGGCGCTGCGGTCGGACAGGCGCGAATTGACGATCTCGATGCCGGGCCGGTCGAGATCGATGCCGGCGGCCGCCGCCGTTTCCTCCATCTGCCCGTCACGGCCAACCAGAATGGCGGTGCCGAGCCCGTGATTGGCATAGGCGATCGCGGCGCGCATCACCTGTTCCTCCTCGCCTTCGGCGAAGACGATACGCTTGGGGTTGCGCCGCACGCGCTCGTAGATGCGCTGCAGGGTCGAGGCGATCGGGTCGCGGCGCGCCGACAGTTCGAGGCTGTAGGCATCCAGATTGACGATCGGGCGCCGGGCAACGCCGCTTTCGGCGGCCGCGCGCGCAACGGCGGGCGGAATCTCGGAGATCAGGCGCGGATCGAAGGGCACGGGGATGATGTAGTTGGGCCCGAATTTCGGGCGCTGGCCGCGATAGGCGGAAGCGACTTCGTCGGGCACGTCCTCGCGGGCGAGCCGCGCCAGCGCATGCGCGGCGGCGACCTTCATCTCCTCGTTGATGGTGGTGGCGCGCACGTCGAGCGCGCCGCGGAAGATATAGGGGAAGCCCAGGACGTTGTTGACCTGGTTGGGGAAGTCGGAGCGGCCCGTCGCCATGATCGCGTCGGAGCGGATCTCGGCGACCTCCTCCGGCGTGATCTCCGGATCGGGATTGGCCATGGCAAAGATGATCGGCCTGTCGGCCATGGTGGCGACCATGGCGGGCGTCAGCGCACCCTTGACCGAGAGGCCGAAAAAGACGTCGGCGCCCTCGAGCGCCTCGGCCAGCGAACGGGCATCGGTCTCAACCGCATGCGCCGATTTCCACTGGTTCATCCCTTCCTCGCGCCCCTTGTAGACCGGGCCCTTGGTGTCGCACAGGATGACGTTTTCCGGATTGAAGCCCATCGCCTTGACGAGTTCGACGCAGGCGATGCCGGCCGAGCCGGCGCCGTTGCAGACGAGCTTCGTCGTCTTCATGTCGCGCCCGGTCAGTTCCAGCGCGTTGATCAGGCCGGCGGTGGCGATGATCGCGGTGCCGTGCTGGTCGTCGTGGAAGACGGGGATGTCCATCATCTCGCGCAGTGTCTGCTCGATGATGAAGCAGTCGGGCGCCTTGATATCCTCCAGATTGATGCCGCCGAAGGAGGGACCGAGATAGCGCACCGCCGCGATGAAGGCGTCGATGTCCTTCGTGTCGACCTCGAGATCGATGGAGTCGACATCGGCGAAGCGTTTGAACAGGACGGACTTTCCCTCCATCACCGGCTTGGAAGCCAGCGCGCCGAGATCGCCCAGCCCCAATATGGCCGTGCCGTTGGAGATGACCGCGACCATGTTGCCGCGCGCCGTGTAGTCGAAGGCTGAATCAGGATCCTCGGCGATCGCCTTGACCGGCGCGGCCACGCCCGGCGAATAGGCCATGGACAGATCGCGCTGCGTCGCCATCGGCTTGGTCGGCGTGACCTCGAGCTTGCCCGGCTTACCGCGGCGATGGAACTCCAGCGCCTCCTCCGTCGAGACGAGTGGACGATGGCCCGTCACGGGCGCTCCCTGAGGGGCGACCGACTTCTTGCCGTCGGCGGTCCTGTCGCTTGCCGACATTGCTTCCTCCCGAGTTCCCTCCGCCGTCCCATGCGCGGCGGTTTGCCGATCGCGCGACCGTCCTCGCGGCCACTTGATCCTGTTGCCGAATCTTCTTGCATGTTCTGTGGAGATTTCCAACACGATGCCGCCAATGGCGGGGCAGCGCTTGCGATTATGCTAGGTTCGCCCCATCCATCAGGCTGGCGCGGGCGCATGCAGGCCGCTCGAACAGGGACCGGAACCAACGGAATTGGACGATTTGGCGGACAGAACGGCAGGAGAAGGCACGGCGGAGGGCTCTTCGGCGGGCGGGCAGGCCTCGGCGCAGCAGCCGACGCCGATGATGGCGCAGTTCATCGAGATCAAGGGCGCCAATCCGGATTACCTGCTGTTCTATCGCATGGGCGATTTCTACGAGCTTTTCTTCGACGACGCGGAGATCGCCTCGCGCGCGCTCGGCATCACGCTGACCAAGCGCGGCAAGCATCTGGGCGAAGACATTCCGATGTGCGGCGTGCCGGTCCATGCCGCCGAAGACTATCTGCAGAAGCTGATCGGGCTCGGCCATCGCGTCGCGGTGTGCGAACAAACCGAGGATCCGGCCGAGGCCAAGAAGCGCGGGGCCAAGGCGGTGGTGCGCCGCGACGTCACCCGCCTCGTCACGCCGGGCACGATCACCGAGGAAAAGCTGCTCGACCCGTCGCGCTCCAACTTCCTTGCCGCGCTGGCGCGCGTGCGTCCCGGCGAAGGGCGGGAGGAACTGGCGCTTTCCTGGATCGACCTTTCGACCGGCGCCTTCCATGTCTGCGCCACCTCGCCGCGACAGCTCGGCGCCGACCTCGCGCGCATCGAACCGAGCGAAATCATCGTCGCCGACACGGCCTTCGCCGACGATGCGATCCGCAAGGCGCTGGACGGGCTTTCGGCAGCGGTCTCGCCGCAACCGGCCGTCAGCTTCGACAGCGCGGCGGCGGCCGACCGGCTGAAGAAATATTTCGGCGTGGCGACGCTGGACGCGTTCGGCGAGTTCGGTCGCGCGGAGCTCGCCGCAGCGGGCGCGGTGCTCGCCTATGTCGAGAAGACCCAGATCGGCGAAAGGCCGGCGCTGGCGAGGCCGCTGCGCGAGGACATGGCCGGCACCATGTTCATCGACGCGGCGACGAGAGCCAATCTTGAACTGGTGCGCACACTTTCGGGCGAGCGCGAGGGCGCGCTGGTGCGCAGCATTGACCGCACCGCGACCGCGCCGGGTAGCCGGCTGCTCGCCGAGCGGCTGATGAACCCGCTGACCGACCCGGCAGCCATTCGCCGGCGCCACGACGCGGTCGGCCATCTGGTCGACAACGACCGGCTTTGCCGGGAACTTGCGGGCGAATTGAAAAACTGCCCGGACATGGCCCGCGCGCTGCAACGGCTTTCGCTCAATCGCGGCGGCCCGCGCGACATGGGTGCCATCGCCGCGGGTCTTACCGGCGTGGCGAGGATTGCCGCCCTGCTCGAAGGCGCGCTACCCGAAGAGATCGAGATGGCGCGCAAGGCGCTCGCCGATGCGCCTCAGGATCTCGCGCGGCATCTGGAGAAGGCGCTGGACGAGGAGTTGCCGCTGCTTCGGCGCGATGGCGGCTTCGTCGCCGACGGCTATCACGACGAGCTCGACGAATTGCGGGTACTGTCGCAGGAAAGCCGCAAGGTGATCGCGCAGATGCAGGCGCAGCATGCCGAGGAAACCGGGATCAAATCGCTGAAGATCCGGCACAACAATGTGCTCGGCTATTTCATCGAGGTGAGCGCCAACAACGCCGGGGCGCTGACCGGCGAAGGCATGCAGGGCCGGTTCATCCATCGCCAGACCATGGCGAACGCGATGCGCTTCACCACCACGGAGCTGGCCGAACTGGAGACGAAGATCGCCAACGCGGCCGGTCGCGCGCTGGAAATCGAACAGGCCTTGTTCGACGCGCTTCAGGCGGAAATTCTCAGTCATGCAACTGCCATCTCGGCAGCGGCAGCGGCGCTTGCCGCGCTCGACGTCGCCGGTGGCTTGGCGAAGCTCGCGGGCGAGCGCGACTATTGCCGACCGCTGGTCGACGACACCCTGGCCTTCGATATCGAGGCGGGCCGGCACCCGGTGGTCGAGCAGGCCCTGGCGCGTGGCGGCGACGCGCCCTTCGTCGCGAACGATTGCGATATCGGTGCCGATGAGGGCGAGGACCTTGGCAAGGTCTGGCTCATCACCGGGCCTAATATGGGCGGCAAGTCGACCTTCCTGCGCCAGAACGCGCTGATTGCGATCATGGCGCAGATGGGCAGTTTCGTGCCGGCGGCGCGTGCCCATATCGGCGTGGTCGACCGGCTGTTCTCGCGCGTCGGTGCGGCCGACGATCTGGCTCGCGGACGATCGACCTTCATGGTCGAGATGATCGAGACGGCGGCGATCCTCAACCAGGCGGGCGAGCGCGCCTTCGTCATTCTCGACGAGATCGGGCGCGGCACGGCGACCTTTGACGGGCTGTCGATCGCCTGGGCAACGATCGAGCATCTACACGAGAAGAATTGCTGCCGCGCCCTGTTCGCCACGCATTACCACGAGCTCACCGCACTCGCCGAAGTGCTGGCGCGGCTTGCGACCGTCACCATGAAGGTGCGCGAATGGCAGGGCGAGGTCGTGTTCCTGCACGAGGTGGCGCCGGGTGCGGCCGACCGGTCCTACGGCATCCAGGTGGCGCGGCTGGCCGGCCTGCCCGAGGCGGTGGTGGCACGCGCCCGCGACGTGCTCGACCAGCTCGAAAGCTCCGAACGCTCGCGGCCGGCTTCGAGCCTTCTCGACGATTTGCCGCTGTTCTCCGCGCATGTGCCGGCGGCGCCGGCGCCGCGCGAGACCGAAAGCGAACTCGTCAAGGCACTGGCAGAACTCGCCCCCGACGAGATGACCCCGCGCGAGGCGCTTGAAAAACTCTACGAACTCAGGGCAATGGCGAAGAAGGATGGCGAATAGGCAAAAGAACCGGGTCGATGTGAAATCTCAGAGACCGGTCAATCCACGGATTTGCCCGCAAAATAGAACTCACCCTTGATCGGAGAAAGGGAAACCCAGGGTTGCTGTTGTCCGCCGGTCGCCCCCGAAACCGCGACGCCGATCTCGTTAAAGGTCCTGAACACGTCTAGTCCAGGCTTCTTAAGCACTTTGGCCAAGGCCTGCGTGTAAGGACTGTTTGCTCCTTCACCATCCAGTGCAATGTTACCAGGCTGGGTTGAAAACGAAATTATCGTGCCCTCCGGCGCCTGCATCTGGGCCAGCCCACCGGTGCTTGAACGAAAGCCGCGTCCACCGAATGGATTGTTCCGGCAAGCATCGAGTATGAGAACGTTCAGTTTAGAGCCAGAACCTTCCATCTGCCGAAGCACGAGATTGGCATCAAACATCTCGAAATCTACATCCGCTTCGCGGATCGTATTTGCCTCGGTCGGGATCAGATAGTTGTTGCCTCTCACCTGAATTCCATGGCCTGCGTAATAGAAAACGGCAGCATCGGCTTCGGCAATGGATCGTCCGAACTGCTGAACCAGTTTCTCGGTGCCTTGCTTGTCGAGGTTGATCTGTGCTGCACCTCCGACGATCTCAAAACCGATGTCCGAGAGAACAGCGGCAACAAGTTTCGCATCGTTTTCCGGGTTGGCCAGCTTTGGAACGTGCCGGTAATCGGAATTTCCTATCACCAATGCAATGCGCTTGGAGCCGACGATATCAGGGGCTTTGCTCACTCCAGGACTGGAAGTGTCAGATACCGCACTCAGCTTCAACTCCGCCATTTTCAGTCTTACCAGGCCGGCAAACTTTCCCTGCGGAAATTGCTCGAGATAACCTTCGAAATACTCAACCGTGTTGCCACGCTCCGCCGCCCTCCAATATGCCAGTTCGAGCTCATCTTTCAGGGCCTGATCGCTTCTGGCTGTTGTGGTGTTTTCCCCAGTCTTTGCCGGGCGTCTCAATGTGGTTTTCGTTAACAGGCCACTGCTGGTCCACGGGAGCTGCGTGAAGTTGCTGGCGCGATAAATATCGCGGCGTATCTCGGTAAAATCCGAGTTTACGTCATACGCCGTTCCCAGATGCTTCAGCAAATATCTCGTGAACAGTGAATTGCGTCCGGAGCTGGATGGAGCCGCGTTAGCCGGCTGCGTGGAGAACGCGAGCATTGTACCTTCTTCGGCTTGAACCCGTGCCAATCCCGGCTCCGATCTCGAAGCCGTATTCTCTCGATTGGAAACAAATTCGGGAATGGTGTTTTTGCGGGAAGCATCCAGGATGGCGAAATTGACTGCGGTCTTGCTTTCCATGATCGACAGGACATCGCGAAGACGCGTGGCACGAGATACCAGTGCATCAAGGCGCGCACGTCGGGTATCAGCCGGCAAGAGATAGTTTTCACCGTCGGCCTGCAAGGCATGTCCGGAATAGAAAAACAGGGCAATGTCGGCGCCAGTGATACGGTCGTTGAAATCCTTCAATATTTTCATCATCTGGTTGGCATCAAGATCGCGGCCTTCCACGACTTCGAACCCCAACGCCCCGAGTTTAAGCGCCATATCCGTCGCATCGTTTGTAGAACTGGGCAGGCGAGCGGAAGCCGAATAGGCCGAATTGCCAATAACGAGAGCAACACGCTTTCCAGTAGCTGCCAGGGAACAAGAAATGCTTAGGAGGAAGCAGATTGCAGCGACAAATACCCGATTCATCGAATTGTCATCCCTTCGCGCCTGCCAGAGGCGGAGTTGATGGCACAATTCGCGTGCCACCACTGACGCTATCCCGCCCTGGTTGAAACAAGCCAACCTCGCACCATGTGCGATATCTACCATATGACGCAATCCGTGAATGTGCTTTAGGTCACAGACTACGTTGGGTCGCCTCGGCCCTTGCGAAACGGATGGTCAGGCATTTGCGATCGCACGCATCACGGACGCAGGAAATCTATCCTTCGGTAGCGCAATCACATGTCAGACGGATCAAAGCGGGCGAACAACACCTCCGCAGAAGCACAGCAGTGCGAGACGAGGAATATCTATCAGACAGATAAATGGTGCCCAGGAGAGGACTCGAACCTCCACGGCTTGCACCACACGGACCTGAACCGTGCGCGTCTACCAATTCCGCCACCTGGGCCCAGACGGCGAGGCCGTCGAGGACGCTGTCCGTTCCGGGCAATGCCGAGATGGACAACGGGCGTGACACATAAGGCCGGCGATCAGGGCTGTCAACGCTTCTTCACACCGATTGGCAAACGGAACGGGCATGAAGTCCCGCCGCCCGGTGCGCGTGGTGGCACGGGAAGGCGCCGGCGGTGCGCGCGGGCTGATTTTACGCAGGCAACACGGGTTTCAAACCGCCGGCAAACGGGCTATTGAACGCGGTGGCGGCGGCATCGCGGTCCGCGGCATTTCTCGGTGCAAACGTACAAGCGGGTTTGAGATGGACAGGTTTGATTCACCCGGTCTCGTGACGGTTTTCGGCGGTTCGGGCTTTGTCGGCCGCCACGTGGTGCGCGCGCTTGCCGCGCGGGGCTACCGGGTGCGCGTCGCGGTGCGCCGGCCCGACCTCGCCTTTCATCTCCAGCCGCTCGGCAATGTCGGGCAGATACAGGCCGTGCAGGCCAATCTACGCTATCGCTGGTCGGTCGACCGCGCCTGCCAGGGCGCGAGCCATGTCGTCAACCTCGTCGGCATCCTGAAGGAAGGCGGCCGCCAGAGCTTCGACACGATCCAGGCCTTCGGCGCCCGGGCCATCGCCGAGGCGGCGCGCGGCGCCGGCGCGAAGCTGATCCACATGAGCGCGCTCGGCGCCGATCCGGATTCGCCCTCGGCCTATGGCCGCAGCAAGGCTGAAGGCGAGGCAGCGGCGCTGGAGACGATCAGCCAGGCAGTCGTGTTCCGCCCTTCGATCATCTTCGGCCCGGAAGACACGTTCTTCAACCGCTTCGCCAACACGGCGCGCCTGTCTCCCGTCCTGCCGCTGATCGGCGGCGGGCACACGAAGTTCCAGCCGGTTTTTGTCGGCGACGTCGCCGAGGCCGTTGCACGCGCCGTCGACGGTTCGGTCGCCGGCGGCAAGGTCTACGAGCTCGGCGGACCGGAGGTCGCCTCCTTCCGCGAGCTAATGGAACTCATGCTGCGCGAGATCGACCGCAACCGCCTGCTGATGCCCGTGCCCTGGTTCCTCGCCAAGGGGATCGCGAAAGCGACCGGCTGGATACCCGGCGCGCCGCTGACCTATGACCAGGTGCTGATGCTGCAGAACGACACCATCGTCTCGGCGGAGGCGCAGAAGGCAAGGCGCACGCTGGAAGGGCTCGGCATCGAGGCGCACTCGATGGCGGTGGTGCTTTCCTCCTATCTGTGGCGCTTCCGACCGCAGGGCCAGTTCACCCGCAAGGGCGCGGCCTGACGCCTTCCGGACGGGCGGGATCCCCTTGGCGCTTCTGCCTCCCGAACTTGGCACGATGACCGCGAGCCTGCTGGTCGCGGCGAGTTTTCTCACCTCCGCGATGACGGCGGCCTTCGGCATCGGCGGCGGCGTGGCGCTGCTGACCCTGATGGGCTATGCGCTGCCGGTCGCCGCGCTCATTCCCGTCCACGGCGTGGTACAGCTCGGCTCCAATGCCGGGCGCGTCATCGTCCAGCGGGCGCATGTGCGGTGGGACGCGGTGCTGCCGTTCCTCGTCGGTGCTGCGGTTGGCGCAGCAGCGGGTGCGCCCTTCGTCACCCTCTCCGCCGATGCTCCGCTCAAGGTCGCGCTGGGCTTCTTCATCATCTTCATCACCTGGGTGAAACTTCCGGCGCTGGCGCGCGGCGGCGCCGCGATGTTCGCGCTTGGCGGCGTGCTGACCACCTTCGCGACCATGTTCTTCGGCGCGACGGGCCCGCTGACGGCGGCGTTTCTGGAAAAGGCCCTGCCCGACCGGCGGCAATATTCAGGCACCCACGCCGCGGCGATGACCGCCTCGCACGGCTTCAAGATTGTCGCCTTCGGGTTCGCGGGCTTCGCCTTCGGCGCCTGGCTGCCGCTGATCGCGGCGATGATCGCTTCGGGATTCCTCGGGACGCTGGCCGGCGCGAGGCTTCTGCTGCGCCTGCCGGAGGAACGCTTCCGGCTCGTCTTCCGGATCGTGATCACCGTGCTGGCGCTTGATCTGGCGCGGCGCGGCGCCCTGGCGCTGATGTGAGTTGAAGCGCTTCCGGAGGCTTCGGAGACGGCGACGCCCTTATTGCGTCTTCTTGCCGTCCTCGGCCTTGAGCTGCTTCCAGGCGTTCTGCTGGGTCAGCATGCCGCGTAGATAGTCGATATTGGCCTGCGCCTCGGCGGCTGGCAGTTCGGCCGAGGCGATGCGTTCGGCCTCGTCGAAGCGACCCTGCAGGCCGACGACCAGCGCCAGGTTCTGGCGAATGCGGCTGTCGGCGCCCGGCTGGGCATTGGCCTTGCGCAGATAGGTCTCGGCGGCGGGCAGATCGTTCGACAGCAGATAGGACATGCCCAGATTGGACAGGATGGAAGGCTCGTTCGGCGCGAGATCGAGGGCCTGGCGATACATGTCGCGGGCCTGTTCGGATTTCTCGAGCTGGTCGAGGATCGCGCCCTTGGCCGACAACAGGCGCCAGTCCGGCCGGTCGGGCCGCAGCGAGCGTTCGATCGCGTCGAGCGCCTGGACGAAATTGCCGGTCGCGGCCAGCGCCTTGCCATAGGCCGACAACACGTCATTGTCCTTGGGATGGCGGATCACGAGCTGGCGCATGACGGCCAGCGCCTGTTCGTCGCGGCCGGTGGTGCGCAGCAGGGAGGCATAGTAGAGGCCGGTCGCCTTGTCCGCCGGGTTGCGCTGGTATTTCGCGCCCTGGGCGTTGACCAGCGCGTTCAGCTCGTCGACCGAAAGCCGCGATAGCGAGGCGCCGGAGTTGCGGGAGACCGAGCCCGTCGTGGTCGTGTCCCTTGCACAGCCCGCCACCGCGAGCAGGCAGACGACAAGTGCAATGGCCGTTGAAGCACGCAAGCCGGTCACCCAATTCATGTCACGCATCCCGTATGAAGCCCCGCCCCGGACCCCTTCCACGGAATTGCGAATCACCCCGCCGAAAAGGCCCTGAACGATCCGCAGCAATATTCTGTTAACCCTAATGGAAGGTTAACCAATTCCGCCCGCCGCGCCGTCCCGCCCTTGCGGCGCCCGGTCAGGCATGGCTAAATGGAACGGTGGCGAAACGATTTTCGCCTCGCAATTCGAATGCCCGGCGCGGAGTGCCCGAATGAGCGTCGACCTGAGGGCGGAAGAAGCCCTGAAGCTCTGGCAGGCGGTTTCGATGGGCCTCGTCCACGATGACAAGCCCGATCTGACGCTGCGCCAGATGACGATCCTGCTGACGGTCTATCTGGAACCGCCGCCCCACACCGTGCGGGGGCTGGCGGCGCGGCTTCACGTCACCAAGCCTGTCATCACTCGCGCGCTCGACACGATGGGCCGGATGAAGCTGGTCAAGCGCCGGCGCGACGAGGTCGACCGGCGCAACGTCGTCATTCAGCGCACGCTGGAAGGCTCGCTGTTCCTGGAGGACGTGGCCGATCTGATCCGCGCCAAGGCGAAAGATGCGACATGACGGAAAACTCACGCCTGCCGAAACTCGACCCTAAAGACCGACGCCTTCACGCGGCCGGCCATGACCGCAAGGCCGCGCCGCAGGTGCGCATCGTGGCGGCCTTTGCCGATCTGCGCGCGGAACCCTCCGCCGATTGCCCGCTCGACCATCAGCTCGTGTGCGGCGACACGGCTGCGGCTCTGGAGGAGCTCGAAGGCTGGGTGCTGGTGCAGGCCGACTACGACGCCTATCCGGGGCCGGATCTTAAATTGCCGATACGGCGGGCCCTGTCGATGGGCTCGGCCGTCACGGTCATCGGCGAAACCGAGACGCGCGGCTCGGTCTACGCGCTGCTCGACACCGGCGAGGCCCTGTTCGCGCGCCATCTTCGCCTCGTCGGCGAACATGATGCGGACTATGTCGCGGTCGGAAGCAAGCTCATCGGCACGCCCTATCTTTGGGGCGGGTCGACCGGCTTCGGCGTCGACTGCTCGGGCTTCGTCCAGCTTGCCATGCGCATGTGCGGGCGTGCGGTGCTGCGCGATTCGGACATGCAGGGGGCGACCATCGGCAGGGAGATCGACCCCGGCTCCGACCTTGCCGGGCTGAAACGCGGCGATCTCGTGTTCTGGCGCGGCCATGTCGGCATTGTGGAAGGCGACGGCAATCTGCTGCATGCCAGCGGGCACTCGATGGACGTGACCAGCGAGCGGCTCGAGGACGCCATTTCGCGCATCGAGCGCTTTTTCGAACGCCCGATCGGCTATCGCCGGCCGCCGGCGGGGATCATGGGCTGAGCCAGCCTTTCGCGGTGAGTGTCACCCGGGTCGCTTCGTTCAGGTCATAGCCTGACATCTCTTCCGGGCGCACCCAGGCGTGATCCTCAAATTCCTCGTTCAGCTCGATTTCGCGATTGGCGGCCACGCAGTCGAAGATCAGATAGATCATGTAGATCTGCTCGCGCGAGCCATCTGGATAGGTCTTGACGCGGATGTCGTCGCGGAAGGTCCAGGGCGCGACGGTGTCGATCACCAGGCGCTCGCCCAGTTCCTCGCGAATCTCACGACGCAGGCCGTCCTCGATCTTCTCGCCGTCCTCCAGCCCGCCGCCCGAAAGCGCCCACTGGCCGGGAAACACGCCGCGGTCGGACGGCATTTTGCATAGCAGAACGGCACCGTCATTGCGGATGAGCGGACACACGATGACGCGCTGCTTCAATTTCGCTTTCCCTTGTTCCCCGGTTCTGGCCGCGCAGATCGATCGGCCATCGTATGTATGGTTTCATTTGGACGGATTTTCGCCGAACGACCGGGCATGCACAAGGCCCTGAACGGCTCACGGCATCGGCATGACGGCATGGGATGGGTAGGTTACGCAGCGCGGGAGAATGGCGCGCCCGAAAGGATTCGAACCTCTGACCCCCAGATTCGTAGTCTGGTGCTCTATCCAGCTGAGCTACGGGCGCGCGTTGCGGCATCTCGGGCTGTCTGCCCGGCAGGTGCTTCGCGCGAAGCCGAGCCTGCCGTTACCGCAAGGCGGCTAGGTAAAGGCTCGGCCGGCGAAATGCAAGGGTGTAAATCGATCCTTCACCGAGCTTGTTCCGTCAGCCCCTGTCTGGCCGGCTTCCCACTCCCTTCGAAGCGAGTAGCTGCACCAAGGAATCGTCCGGTTCGCACTGTGCTCGGCGCAGGATC
The DNA here is from genome assembly GCA_041987205.1 of Rhizobiaceae bacterium. GTDB lineage: Bacteria > Pseudomonadota > Alphaproteobacteria > Rhizobiales > Rhizobiaceae > BOKV01. Next base: position 32,320 of record JBHIWX010000015.1, on the reverse strand, counting down.
GCGAGCACGCCCCAAAAAAGTCGCCATCAGCGGTTGTTTCGGACCGAATGGGCCAGACGTGACGTGCTCGGGCAATCCGCCACGGCGAGCATCGATACCGCCTGCCTTCCGCCGCGCCCGCCCCATCGACAATCGGGCGACAATTCTCGCGAGATCCGGGACGCCACGGCATCGGAACGCGCCCCGCCGGCTCAAGGTGCTATCGTCTGTTGGATTGCGTCGATCTTCGCTCGAACCAAGGTCGAGCTACCCGCGCGTGATGGCCGCGCGGTCGGGCAAGGTGACGAGGAAGACCGTGCCGGCAGGCGAGGTTCGCTCGACCGAGATCGAGCCGCCATGGGCGCGCACCAGTTCGGCGGCGATGACAAGGCCAAGGCCCGTGCCGCCCGACTGGGCGGACTGGCCGAACGGCTTGAACAGTTCGGCGCGCATCGCTTCGTCGATGCCGGGCCCGGTGTCGGCGATGCGCAATTCGATCGACGCGCCCTTACGCTCGGCCGAAACCGCTAGTTGGCCCGGCAGCGCCGGCCCGCCGCGCTGCATCGCCTGCACCGCGTTGCGGCACAGATTCATGATCACCCGGAAAAGCTGTTCGGCGTCGAATTCGGCCTGAAGGTCCTCGGGCACCTCATTGATCCATTCGACGCCCGATCCTTCCAGCGCCAGCAATTCGCCGACATCCTCGACGATGGCGCGCAGGCGATGCGGCTGGCGGTCGGGCGCGGCCTCACGCGCGCGGCCATAGGCAAGCACCGACTGGGCATAGCCGGCGGCACGGTTGATGGCGCGCAGCAGCTTGGGCGCGAGACGCTGGACCGTCGGATCCGGCAGGCTCGACAGGCGATCGGAAAAGAGCTGGGCGGAGGCCAAAATGTTGCGCAGGTCGTGATTGATCTTGGAAACGGCGAGCCCCAGATCGGCCAGGTGCTGGCGCTGGCGCAGCGTGGCGTGCAAATCGGTCTCGAAGGCGGCAAGCCGGCGCTCGGCAACGCCGATCTCATCGCCCCGGTCGCCGGGGCGCAGGATGAGTTCGGCATTGTCCGGCTCGCGCGAAAAGGCTGTCATGTTGTGCGACAGGCGGCGGATCGGCCGGACGATCATGACGTAGAGCGCGAAATAGACGAGCGCGGCCGAGATGAAGGATATCGCCAGCGACAGTAGCGCGACATTGCGCGAATAGGCCCTCAGCGCGGCCTTGAGCGCGTCGTCCTTCTGCACCAGTTCAAGGATCGCCGGCCGCGATTTCATCGGCCCGAAAACGCGGTAGATGCCCGGCTCGGTGGAAATCAGCATGGAGAGCGCGCTGGCCACCGACCTGAACGGGCGCATGACGGTGAGGTCGTAGCTCTCGTCGACGACGAAGGGCGTCTTGACCGCTGCCATCATCCGGCTCATCGAACCTTCGCGGATGACGACGGCGAGCGATTCCGTGGCGCTGAGAAACTCCCGCTGCGCCCGGTCGGACAGCATCGGGTCGTCACTGTCGAGATAGACGATGGAGGCCGTCTCGGCGGTGTCGAGATGGCTCTGCAGCCAGACATTGCGGAAATTGGCGATGGACGGCAGGAAGATCAGCACTTCGGCGATCATGACGAAGATGATCGTCAGCACCAGTAGCTTGGCCGAAAGGCCGCGCCACAGGCTCGCGCCGGCTTCGTCGCCGGCGATCGCGGACCCCGTGGCCGCCACCTGGCCCTGCCTGTCCGTGCCACCCGCCGCCGGGGGCTGTTTCGAAGTGCCGTGCATCAAACTCGCAATCCGGAGCGCCCCGCCATGGGGCAGGCAATTCTATCAAGACGGGGCCGATGGCAAAACAGGCCCCGCCCGAACATGGCTAACGCATTGGCTCACCATGCCACGGCGCGGATGCGCACGGCGAAAACCGCTCCTCAGCCGAACTTGCGCAGGAAGCCCGCCAACCAGCGCACGGAGGGTTTTCTTGCGAGCGGCGCGTAATAGGTCGTGGCGGCGCGCTTGCCGATTTCCGAAAGCGTCGGATAGGGCGCGACATAGCCGACAATGTCGCGCAGCGTCATCTTCTTCGACAGCGCCAGCGCCCACATGTTGATCATCTCGCCAGCATCGGCGCCGGCGATCGTCACACCGAGCAGGTTGCCCTTGCGGTCGGTGACCAGCTTGATCAGGCCCTCGGTCTGCCGCTCGGCCTGGGCGCGGTCGTTCTCGGCATAAGGCCAGCGCAGCACGCGGATCTCGCGGTGCTTGTGCCGTGCCGCCTCTTCCGAGAGGCCGACATGGGCGAGTTCGGGATCGGTGTAGGTGACCCACGGGATGATGGAGACGTCTGGCTTCGAACTCATCCGGAAGATGATGGCCTTGGCGACGAGGCCGGCATGATGGCCGGCGACATGGGTGAATTGCAGAGAGCCGGCGATGTCTCCAATGGCGTAGACACGGCGGTTGGAGGTGCGCAGGCCGGCGTTGACCCTGATGCCCTTTGCGTCGTGGCGTATCTTCGCCTTTTCGAGGTCGAGGCCTTCGATGTTCGGCTTGCGGCCGGTGGCGACCAGCAGATCGGTGCCGTCGACTTCCATTTCGCCCTGATCGGACTGGACATGGACGCGCACGCCGTTCCTGCCGCGCGGCTCGACACGGAGCACCTTAGTATCTTCGTGGATGGTGACGCCCTCGCGGCGCAGGGCGCGCACAACGATGCCCGCCGCTTCCGGATCGTCCTTGCCAAGCGCCTTAGACGCCTCGATGACGGTGACCTTCGAGCCCAGCCTGCGATGGGCTTGCGCCATCTCCATGCCGATCGGCCCGCCGCCGACGATGACGAGATGGGGAAGGCGGCGCCGGTTCGAGAAAAGCGTCTCGTTGGTGAAGAAGTCGACAAGGCCGAGCCCCGGGATCGGCGGCAACGCCGGCGAGGAACCGGTGGCGATGACGAAGCGGCGAGCGCGGATGCGGACATCGCCCGCTTCCACGGTTTTCTTGTTGATGAACCGGGCCGGGGCACGGATCACACGCACGCCGAGCGCGGTAAAGCGTTCTTCGGAATCGTTGGGCGCGATCGCCTCGATCACCGACTGGATATGGTCGTTGACCTGACGGAAATCGACCTTCACCTCGGCCTCGGCATCGCCGCCCACCGTCACGCCGAATTCGGGCGCCCGCCTGATGGCATGGGCATGGCGGGCCGCGGCGAGCAGGGCCTTGGAGGGCACGCAGCCATAGTTGAGGCAGTCGCCGCCCATCTCGCCCTTTTCGATCAGCACGACGGGCACGCCCAGCGAAGCGGCGACAGCAGCCACCGTCAGCCCGGCGGAGCCGGCACCGATGACGCAGATATCGGTCTTGATGATCTCGGTCATGATCCTACCAGCGGCCTCAACGATTCGAAGCCCGCCATTTCCTCAGGAGTACCGGCAAAAGCGAGACGACGGCAAGGGCGAGCATGGCGACCAGCAGTTTGGTGGTGACCAGGGCCGACGGGTCGATGCGGCAGGTGCCGGCCGCCGCGCAGCCCGGATCGGCACGCTCCTGCGCCGCGATGACGCTGTCGAGACCGGCGCCAATGAAGGCGTAGGCAAAGGTGCCGGGAATGATGCCGAGAAAGGTGGCGGCGACGAAGGTCCTCAGACGCATGCTGACCAGACCGGGGACGATGTTGACTACCCAGAACGGAAAGATCGGCGCCAGGCGAAGGAACAGGAGATAGTTGAAGGCATCGCGGCGGAAGCCGTCGACCATGCGCGAGACGAAGGGGCCGGCGCGCTTTTCCAGCACATCGCCGAAGGAGGAACGCGCAATCAGGAAGATGATCGTGGCGCCCGCCGTCGCGGCGAAAACGGTGACGGTACCGCAGGTCAGCCCGCCGAACAGGAAGCCGCCCGAGACGGTCAGCAGCGTGGCGCCCGGAAAGGAGACCGCGACGAGACCGGCATAGACCACGAAATAGACAACGAGCGCGAGGACGAAGCTATCGGCAACGCTTGCGGCAAGCGCCTGGCGCTGTGCGATGAGGTTCGACAGCGAGACGTGCTCGAACCAGCCCATGGACCAGGCGAGGACGAGTAGCGCGACCACGAGCACGGCCGGCAGAAACCTGCCGTAACGCGCCAGAAGGCTGCGTTCATCCGTTGCCTTATCCATCATTCTCATCCCTGCCCGGGCCATCTATCGCGCCGTCCGGCGGCCGCGACAAGCCTTCCATGTGACCGCAGATGCGCCCTCAACCCGCACCGTTCAATCGGAATCGGCCCGTCTCACCGGGTTTTGACCGCGTCGCACGGGGCTCTCACTTTCTGTTGATCCCGGCGCGCACAGGTCTTTAGCGGCAAGGAAGATGGCGAAAGCGCGCGATTGACAGTCGAAAACCTTGTTTCTATAAGCACCGCCAACGTCCGGGTTCCGGCCACGGCGTGGGTTTTGCCGTGCGACCGGAAGGTTGACGATGCGGCGCCCGGCGCCCACATGACGGCAATCCGCAGACAATCGTTCTAGACACCAGATTCGTGAGGGTCCGCCGAAAGCGCGGATGCGATAATATGAAGCGCACCTTTCAGCCCAGCAAACTCGTCCGCAAACGGCGTCACGGCTTTCGCGCCCGCATGGCGACCAAGGGCGGCCGCAAGGTTCTCGCCGCACGCCGCGCGCGCGGCCGCAAGAAGCTGTCGGCCTGACCAAGCCCGACAGCGGGCAGGCGGGTCGATCGACCTTCCCGGGCGGCATTTCGGCCGTCCGTGAAAGGGGCGATCACCGGGTGAACAGCCAAACGACATTCAGGCCGGAGCGGCTGCGCCGCAGAGCCGAATTCCTGGCCATGCGGGGCGGCAAGCGTTTTCACGCGGCCGCTTTCGTGTTGCAGGCGCGCCCGCGTGGCGCCGAGGAGCCGGGTGGCGGCCAACCCCGCTTCGGCTTCACCGTCACGAAGAAAATCGGCAATGCGGTCGAGCGCAACCGGATCAAGCGCCGCCTGCGCGAGGTCGTCCGAAGCGCCGCACCCGGCCATGCCATGCCCGATTTCGACTATGTGCTGATCGCGCGCCGCGAGGCACTGGCCGGGAAATTCGACGCGATGGTCGACCAACTCGCCGAAGGCCTTGACCGCACCGCCCTGATGGGGGCAAATCCGCGACAACGAGACAGGGGCCCCTCGAAAGGGGCCGCGCCCGGCGCCGCAAACCAGAGATCCGGCGGCAAGTGACAGCCAGCTGACGCGAGCCGCAACAAGGAACATCCAGCCCATGGACAACAACCGGAACACCATTCTCGCGATCGCGCTGTCGCTCATCATCATCGTGGCCTGGCAGTTCCTCTACGTGAATCCGAAGCTGGAAGCCGAGAAGCGCGCCGCCGAGGCCCAGCGCAAGCAGATCGAGCAGACGCAGGGCACGAATTCGCCGGCGACGCCCCAGCCCTCCGGCGACGGAACGTCGCAGAACGCAGGGCAATCAGGCGGCCAGTCGGGAAGTGACCTGCCCTCGACCACCGCGCAGGGCGGCCAGTCGGCGCCCGCCGGCGGCGGCAATGTTCCGGTCTCGCAGGCGCTGTCGCGCGATGCCGCGCTTTCTGCCAGCCAGCGTGTTGCCGTCGAGAATTCGCACGTCATCGGTTCGATCAATCTGAAGGGCGGGCGGATCGACGATCTGCGCCTGAAGAAATACCGGGTCAGCGTCGATCCCGATTCCGAGCTCGTGACGTTGCTTTCGCCGTCAACGCTCAAGGAAGGCTATTTCGCCGAGCTGGGCTATGTCGGATCGGGCAGTTCCGGCGACGTACCGGGGCCGGAGACCGTGTGGTCGGCGCCTGAGGGCACAAAGCTGACCCCGTCCACCCCGGTAACGCTGAACTGGTCGAACGCTGCAGGCGTCAGCTTTACGCGCACGATCAGCGTCGACGACGAGTACATGTTCACGGTCAGCGACGCGGTGAACAACGCCTCGGGCAAGGAAATCTCGCTGTCGCCCTATGGTCGCGTGACGCGCTTCTTCAAACCGGCGACGGCCAGCACCTACATCCTGCATGAAGGCCTGATCGGCGTGTTCGGCGAAGAGGGACTGGAGCAGACCAAGTACAGCGCACTCGAGGACGATCGCGAACTGTCGGGCAACCATTCCGTCGGCGGCTGGCTCGGCATCACCGACAAGTATTGGGCGGCAACGCTGGTGCCTTCGGCCGGCTTCAAGCCGCGCTTTTCCTATTTCGACGACGGTCGCCAGCGCTGGCAGGCCGATTTCCTTGGCGACACGCTGACCATCGGCGCCGGCCAGACGGAGACGTTCGATCAGCTTGTCTTCGCCGGTGCCAAGGAAGTCAACGTCGTCGACGCCTATGAAACGGAACACGGCATCCTCAATTTCGAACTGCTGATCGACTGGGGCTGGTTCTACTTCATCACCAAGCCGATGTTCTGGCTGCTGGACACGCTGTTCAAGCTGGTCGGCAATTTCGGCGTGGCGATCCTGCTCGGCACGGTGATCATCAAGGCGGTGCTCTTCCCGCTCGCCAACATGAGCTACAAGTCGATGGCGCAGATGAAGAAGCTGCAGCCTGAAATGACGGCAATGCGCGAGCGCTATGCCGACGACAAGGTCAAGCAGCAGCAGGAAATGATGGCGCTCTACAAGCGCGAGAAGATCAATCCGGCGGCCGGCTGCTGGCCGATCCTGATCCAGATTCCGATCTTCTTCGCGCTTTACAAGGTGCTCTACATCACCATCGAAATGCGCCACGCGCCGTTTTTCGGCTGGGTTCAGGATCTCGCCGCGCCCGACCCGACCTCGGTGTTCAACCTGTTCGGCCTGCTGCCCTTCGAGGTGCCGCAGATGCTGATGATCGGCATCTTCCCGCTGATCATGGGCGTGACCATGTTCCTGCAGATGCAGATGAACCCGACACCGCCCGACCCGACCCAGGCGATGATCTTCAAGTGGATGCCGATCGTCTTCACCTTCATGCTGGCGTCCTTCCCGGTCGGCCTCGTGATCTACTGGGCCTGGAACAACACGCTGTCGATCATCCAGCAGGGCATCATCATGAAGCGCCATGGCGTGAAGATCGAGCTGTGGGACAATCTCAAGGGCCTGTTCACCCGAAAACCGAAGCCGGCGGAATGACGACCGACGACGAAGCCGAAAACGCCGCCCGCCTCGAACGCGGGCGGCTTTTGTTTGCCCGGCCCTGGACCTTCCTGCGCGGCATCGTGTCGATGTCCGCCCTGCCCGCTTCCGGCCCACCGGAGATCGCGTTTGCGGGGCGTTCGAATGTCGGCAAATCGTCGCTGATCAACGCGCTGACCGGCCAGAAGGGGCTGGCGCGCACCTCCGGCACGCCGGGGCGCACGCAGGAACTCAACATCTTCATCCCCGAGGGACACAGCGGCGCGGCGGGCGATTTGCCGCCCTTCGCCATCGTCGACATGCCGGGCTACGGCTTCGCCAAGGCGCCGAAGGACAAGGTCGACACATGGACCCGTCTCGTCTTCGACTATCTGCGGGGACGCTCGACGCTGAAGCGCGTCTACGTGCTGGTCGACGCGCGACACGGGCTGAAGAAGAACGACGAGCAGGTCTTCGACCTCATGGACAAGGCCGCCGTCTCCTATCAGGTTGTGTTGACCAAGGCAGACAAGATCAAGCCGCCGGCGGTGACAAAGCTCGTCGACCAGACGCTGGCGGCCATCGCCAAGCGACCGGCTGCGTATCCGGAAGTGCTGGCAACCTCGTCGGAAAAGAAGGACGGACTCGACCAGTTGCGCGCGGCCATCGCCACGGCGATCGCAACGTAGGCGTTCAGCCGGCTGCCAGCTTCGGCACGAAATCCATCGCAATGCCGTTCATGCAATAGCGCTTGCCTGTCGGCGGCGGGCCGTCGTCGAAGACATGACCGAGATGGCCGCCGCAGCGGCGACAATGCACCTCGGTGCGGGTGATGAACACCAGGGTCCTGTCGATACGGGTCCGTACGGCATCCGGCAGCGGTTCGTAGAAGCTCGGCCAGCCGGTTTCGGAATCATATTTCGTCTGCGAGGCGAACAACGGCAGGTCGCAGCCGGCGCAGGTGTAGAAGCCCTCGCGCTCTTCCTTGAGCAGCGCGCTCGTATAGGGCTTCTCGGTTTCCTCCTCGCGCAGGATGAGGAATTCGGCCTCGGTGAGCTCGGCGCGCCATTCGGCTTCCGATTTGACGATCTCGAAGCTTTCCTCCTGCGCACGCAGGGGGCTCGCGGCGGTCGTTATCAGCGCGGTCGAGCCGGCCAGCAGGAAGGTTCTGCGCAACATGGCTTTCTCCTTTGCTTGCTGTCTCACTTAAGCCAGCGGGCGGCCCCGACAAGGGACCGCCCGCGGTGGGAGGACGCCGGACGACCTTACGAGGCCGGCAGCAGCACGGTGTCGATCACGTGGATCACGCCGTTCGACTGCTTGACGTCGGCGATGGTCACGTTGGCGACATTGCCCTGACCGTCCTTCAGCATGATCTTGCCGTCCTTCTGCATGGCGGTGAAGGTGCAGCCACCGACGGTCTTGACCGGGTGCTCGCCGCCATCGTCGGAGATCATCTTCGAGATCGCGTCGGACATCGCATTGGCGGACACGACGTGGCAGGTCAGGATCTTGGTGAGCTGAGCCTTGTTCTCGGGCTTGAGCAGCGTTTCGACCGTGCCGGCGGGCAGTTTCGCGAAGGCATCATCGGTCGGCGCGAAAACGGTGAACGGACCCTCGCCCGACAGCGTCTCGACGAGACCGGCTTCCTTGACGGCGGCGACCAGCGTTTCGTGGTCGGCCGAGTTGACCGCGTTCTCGACGATGTTCTTCGTCTCGTACATCGGCGCGCCGCCGACCATGGGATTGGCCGCATAGGCGGCGATCGACGTGGTGAGGACGAGCGCGGTGGCGAGAGCTGTTTTCTTACCAAACATTCCGGTTTTCCTTTCCTGTTTGCGAAGCGCCCCGTTTTTCGGGGTCGACGCAAGCAGTTACGGAACGCGCGGACAATCGGTTTCAAATCAGCAGATAACGTTATCGTGTAGACGATCAGATCGGCTGGGCCTTGCCGGCCGCGACGACCGGGCCGGTCGGCTGGCCCGTGGGCGAACCGCCCTGCGGCTCAAGGCTGATCGCAAGCGTCGCCCCGGTCCGGAACTTGCCGGCGGGACCGGGCGGAATGACGATCTCGGCCGTACCCGATTTCGGCAACACGCCCAGCGAAAGCGGCGGGTCGTCGCCCTCGATCAGCCAGAGCTCGAAATCCTTGCCGGTCTCGGCCTCGCCGGAAACCGGGCTGAGGCGTACCGCGCCACTGTCGGGCTGATAGAGCGCCACGAAATTGACCGGCGTGTCGCCGGCAGGCTGGAGCGAGACGATAAGGTTGCCGCCTTCACCTGTCGGCGCCTGGCCATAAATATTGTAGCCGAGCGACACGACAAGGGCGAGCGAGGCGGCAAGCGCTAGCGGGCGCCAGAAGGACAGCGACTGCCACAGGCCAGCCGGCTTCTCGGGCGCGCCGAACAGGCGGGCCTCGATGGCAGTCCTGACGGCGGGTGGTGGGTCGGAAGGCTCATAGGCATCGGCGAGCGGGACAAGCCGCTCCTCCCATTCCCCGACGAGGGCGCCGAAGGCGGGATCGCTCGCCGACAGGCGTTCGGCCTCGCGCCGTTCCGCGAGGTCGAGCACGCCGAGCACATATTGAGCGGCCAGAAGGTCGCGCCCGTCCCCGTCCATGTGCTTCGGCTCAGCCATCGGTCTTCTTCGCTTTCGTCATTCGCCCGATACCAATCATGGGCGATCCAGGCATTCGCGCAGGCTTTGCAGGCCGCGCCTTATCCAGGTCTTCATCGTGTTGAGGGGCACGGAATGGCGTTCGGCAAGTTCGCCATAGGCATAGCCCTCGACATAGGCGGCACGCACGGCATCGGCGCGCTCCGGTTTCAGTTCGTCGAGGCAGGCACCGATGCGTTGCATGGCATCGCTCGACATCGCGATGCGCTCCGGATCGGGCCGGTCATCGGCGATCTCGACACCTTCATCCAGTTCCTCCGTCTTCGACGCGCCGGCGCGCAGCATGTCGATCGACTGGTTGCGCGCGATGGAGATCAGCCATGTCATGGGTCGCGCGCGGTCGGAACGGAAGGAACCAGCGTTACGCCAGACCTTGACGTAGATTTCCTGCAGGGCGTCCTCCGCCTGCACTCTCTGATGCAAGATACGCAGGCAGACGCCGAAAAGTTTCGCCGAGGTTCTTTCGTAGAGGAGCGCGAATGCCCGCCGGTCTCCCAGCGCCGATTTCGAGATCAGCTCCTCCAATTCATCGGATCGCGACGTCAAACAGCCTCCTGTGCGGCGAATCCGGCTGCCCCGACCGATGATTGTGTCGCCTCTTGCCCGATTGTCGGGTGCCACCCGTCTTGCGTCAAGTCCGATAGCCCGCTACCACCCGAAGCAGGGCCGACAGGCCGTGGAAAGCAGCCAGGACGGATTTTGACGCCATGACAAGCGAGGAACTGACCCGAAGCGAACGGCAGGCGCGGCTTCTGTCGCAGGCACTGCCCTACATGCAGCGCTACGAGAACAAGACCGTCGTCGTGAAATATGGCGGTCACGCCATGGGCGACCCCGAACTGGGTCAGGCGTTTGCACGCGACATCGCGCTGCTGAAGCAATCCGGCATCAACCCGATCGTCGTTCATGGCGGCGGGCCGCAGATCGCGGCGATGCTGAAAAAGATCGGGCTCGAATCGAAATTCGAGGGGGGCTTGCGGGTTACCGACGAAAAGACCGTCGAGATCGTCGAGATGGTGCTGGCCGGCTCGATCAACAAGCAGATCGTGGCGCTTATCAATGCCGAGGGCGAATGGGCGATCGGGCTGTGCGGCAAGGACGGCAACATGGTCTTTGCCGAGAAGGCACGCAAGACGGTCGTCGATCCGGGCTCCAACATCGAACGCGTGCTCGATCTCGGCTTCGTCGGCGAGGTCGTCGAGGTCGACCGCACGCTGCTCGACCTGCTGGCGAAATCGGAAATGATCCCCGTGATCGCGCCGGTCGCGCCCGGCCGCGACGGCCATACCTACAACATCAATGCCGACACCTTCGCCGGCGCCATCGCCGGCGCGCTGACGGCCAAGCGCCTGCTTTTCCTGACCGACGTGCCCGGCGTGCTCGACGCCAAGGGCGAACTAATCAAGGAATTGTCGGTTGCCGATTCCAAAAAGCTGATCGCCGACGGCACGATCTCCGGCGGCATGATCCCGAAGGTCGAGACCTGCATCGAGGCCATCGAGAAGGGTGTCGAGGGCGTCGTCATCCTCAACGGCAAGACCTCGCACGCCGTGCTGCTCGAACTGTTCACCGAACACGGCGCGGGCACGCTGATCGTGCCGTAAGCCCGGGCGTTAACCCGCCAGCAGCAGTCCCAGAATGCCGGCGACGATGAGTGCGCAGCCGACGAGTTCGAGCTTCGTCACCTGTTCGCGGAAGAAGAACACCGCCGAGACATAGGTGAAGATCATCTCGATCTGGGCGACAGCCTTGACGATGGCGGCCTGTTGCAGGGTCATGGCCGTGAACCAGCCGAAGGAGGCGGTCGCGCCGACCATGCCGACGACGAGCGACACCTTCCAGGCGGCCGCGATGCGGGCGAATTCGCCACGCTCGCGCCAGATCATCCAGACCAGCATGACCACGGTTTGCAGGACGATGGTCGCGGCCAGCGTATAGGCGGCCTGCATCAGGTAGCCCGGCCCGCCGTCAGGCGCGGCAAGCGAGAGCGAGGCGGCGCGATAGGCGACAGCGGCGATGCCGAAGCACGTGCCGGACATCAGACCAATCAGGGCGGTCGGGCTGAGCACCGAGGTCATCAGCGATGTCGCGTTGATGGCGGTGCGTGCGACCGAAATCAGCATGACGCCCACCACGGTGACCGCGATCGCGATGAAGGTCGGCGTGCCGGCATTCTCGCCCAGAAAGATCAGGCCGAAGAGCGCCGCCTGCGCCGGCTCGGTACGCGAATAGGCCGTGCCGACGACGAAATTGCGGAAGGACAGCAGGTGGATGAGCAGCGCAGTCGCGCCGATTTGCGCGAGGCCGCCAACGACCACCCACAGGGCGAAAGCAGTCCCCGGCACGGGCAGCCCATACCCCGCGCCGAAATGCAGGAACGCGACGAAAGCGAGCGCGAAGGGCACGCCGAAGCCGAAGCGCACGAAGGTCGCACCGGTGGTGCCCATGGCACCCTTGAGGTATTTTTGCAGCGACGAACGCAGGTTCTGCAGGAACGCGGCGGCAAAGGTGATCGGAATCCAGAGTTCCATGATCACGCCTTTCATGAACGATCATGACGGGGTGCGCCGCCGGATCCGGGAACCGGTTTTCAGGAGCGCATGGCGACATGGGCGGTTCAGCCGGGGATAACGGCCAACGCCAGGGAATTCACGAAAGGCGGCCGAGCCGTGCGCCGGAGCGCGCGGGAAAGAAGCGCGCGGGCAGGCGCTTGCGGTCCTGCAGCACGATCGAGACGAGATGCGTCTGAACGATGGTTTCCGGTTCGGACATGGCGCGGGTCTAGCACGGTTTCCGGGTTCCGCCAATTCGCCGGCGGGGGCGGTGGTGACCGGATGCAGGGAAACCGCATTTCCTTTGTTGCGATCCTCTGCCATAGGAGCGGCATGACCAGATCCGACCAGACCGCCGCCAGGCTAGACCCAACCGGAATCACCGATTGGGTGTTCGACCTCGACAATACGCTCTATCCGCGCCACTGCGACCTGTTCGGGCAGATCGACATCCGCATGACGGCCTATGTGTCACGGCTGACCGGGCTCGAACGCGAGGAGGCCCGCATCCTTCAAAAGGAGCTCTATCGCGACCACGGCACGACGCTGAACGGGCTGATGCTCGAATACAAGATCGATCCGCATCACTATCTGGCCGATGTGCACGACATCGACTACACGGTGATCGATCCGGACCCGGGCCTCGGCGAGGCGATCGCGGCGCTGCCCGGCCGCAAGCACGTGTTCACCAATGGCGACGTGCCGCATGCCCGCAACGCACTGGCGGCGATCGGCATATCCGAGGCCATGTTCCATTCGATCTTCGACATCGTCGCCGCCGATTTTGCGCCGAAGCCGCAGCGCAAGGCGTTCGAACTGTTCGTGAAGGCGCACGACATCGAGGCTGCGCAGTCGGTGATGTTCGAGGACATGCCGCGCAATCTCGAAACCGCCAAGGCGATGGGCATGACGACCGTGCTGGTCACGCCGAAGGCGGGTCGGGCGCACACGGCCGAGCACTGGGAAATCGCCGGGCACGACGATCCCCATGTCGACTTCCTGACCGACGATATCGGTGGCTTCCTGAAGGAACTGATAGCCGGAAAATGAAAAAGCCCGACGGTGATGCCGGGCTTTCGAATTCGCGTAACTTGTTTCAGCTTGGCTCAGCGCGCGAGCACCTCGCCCTCGAACACGAGTTCGCTTCTGCCGGCCAGCACCTGGCCTGAAATTGTGTCGTTCTCGACGCGATAGACGCGAGCACCGGGCGTCTTGCGCAGGCTGCTCTCATTGTGGCGCGCCTGATCGCGACCCGCGCCGAACTCGCGCGTCGTCGCGCGCATGGTGAAGCCATGGCGAGAGAACTCGCGTACGATGCGTACGGAATCGGTGACGAAATGAAAGGCCCGAAAGCTGGCCTGTGCCATGTCATGCTCCCTGTCGCGGCCGGTTACGGCTCTGTCCACTCTCTGTTCCAACAACGCGGAACAACAGTTTTCGTTGCCATGAATCTAGGACCCGAAAAACGGCCATAGTGTGCAATTGCGCACAGCGCCCGGTCTCCGAGGTCGCCGACACGGAGACGACCGGGAAACATCATACATATCAACCGTTAAACCCGGCTTAGCCGAAAGATAAAACTTTACGGATATTTACCGGTCGGGTGTCGGGGCGGCGGGAATCCGGCTGGATTGTGGCCGGTCCACAAACCGCCGCATTGGCCCCGGCACACGCAAGGCGTGAATCACACGCCGTCCAGATCGTAATGCGCGCGAATGATCTCCCAGCCCTCTGCGCCGGTGTCGACATAGCGAAACAGCTTCGTGTCGTCGGGCGAGATCGTGCCCTGGCGCGCCAGTTCCTCGAAATCGATGATCTTCGACCAGAACTCCTTGCCAAACAGCAGGATCGGCACCGCATCCATGCGCTGCGTCTGGATCAGGCAGAGCGTTTCGAACAATTCGTCCATGGTGCCGAAGCCGCCGGGGAAGAAGGCGACTGCCTTGGCGCGCATGAGGAAATGCATCTTGCGGATGGCGAAGTAGTGGAAGTTGAAACACAGCGCCGGGGTGACATAGGCGTTCGGCGCCTGCTCGTGCGGCAGGACGATGTTGTAGGCGATGGTCGGCGCGGACATGTCGGCCGCACCGCGATTGCCCGCCTCCATGACGCCCGGTCCGCCGCCGGTGGCGATCACGAATTCGCGGTTGTAGGTCGAAGCCGAATACTGCGAGACGATGCGCGCGAATTCGCGGGCCTCCTCGTAGTATCGGGAGTTGGCCTCGAGATTCTTCTTCTGGACCTCGTTCTTGGCCGCCCAGGCTTCCTTGCCCGGCTCGGGAATGCGCGCGCCGCCGAACAGCACGACGGTCGAGGCGATGCCGGCCTCGCTCAGCAGCATTTCGGGCTTCAGCAGTTCGAGCTGAAGCCGGACCGGGCGCAGCTCCTCCCGGCACATGAAGTCCTTGTCGGTGAAGGCCAGCCGGTAGGCGGGCGCGTCGGTCTGCGGGGTGGACGGCGTCTGCTCGACCTCCTCCACATCCTGCGGCGAGCGCACCAGCGGCTTGTAGTGGCGGTGGGGGTCCATGTTCGTCTCCTCGTAATGCCCGCCCTGTCCATGCGCCTGATCGGTGCACATGCCGGACGGCTGAATTGATTTCGCCCTATCCTTCCCCTAAAGCAGTCTCGCCGCGCAACCCCGGACCGCAGGGACGCAGTGTTTCTGAAGGACAAGCATCCGTTCGGATCGAGCCTCAGCCGATATCAGGGAGAAAAGAATTGGCCCAGCACGACCACCAGTCGCTCGAACAGACCATCGAGAAGGCCTTCGACAACCGCGACGCGGTCAACACGCAGACCACGGGCGAAGTGCGCGAGGCCGTCGAGGCGGCGCTCGACCTGCTCGACAGCGGAAAGGCACGCGTGGCCGACAAGGGCGGTGACGGCAACTGGACGGTCAATCAGTGGCTGAAGAAGGCCGTGCTGCTCTCCTTCCGGCTCAACGACATGGAAGTCGTCAAGGCCGGCCCCGGCGAATCGACCTGGTGGGACAAGGTGCCGTCCAAGTTCGAGGGCTGGGGCGACAATCAGTGGCGCGCGGCCGGCTTTCGCGCGGTGCCCAATTGCGTGGTGCGCCGCTCGGCCCATATCGCGCCCGGCGTGGTGCTGATGCCCTCCTTCGTCAATCTCGGCGCCTATGTCGACGAGGGCACGATGGTCGATACCTGGGCGACGGTCGGCTCCTGCGCCCAGATCGGCAAGAACGTGCATCTTTCGGGCGGTGTCGGCATCGGCGGCGTGCTGGAGCCGATGCAAGCCGGTCCGACGATCATCGAGGACAATTGCTTCATCGGCGCGCGTTCCGAGGTCGTCGAAGGCTGCATCGTGCGCGAGGGCTCGGTGCTCGGCATGGGCGTCTTTATCGGCAAGTCGACCAAGATCGTCGACCGCGAGACCGGCGAGGTCATGTATGGCGAGGTGCCGCCCTATTCCGTGGTGGTTGCCGGCACGATGCCGGGCCGCCCGCTGCCGAACGGCGAGCCGGGCCCCTCGCTCTATTGTGCCGTGATCGTCAAGAAGGTCGACGAGAGGACGCGCTCCAAGACCTCGATCAACGAATTGCTGCGGGACTGAACCTCCGATACAGCCGTGTGCGCGAATGCACGCGGCCATGACGCATCCGATCCCATGTCGAAGTGAGATTGCCATCGGGGACACGAAGGCAACCGACTTCGGCAAACGGGGGATCACGTCATGTCCGGGGATTCGCATACCGATTACGAATATTCCGACAGACCGTCGGACGACAGCATCGGCTGGCAAACGCGCTCGGGTTTCGCCATCACGGTCCTGCTCGCCGCGGCCATGTTCTATGTCCTGCTGTTCGGCGCCGCGATCGTGCTGGGACTGATCGCTGCGATCATCGAGACCGGCTTCCGCCTGACCGCACCCATGGACCTCATGGTCGAGATCACCGGCGCGGTGATGGGCATCGCGGCCGGCGCCCTTGTCGCGCTGGGCGGGGTCTCCAGGCTGGATGACATCGGCCGCTCGCTCGTGTGGCTCGTCCCCGGCGCCATTGCCTGGCTGGTCTTCGTCATTTCCGAAACAGACCTGTTTCCCGCTCCCGATGGGGTCGTCTCGGCGTCGATCCTCACCGTCGCGGTGACCGTTCTCGCTCTGTGCCTGATTCCCGGAAAAAAGAAGACTGAAGAGCCTGTCGCCGAAGAAACGCTCGAAGCCGGCACATACCTGCTCGTCGGCGACAAGCTGACCCGTATCGACTGACCTGCAAACCCTTATCAAAAACCATCGTCAGACCCATACAGGAGGGCCAAATCATGGACTGGAAACATCTCTTCACGAGCCTGCAAGGGCGTATCAACCGTGCCAAGTTCTGGGCCGGCGTCGGCGTCATGTTCGCCGGTGCGATCATCGCCGGCGCGCTCGACAATGTGCTCGGCCTGACCATCGGGGACCTGCCCTATGGCGTGATCTACATCATCTATTCGATTGCCTTGATCTGGCCGGCGATCACTCTTTACGCCAAGCGCTGGCATGACCGCGACAAGTCGGGATGGTGGACCCTGATCGCCTTCGTGCCGTTCATCGGCGCGATCTGGCTGATCGTCGAACTCGGCATTCTGCGCGGCACGCAGGGCGACAACCGGTTCGGCCCCGACCCGCTCGCCGGCCGCGAGGTGATCTGACCGCCACCCGTTCAGCCTGCCTGCTTGCGGAAAACAGGCTTGCGCTGGTAATGCCTCATACGCATCCCGCCGCCGGCCTTCATGAGACCGGCGGCGGGGTCGCGCCAAACGCATCGATGGCAAAGCCTGTCAGAACGGGAGAGCACGCATGCCGCAACGACCCGCCGCGCCTTCCATCGGCTGGCTGCTGTTCGGATTCAACGGGCGCATCGCGCGCCAGTCCTTCATCCTCGGTCAACTCTTCATGCTGTCGTTGTTCGCCATCGTCGTGGCGCGCATCATGGCGGTTCGCGGCGACGAGGGCGCGACGACCTTCTGGGGCTTCATCTTCATCCTGCTCATGGGCATCTCCGCCGTGTCGAGCTTCGCGCTTACCGTGAAGCGGCTGCACGATCTGAGCCTGCCCGGGCCTCTTGCGCTCGTCCTTTTCGTGCCGACGGTCAACGCCATCTTCGTCATCCTGCTGATGGCCCTGCCGTCGCGGCAGGAGGTCAATGACTACGGTCCGCCGCCCTTCGGCCCGGCCGCGACGGATTAAGACATTCATCAAACCTGCTGTGGCATGGTTCACCCCATGCCATACCGCACGCTCGACCCGGAAAAGATCATCGCGACCGCCGCCAGTCTGGAACGGCGCATCGAAGAGCGTTTTCCCGGGGCCGGCCTTGCCAATGTCGCTCAGGAACTGGTCAGGCTGGCGCGCGACACCTCGGTGGAAGCCGAAAAGCTGACGCGACCCTATTGGTGGCTGCGCATCCTCATCGCGCTGGTCATCGCCGGCGGTGCGCTGTCCTTCATCTTCATCGGATCGATCCTGACCTTCGACCGGATCGACCGGGTCGGCTTCGGCATCGTCGAGCAGATCGAGGCCTCGATCAACACGCTGGTGCTGGCGGGGCTCGGCCTGTTCGCCCTTGTGCGGCTGGAAGAGCGTTTCAAGCGGCGCCACGTCCTCAAGGGCCTGCACGGCATGCGCTCGCTGGTCCACGTCATCGACATGCACCAGTTGACCAAGGACCCGGTGGTGTTCTCCGCCGATTTCACCCCGACACCCAGCTCGCCATCGCGTACCATGAGCCGGGCCGACCTCAAGCGTTATCTCGACTATTGCTCCGAACTGCTGTCGCTGACCGGCAAGGTCGCCGCGCTCTATGCCCAGTCGCTGGCCGACCATGACGTGCTGGAAGCGGTCAACGACATCGAGAACCTCGCGACGAATTTGTCGCGCAAGATCTGGCAGAAGATCATGCTGATCGAACCCGGCGAGGCCGCGCGCCCGGACCCTGCGGGCAAGGCTAGGCCGAAAGCTTCGCGCGCAGCAGCGCCGCCCCGGCACCAAGCGCCCTAAGCTTGCCGACGGCGACGTCGCGCGGCAGCGGCGCCATGCCGCAATTCGTGCAGGGGTAAATCCGCTCCGGATCGACGAATTCCATCGCCGCTTCCAGCGTCGCGGCGACCTGTTCGGGCGTCTCGACCGCCTGCGTGGCGACATCGATTGCGCCGACCAGCACGTCCTTGTCCTTGAGCAAACCCATCAGGTGATAGGGCACCCTGGAATTGGCGCATTCGAGCGAGACCTGCCCGATCTTCGAAGCGTTGAGCGCCGGGAAGAAGCCTTCATACTGGCGCCATTCCTCGCCCAGCGTCTTCTTCCATTCGATGTTGGCCTCGATGCCGTAGCCGTAGCAGATATGGACGGCGGTGGTGCATTTGAGGCCGCGCGCGGCGCGTTCGAGCGCGGCAATGCCCCAATCGACCGCCTCGCGCGGGAAAGCGTTGAAGGCGGGTTCGTCGAACTGGACCGTGTCGACGCCGGCCGCTTCCAGCTCCAGTGCCTCCTCGTTCAGGAGTTCGGCAAAGGCCATCGCCATTTCGGGCCGGCCGCCATAATGGGCGTCGGCGATGGTGTCGCAGATCGTCATCGGCCCCGGCAGGGTGAATTTCAGTTTCTTCGCTGTGCTGGCGCGCGTATAGCGCGCCTCCTCGGCATGGATGGCCCCCTTGCGGGTGACGGCGCCGGTAACCGTCGGCACGTCGACGACATAGCGGTTGTCGCGGATGCCCATCTTCGTTTTCTTCTGCCAGTCGATGCCGGCGACATGCTCCAGAAAGCCATGGACGAAATGGATGCGGTATTGTTCGCCGCCGGAGACGATGTCGATGCCGGCGAGTTCCTGTTCCTTCAGCCAGATCAGCGTCGCGTCGCGCTTGGCCTGTTCCAGTTCCTCGCCCGACAGTCGCCATTGCGGCCAGAGCCTTTCGGGTTCGGCCAGCCAAGAAGGCTTCGGCAGAGAGCCCGCCACCGTGGTCTCGAGCATGATCTCCTCCCTCACATGCCTGCCATACCGGAAAGCAGACGGTAGCCTCCCTCGATCGCAAAATACAATATGCGACGAGATTGACGCGTCATGCGGCTGGCAATAGACCGGCAGGATGAGTGTCACCGATCCCGTCGATATCCTGCGCGCCTTGCTGCGCTGCCCGTCCGTCACGCCGAAGGAAGCCGGCGCGCTCGGCGTGCTGGAAGATTTCCTGAAACCGCTCGGTTTCTCGGTCGAACGACCCGTGTTCAGCGCGGAAGGTACGCCGGACGTCGAGAACCTCTATGCGCGGCTGGGCAGCGACGGCCCGAATGTCATGTTCGCCGGCCACACCGATGTCGTGCCGCCCGGCAACGCGCAGGACTGGACGCACCCGCCCTTCGACGCGGAAATCGACGGCGATGTGCTGTATGGGCGCGGCGCGGTCGACATGAAGGGCGGCATCGCCTGTTTCATCGCGGCGGCCGCCAGGATGATCGAGGCGGGCGGCAAGCCGAAGGGCTCGATCTCGCTGCTGATCACCGGCGACGAGGAAGGCCCCTCGGTCAACGGCACCGACAAGCTGCTGAAATGGGCGGCCGAAAAGGGCGAAGCCTGGGACGCGGCGATCGTCGGCGAGCCGACCAATCCGGAGGCCATCGGCGACGCGATCAAGAACGGCAGGCGCGGTTCGCTGTCGGGCCGCATCACGGTGAAGGGCGTGCAGGGCCATTCGGCCTATCCGCATCTGGCCGACAATCCCGTGCATGCGCTGATGGGCCTGCTGGACGCGCTGCTGCAGCCGCCGCTCGACGAAGGGTCGGATTTCTTCCAGCCCTCCGACTGTCAGGTGACCTCCATCGATGTGGGAAACAGCGCGGTCAATGTGATCCCCGGCACGGCCTCGGCGAGCTTCAACATCCGCTTCAACGATCTGTGGGACGGCGATTCGCTGAAAGCGGAGATCCTGCGCCGGCTGAACGAGGGGGCGGAATTCGGGCGTTTCCGCGAGGGTCGGGACGCGCCGGCGCGGTTCGAGATCGCATGGGTCGGACGCGTCAGCCCGGTCTTCCTGACCCGCGACGAGAAGCTCACCGGTTCGCTGTCCGACGCCATCGAGGCCGTGACCGGCAGGCGGCCGGAACTGTCAACCAATGGCGGCACGTCGGATGCGCGCTTCATCAAGGATTATTGCCCGGTCGTCGATTTCGGCCTGGTCGGCAAGACCATGCACCAGATCGACGAACGCGTTACGCTCTCCGACCTGGAAACGCTGACCGCGATCTATCAGCGCTTTCTGGAGAACTGGTTCCGTTAATGCGTTTCAGGTTCTGAAGAACATAAGCGTGCCGAAACGCATCAGGGATCAGTACTCCACCTTCTCCAGATAGAGCCCGTCGGGCGGGGCGAGCGCGCCGCAGGCCTTGCGGTCGCGGGCTTCGAGCGCGGCGGCGAGATCGTCGGCCGTCCATCTGCCCTCGCCGACCAGTTTCAGGCTGCCGACCATGGAGCGTACCTGGCTGTGCAGGAAGGAACGCGAGACGGCAACGACCTCGATGTGTTCGTCGTCCACCCTCGTGACGTCGAGCCGGTCGAGCGTCTTCATCGGGGATTTGGCCTGACAGTGGGCGTCGCGGAAGGTGGTGAAATCGTGATGGCCGACGAGGCGCTGCGCCGCCTCGTGCATTGTGCCCGCGTCGAGCGGCTTGAAGACGTACCATGCGCGGCCGCGTTCGAGCGCCAGCGGCGCGCGGCGACTGACGATGCGGTAGCGGTAGTGGCGCTTCTTCGCCGAAAATCTTGCGTCGAAATCCTCCGGCACGATCCGCGCCTCGAGCACGGCGACGGCATGGTCGTTGATCTTGAGAATGCCGTTCATCGCCTCGCGCACCTTCCCGGCATCCCACTCGCGCTCGAGTTCGACATGTGCGACCTGGCCGGTGGCGTGCACGCCGGCATCGGTGCGGCCGGCGCAGAACAGGCGCACCTGTTC
Source organism: Rhizobiaceae bacterium (assembly GCA_041987205.1). Taxonomy (GTDB): domain Bacteria; phylum Pseudomonadota; class Alphaproteobacteria; order Rhizobiales; family Rhizobiaceae; genus BOKV01. The sequence goes on along the minus strand of JBHIWX010000015.1, from coordinate 11,089 downwards.
ATGGGTGAACTGCTCGATGGTCTCCTCAAGCGCCTGCTGCACCGTGATGAAATTTTCCTGCCGCTGCCAGCCGGCATAGGCGGAACCGTCATATTCGATGGTCAGGCGGTAGCGGGGCATCAGGCCAGGACCGTTCCGCGCGCAAGTCGCGCGCCGCGCAGGAACTCGTCGGCGCCGGCCGGCTTCTTGCCGGCACGCTGGAGCCGTGTGAGGCGCACGGCCCCTGATCCGCAGGCAACCGCGAGTGCGTCGTCGACCACCTTACCCGGTTCACCCTGCCCTTCGCACAGAGTCGAGCGCAGCACCTTCACCCGTTCCTTCTTGTCTCCCATCTCGAACCATGCACCGGGGAACGGCGACAGGCCGCGAATGTGGTTGTGCACGGTTTCGGCCGGCAGCGACCAGTCGATCCGGGATTCGGCCTTGGCGATCTTGTCGGCATAGACCACGCCGTCATCCGGTTGCGGTGTCAGCGTCAGCAGGTCACGTTCGAGTGCGGAGACCGCGCGCACGATGAGATCGCCGCCGAGCCGGGCGAGATCGTCGTGCAATTCGCCGGCGGTCATGTCGGGCGCGATGGGCAGCTTGTCGACTAGCGCCATCGGCCCGGTGTCGAGGCCTTCATCCATCTTCATGATGGTGACACCCGTCTCGCTGTCACCCGCCATGATGGCGCGCTGGATCGGCGCGGCCCCGCGCCAGCGCGGCAGCAGCGAGGCGTGGATGTTGTAGCAACCAAGATGCGGCGCATTCAGCACCGCCGCCGGCAGGATCAGGCCATAGGCGACGACCACCGCGAGATCGGCGTCATGGCCGGTGAAGAGCGCCTGCTCATCCTCGCCCTTCAGCGAAGCCGGGGTAAACACGGGGATGCCGAAGCTCTCCGCCTTTTCGTGCACCGGGGATTTGCGCAACTCCATGCCGCGGCCGGCGGGGCGCGGCGGCTGGCAATAGCAGGCCACGATGTCGTGGCCCTGACCCAGCAGCGCGACCAGCGCCGGCACGGAGAAATCCGGCGTTCCCATGAAGACGATCTTGAGCGGCATGCGCGACCCGTTTGCGATTGTGATTCAGGATCAACCGGCTTCAAACGGGTTTATCACGTCGAGGTCAAGGCCTTCGAAGTCGCGGGCGTTGCGCGTGGCCAGCGCTGCGCCGTTGGCGATGCAGATGGCGGCGATCATGGCGTCAACGGTGGTGATGGGACGGCCAATGGACCTGCGTCGCGCGCAAACCTGCCCGAACAATCGGGCCGAGCGCCCATCGAGCGCGAGAATTTCGGCCGCAAACAGACGGCCCAGCGCCGCGTTCAGACTTTGTTCGAGCATCTCGCGGCGCTTGCCTGCCGGCAGATTGTCTATTCCGAACCACAATTCCGCCAGACCCGGTGCGGTAACGCTGATCGAACCTCGGGCATGGTCGTCGAACCAGCGCACCACGGCCGGGGACGCCAGCGGCTTCATCATTTCCGATACGATGTTGGTATCGGCGACGATCATTCGGCGAAGGGATCGCGCGGGTATTCCTTGCGGTCCGGCAGTTCCAGTTCGACAAAGCCGGCCTTGCCGAACGTTTCTCGCAGCGCCTGGCCGAGGGGCTGATTGGAAGTCTCCGCTTCCAGTGCGAGCATCAACAGCCGCTTGGCCTCGTCAGAAAGACTATGACCGGACTTTCTGGCGCGACCCGTCAGTGCTTCCCTGATGTCTTCGGGCACGTTTCGAATGAGCAGATCCGTCATGGGCGCCTCCATCTGATATCAATGATATCAAACCTGCTTCCCGAGGTCAAAACAGCGGCGGCTTCACCCCACCATGCGCTTGCCGTCGCCGACGGGCTTGCCGCTCTGCTTGGCGATCTTGGTGAACTTCTTGATCACCATGTCGCGCTTGAGCCGCGACAGAAGGTCGATGAACAGCTTGCCGTCGAGATGGTCGATCTCGTGCTGCAGGCAGGTCGACAGAATGCCGTCGGCCTCCAGCAATTGTTCCTTGCCGGCGCGGTCGAGATAGCTGACGGTCACCGAACCGGGGCGCTCGACCTCGGCGTAATAATCCGGGATTGAAAGACAGCCCTCCTCGTAGAGCGAGGGCTCGTCGCCAAGCTTCACGATCTTCGGGTTGATCAGGAACAGCGGCTCGGGCTCGGCGCCCGAAGCCTCGTCATCGCCGTCCACTTCCTCGCCATCCTTGCGGCGCGGCGACACGTCGATGGTCACGATGCGCAGCGGCACGCCGACCTGGATCCCGGCAAGGCCGATGCCCGGCGCGTCGTACATCGTCTCCAGCATGTCGTCGAGCAGATGCTGCAAATCGTCGTCGATGCGCTCGACAGGTTTCGACACCTGGCGCAAGACGGGATCGGGCAGGGTTATGATCGGCTTCACGGACATGATGGTTTTTTGAAAACGCCTCGGTTGGCCTTCAATTATGAAACGGACCGGCGACGGTCAAGCGCAAGCGGCTTTCGCAGTACCGCTCAGTCGATTATTCATGTTTTGTTCTTTCCGTTGGAATCGGCTAGGGTGGGCACATGGAAACAAACGATCTGACACTGGCCTTCTCGCAGCTTCTGTCGCAGGGCATGCTGACGCTCGGCGACCGCACGATCACGCTCGGGCAGGCGCTTGCCGCGACTGGCGCCCTCGTCGTCGTCCTCATCGCGATCTGGCTGGTGCTATCCTGGCGCGCCGGCCAGCGCCGGGCGGCGGAAGTCGCCGTTGCCGCCGAGCGCGCGCACGAGGCCGAGACCCGCATGGCGGAACTCATCGCCACGCAGAACGCGCTGGCCGGGCGCATGCAGACGATGAGCGAAATCTTCTCCTCGCGACAGGGCGACATGATGCGGCTCGTCGACGAGCGGCTGCAGAACATGAGCGGCCGGCTCGGCCAGTCGATCACGGAGACGACAAAGTCGACGCAGGAGAGCCTCGCCCAGTTGCAGGAACGGCTCGCCGTGATCGACACGGCGCAGTCCAACATTCAGGGGCTGGCGACTCAGGTCGTCGAACTGCAGGCGATCCTCGCCAACAAGCAGACGCGCGGCGCTTTCGGCGAGGCACGCATGCAGGCGATCGTACAGGACGGGCTGCCCCACGGCGCCTACCAGTTCCAGGCGACGCTTTCCAACAGCGCGCGGCCGGACTGCGTGATCTTCATGCCAAACGAAGCGCCCTCGCTGGTGGTCGACGCCAAATTTCCGCTGGAGGCCTATCACGCGATCCGCGACGCCGGGTCGCCGGAGGCGACCAAGGCGGCCGGCCAGCAGTTCCGCCGCGACGTCGAGACCCACATCAAGGCGATCGCGGAACGCTATTTCATCAAGGGCGAGACGCAGGAAACGGCCTTCATGTTCGTGCCGTCGGAATCGATCTTCGCCGAGATCCACGAGAACTATGAAGGCCTCGTGCAGGCGGCGCACCGCAAGGGCATCGTCATCGTCTCGCCCTCGCTGCTGATGCTGTCGATCCAGGTGGTCAAATCCGTGCTGCGCGACAGCCAGATGCGCGAACAGGCGCATCTGATCCAGCGCGAGGTGATCGCGCTGATGGAAGACCTCTCACGCCTCGACGACCGGGTGCGCAAGCTCTCCAGCCATTTCACGATGACGCAGAAGGATGTCGAGCAGATCCTGATCTCGACCGAAAAGGTCACCAAGCGCGGCACACGCATCTCGGAGATGGATTTCGAGGACGAGAAGAAGGGCGAACGCCCGAGGCTGAAGGCGGTGGAGTAATGGATAAGGGCGGGCTCATTCGCTCCGCCAAGTCTGGCATGGATCGCAACAGGTCGGGATTTGTAGGACGGCCATGCATTGCCGTTTGAAATTCGATATCGGCTGGTCCGAACTGATATGGGCCATAGCGGGGCCACCCATCTCCCCAGCGCAAGTGCGGCGCGCCCATACTTCTGTTCGAGAAACATTCGGTCAATTCAACACCGTGGTCGCATTGTCGGTCCGCACGCTCTTCGATGCCTTTCTCTCTGAGTTGAACCTGCCGGACGGCGCGCCAATCCTGATGAGCGGCATCACGATCCGGCACATGGCGGACATCGCCGAGAATCAGGGGCTTCGAGTTGTCGCGGTCGACATCGAACCGGATACTCTATTGCCGAGACCCGGCGTACTGCTAAGGGCACAGGCCGAAACGGGCGCCAGCATTTGCGTGATCGCCCAACTCTACGGTGCGGTCAGCGACATCGACGACGCTCCGGAACTTCGCAAACGCGGTGTACTCGTCGTTGAGGACGCCGCCCAGTCCTTCGCCGGACCGGCGTCGCACTGGGACAGAGGTGCCGACATCTCGCTGCTCAGTTTCGGTCCGATCAAGCGGCGGACGGCGCTAGGCGGCGCGCTCGGCCTGTTTCACGACGCCAAACTCGCGACCGCTATTCGCAATCGCCTTTCACATTATCCGGCGCGCACCGATTCATGGTTCAGATCGAGGGCAGCAAAGTACCTGATGCTGAAGGCTGCCAGTAGGCCGATTGCCTATTCACTCCTGAACAAGGTCATCGAGATACTCGGAAGAGATCCGGATACGACGATCGCCGAGATGGCGCGTGGATTTTCGGGGCCGTCATTCTTTGAGGCCATTCGTCATAAACCACCGCTGCGCATGGTCTCGCTGATGGCAAGTCAGATTCAGCGGGCACCTAGCTCGGAAACGCGCATCGCGATATGCGAAGACTTTCTTGACGGTCAAACCGCCCCTGCTCCAGCGACCTCAGCCCAACGCCACTTTCATTGGGTTGTTCCTGTGACCGTTTCGCAGCCAAACAAGATCGTCCGGACCATGCGGGCGAGCGGTTTCGATGCGACACTGGGGGCGACCAGCCTCTGTGCCTTGACCCCGGACGACACGCCATCCGCAAGGTCCATGATCGATCACGTAATCTATCTGCCCCACCCTGCAGACATGAACGCGTTGGCGCGTGAGCGCATGCGAACTGCGCTGGCTGATGCCGTTCAAAAATATGGATGATCGCGTTGCCAAGTGGTCTTCATCGAGCTGCTTTGAACGCCCTATCGGCCGGTCTATTGGCATGTAGCTATCGCGCAAAACCATGGCGCGGCGATTTTCGATCGGGTTGACCATCGGGTTGGCAAGAAGGATTGCGTCGAGCTGAGCCTTCACGTGACGGCAGACCGCCTAGCCCATCTCCCCCAGCACCTTTGCCGCGATCCCGAAGGATTTCTTGCGCGCCGCATGGTCGTGGATCTGGCCGGTGAGGATCAGTTCGTCGGGTTCGTAACGCTCGATGAATTCGGTGAGCTTTGCCCTGACTGAGTCGGGCGAGCCGACAGCGGTCACCGACAGGGCATGATCGACCTGGGCGAGCACGGCGGGATCGGTGTTCTTGACGAAATCCGCGTCGGGGCGCGGCAGCGGTCCGGGCCGGCCGGTACGCAGATTGACGAAGGCCTGCTGCATGGAAGTGCGCAGCAGGGCGCCCGTCTCGTCGTCATCGGCGGCGAAGACATTGGCGGCCAGCATGAAACGCGGCTTGTCGAGATGGGCCGACGGACGGAACGTCTTTCGGTAAATCTCGCTCGCCTCCTCCAGGGCTGCGGGCGCGAAATGCGAGGCGAAGGCGTAGGGCAGGCCCAGATGGGCGGCCAGCTGCGCGCCGTAAAGGCTCGATCCCAAAATCCAGACCGGCACATGCGTGCCGGCGCCGGGCACGGCGCGCACCTGCGCGTTAAACGCGTCGTCGGAGAAATAGTGCAGCAGTTCGACAACGTTCTCCGGAAAATGGTCGGCGCCCTGCAGATCGCGACGCAGCGCGCGGGCGGTCGCCATGTCGGTGCCGGGCGCGCGGCCAAGCCCCAGATCGATGCGGTCGGGAAACAGCGTGGCCAGCGTGCCGAACTGCTCGGCGATGATCAGAGGCGCGTGGTTGGGCAGCATGATCCCGCCGGCGCCGACGCGGATCGTCTTCGTGCCGGCGGCGACATGGCCGATCAGCACCGAGGTCGCGGCGCTCGCGATGCCCGTCATGTTGTGATGTTCGGCCAGCCAGTAGCGGTGAAAGCCGAGACTTTCAGCGTGGCGGGCAAGATCGAGCGTGTTGGCAAGCGCGTCGGCCGGCGTCGCGCCGTCGGGCACCGGCGCCAGGTCGAGAACGGAAAAGGGGATCATCGGCAAGCATTCCAGGGTGGGAGGATAGTCCTTCCCAATCTAGGTGCCCGCATCCGAATTAGAAGTGGCAAATTTCGGTCAGGTTACGGCGGATGGATCAATCCGCCCCCCGACGCGGTGGACCAGAAGAGCCCGGGAGCCCATTCCGGCATGCGTCGGAAAGCTCGCGGGCGCCGGTGATCCGGCGCCCGCGAACTGTACCGGAGGGTTAGCCGGCGACTGCCTTGTACTCCTCCTCGGAGAGACCGCCGCTGCCGTCGGTGTCGGCCGCAGCGAACTGCTCCGCCGTCCACTCGATGCCGGCATCGGTTGCCTCGACCAGGGTCACCTGGCCATCTCCATCGGCGTCGACCGACTGGAAATCCATCGTGGCGGCCATTGCCTGCGAAGTGAGAAGGGCCGGAGATGCGGCAAGGCCCATAACGGTGAGTGCGAATACGAGTTTCTTCATGTTCTTTCTCCATCGTTAGACCGGCACATGGATGTCACCGGTGCGATGAAAACTGGGGAGCAAAATCGCCCGCACCATGGTCGACGCGTTCAACAAATGTCTCGTGGCCGAACCATGTTTGAACATCGCAACCCAGACTTGCGCGAATGCGGCGCGGCGAAGACTTTCATGGAGGCAATATGGCGTCACGAAAGTTGATGGATTCGGATTTGGCGCCGCTTGTTCTTTTTATTTCAACTACTTATGGAAAGCGTTCAACCGGCAAACCACATGCGTTACCCTTTGTGATCGAGGCACGGTCGGTGCCAAAATCGGCGCAAGAAAAATGGCGAAAGCCGTAATTTTCCCCGATACGGCCTTGGCGGAACGCGGATTGGAGGCCCCGATGAGCACGAATATGGCGGAACGGAAGGCCCTGGCCCTGGTGACCGGCCGCGTGCAGGGCGTCGGGTTCCGCGCCTGGACGAAGGGCGAGGCGGAAATGCGGGGACTTTCGGGCTGGGTCAGGAACGAGCCGGACGGCGCGGTGACCGTGTTCGCCGCCGGAAAAGCCGTGGCCGTAGACGATCTGCTGACCGCCCTGTGGCAGGGCCCGCCGGCAGCGCGCGTGGACAGCGTTTCGGTCGAGCAATGCGAGGGCGGGGGTGATGACGAGCACGTTTCCGGCAGCTTTGAGGTAACCAGCTAGCCGCTTCGGCTCTTCCGCTCATATCCCTTGTCGTGACCCCTCGCGCCCGCCGATTGGAATGAAATGCCAATCGGGCACGCCGTGGCGCGAGATTTTTTCTCTCCCGGACCATCCGACAGCGCGGTGCGATTCTTCGGCGGGACCACCGGCGGCCTATTCTTGACCATCGATCATGGCGGATTCCGCCGGCAAGACATCGGGTACAAGCATGGCCAAACTGATCCAGCTCGAAGACGGCGTGTTCGTCGCACCGCAAATCGTCGAGGAAGATTTCGCCGAGATCGCGGCGCGGGGTTTCCGTTCGGTCGTCGACAACCGTCCCGATGGCGAGGCCGAGGACCAGATGCCGCATGACGTGGCACGCGACGCCGCAGAACGCCACGGGCTTGCCTTCCGCTACGAGCCGGTCCGCAATTTCGACATCACGGAAGACGCCCCGGTCGATGCCTTCGCCGCGTCGCTGAAGGAACTGCCCGGCCCGATCCTGTTCTATTGCCGCTCCGGCACGCGCTGCACGCTGTTGTGGGCGCAGGCCTCGGTCGAACGGCTCGGCCTCGCCGAGACCGTCAGGATCGCGGAAGCGGCCGGCTACGATCTTTCGCCGATCCTCGACGTTCTGGAAGAACGCGACGAAGCCGTCGCGGCCTGAATTCACCCACGGCTGATCCTCCCCCGGACCATGTCCGGGGTCGCGGCCTGACCGGCCGGCGGGCTGTTCGCCCGCTCAATTGCTGTCACGGAATTATTTGACTTCCCGGCCGGGCCTATTCGGGACTCAGGCTAACCGTAGCGCTCGACGAAATTGCGCAGGATTTTCGAGGCCGGGACGGGGTCGCCCTTGCTCGTGGCCGCGACGAGTGCGTCGGCCTCGTGGGGCTCGAAATAGCCCTTGTCCCGATAGATATCGATCCTCAACTCGAACACCGAACCGTCCGCCTCCGGGTGGAACTGGGTGGCGTAGACGTTCTCGCCATGGCGGATCATCTGGTGCGGACAGGCCGGCGAGGACAGCAGATGGCGGCAGCCGCCCGGCAGCTCCTGCAGCGCCTCCTTGTGGCCGACAAAGATGTCGAAGCTCTCGGGCACGCCGGCCAGCAGCGGGTCGCCCCGCCCCTGGGGTTCGATGCTGGCGCGGGTAACCGAAACCGGCTCAGAATAGCGCGCCTTGGAGACCTCGGCGCCCAGATGGTGACCGAGAATGCCGATGCCGTAGCAGCAGCCCAGGAACGGAAAGTCGCGAGCGGTGATCTCCGGCATCAGTGCCATGACCGATTGCTCGATGCGCTTTTCCATCGGCGACTTTTCCGATTCCGGATCGGAGACACAGCCGGGACCGCCACCGACGATGACGCCGGCATGATCGTCGAGCCGCAGGCCCGCCGGCAGCGATTCGCGCTCGAGCCGGACGCGCCGGACGCGGATCTCGTCCAGTCCCGAACGCTTCAGCACCGCTTCGTATTCATTGTCGGAGGCTTCGGGCTCCGGGCGCAATTGCAGGAACAGAAAGGGTTTCATTTTTACGTTCCCGGTCGGGCCTTCGGCCCTCCTCGCCTCTTGGTTCAGTTCCCGGTCGGGGCCGAAGCCCTTCCTCGCCTCTTGATCAAAAGTCGCTGCGGCGCTGGAGAGCGGCGGCGAGCGTGCCTTCGTCGAGATAGTCGAGTTCGCCGCCGACCGGCACACCATGGGCGAGCCGACTTATCTTCACGCCGGTTCCGGCAAGCTGGTCGGCCAGATAATGCGCCGTGGTCTGGCCGTCGACGGTGGCGTTGACGGCGATGACGATCTCCTTGACCGCCCCCTCTCCGGCCGGCGCCGAAGCAACGCGGTCGACAAGGCCGGCGATGTTGAGATCCTCGGGGCCGACACCGTCGAGCGGCGACAGCGTGCCGCCCAGCACGTGATAACGGCAGTTCAAGGCGCTGGCACGCTCCAGCGCCCACAGATCGGAGACATCCTCGACGACGATGATCGTGCCGGGGTCGCGGCGCCGATCGGTGCAGACCGCGCAGGGATCCGTGGTGTCGACATTGCCGCAGGTCGAGCAGATGCGCACCTTGTCAGCAGCCTCTGCGGCGGCGGCAGCCAGCGGCATCAACAATTGCTCCTTCTTCTTGATGAGATGGAGCGCCACGCGGCGGGCCGAACGCGGTCCCAGGCCCGGCAGGCGGGCCAGCAACTGGATCAGGCGTTCGATTTCGGGACCGGCGATGGATTTGGAGGACATCGGCAAACTGGCGCGAATGGTGCTTGGCGAATAGCGAACAGGACCGCTCGCTCTCGAAACCTATTCCCTATTCGCTACTCGCTTCAAAAAGGCAGTTTCATGCCGGGCGGAATCGGCAGGCCGGCGGTCAGTTCGCTGGTCTTTTCCGCGATCACGGCCTCGAGTTTTTCCTTCGCCGAATTGTGGGCGGCGAGGACCAGATCCTCGAGAATGTCCGCTTCGCCTTCCTTCAGGAGCGAGGGGTCGATGCGGACCGCCTTGATCGCGCCCTTGCCGGACAGGGTGACGGTGACGAGACCGCCGCCGGAAGCGCCTTCGGCCTCCACGTCCGCCAGGCTCTCCTGCATTTCCTGCATCTTGGCCTGCATTTCCTTGGCCTGTTTCATCAGGCCCATAAAGTCCTTCATGGCTTTTCCCTTGCACTTCGGGTCGCGTCAGATCGGCCGGTGCGCCGTCATCCAACGCCAGTTGGGATCATTCGAAGAAGTCGTCAAGCCCGGGATCGTCCCCGATGCCCATTTCGGGGTCCTTGGGAAGCTCGGCTTCGGGCTCGGGCTGGCGCAGCTTGACGTCGATAATGCGCGCGCCGGGGAAGCGGTTCATGATCGCGTCGACGGCCGGGTTGGCGCGGGCCATTTCGGTGCGCTCGTTCGCCTCGGCCTGTTCCACCTCCTCGATGGTGGGCTGGCCGCCCTCGCGGCTGGTGGCGACCATCCAGCGCCGGCCGGTCCATTCCTGCAGTTTCCTCGACAGGTCCTGGACGAAATTGGGTGGCGGATTGCCGGCAAGGGCGAATTGCAGCTTGCCGTCGGCGAATTCGATCAGACGGACATGGCGTTTCAGCGAGGTGCGCAGGCGGATATCGCGCTTGTCCTCGCACAGTACGATCAGATCCTCGAAACTGTTGAGCGCGATGGTCTCGACCGCGCCCGCCTGTTGCGGAGAAGGCTCCTGAACCGGGCGGGGATCGGGCCGGCGCGCGGCCATGGTCGCTGGTGTCTGCGAAAGCGAGGCGCGCGGCCCCTCGCCGGCGGTCTGCGAAGCCACCGGCTGGGCGGGCGCGCCATACGATGCCGATGCGCCATGTGAACCATTCTGACCGTTCGGACCGCCATTGCCGGCAGGCGCGCCGGAAGGGCGCGCCGGAGCCGGTGACGTACCGTCTTCCAGTGCGCGAATCACCTCGTCGGGCGCGGGCAGACTGGCGGCATGGGCGAGCCGTACCAGCACCATGTCGGCGGCGGGCAGCGCACGTTCGCTCGCCTCGACCTCGGCGATGCCCTTGACCAGGATCTGCCAGGCCCGGCCCAGCGCGCGCACCGAAAGATCGCGCGCGAAATCGGCGCCGCGCTTGCGTTCGGCCTCGCTCAGCGCGGCATCGTCGGCCGCCTGCGGCACATATTTCAGCCGGGTGACGAAATGAACGAAATCGGCCAGATCCGTCATCACCACGGAGGGATCGGCGCCGAGATCATATTGTTCCTTCAACTCGCCCAGCGCCGACGCGATGTCGCCCTTCATGACATACTCGAACAGGTCGATGACACGGGCCTTGTCGGCGAGGCCCAGCATGGCGCGCACACCGGC
>JBHIWX010000014.1:0-60578 GCA_041987205.1 Rhizobiaceae bacterium | reverse complement strand
TTCCTTCGTGTTGGAAGATAGATACCAACTGGTTGGTATGATAGTCAATGGCCTTTGGGTGAAGCAAAGGCGCACTTGCCCCGAATCACCCCTCGCGCTAACCCGGAACCATGGGAAAAGACCTGATATCTCCGCCTGGCGGGCCGAGCGATGACGGCATCGAGCCGGTCGACCTGAAGTCGGCGCTCGAGGAGCGTTACCTCGCCTATGCGCTGTCGACCATCATGGGTCGCGCCCTGCCGGATGTGCGCGACGGGCTGAAGCCCGTCCATCGGCGCATTCTCCATGCCATGCGCATCCTGCGCCTCAATCCGGATGCCGGCTTCAAGAAATGCGCCCGCATCGTCGGTGACGTCATCGGTAAGTTCCACCCGCATGGCGACCAGGCCGTCTACGACGCGCTGGTGCGGCTCGCGCAGGATTTCGCGGTCCGCTATCCGCTGGTCGACGGGCAGGGCAATTTCGGCAATGTCGACGGCGATAACGCGGCCGCCATGCGCTACACCGAAGCGCGCATGACGGAAGTCGCCCAGCTCCTGATGGAGGGCATCAACGAGGACGCCGTCGATTTCCGCGAGACCTATGACGGCGAGGATTCAGAGCCCGTCGTCCTGCCCGGCGCCTTTCCCAACCTGCTCGCCAACGGCTCGTCCGGCATCGCGGTGGGCATGGCGACCAACATTCCGCCGCACAACGCCGCCGAACTGTGCGATGCGGCGATCCACCTGATCAAGTTCCCGAACGCGACCGTCGAGAAGCTGGTCGAGATGGTGCCCGGCCCGGACTTCCCGACCGGTGGCGTGATCGTCGAGGAACGCGATTCCATCGTCGAGGCCTACCGCACGGGCAGGGGCGGTTTTCGCGTTCGCGCCAAATGGGAAAAGGAGGACGGTGGCCGCGGCACATGGCGCATCGTCGTTACCGAGATTCCCTACCAGGTGCAGAAATCGCGGCTGATCGAGAAGATCGCCGAGCTTCTGATGGCGCGCAAGCTGCCGCTGCTCGAGGATATCCGCGACGAGTCGGCCGAAGACATCCGCATCGTCATCGAGCCCAAAAGCCGTTCCGTCGATCCCGAGCTGTTGATGGAATCGCTGTTCAAGCTCACCGAGCTCGAAAGCCGCATCTCGCTCAACATGAACGTGCTCTCGAAGGGGCGCGTGCCGAAGGTGCTGTCGCTGCGCGAGGCCCTGCGCGAATGGCTCGACCATCGCCGCGATGTCCTCGTCCGCCGCTCGAAGCATCGCCTGGCGGAGATCGAGAAGCGCCTCGAGGTCCTGGGTGGCCTGCTGATCGCCTATCTCAACATCGACGAGGTGATCCGCATCATCCGGTTCGAGGACGAGCCGAAGAAGAAGCTTGTCGAAACCTTCGACCTCACCGAGGTGCAGGTCGAGGCCATCCTCAACATGCGCCTGCGCGCCCTTGCCAAGCTCGAGGAAATCGAGATCCGCAAGGAGCATGAGGGCCTGTCCGCCGAGAAGGCGCAGATCGAGGCGCTGCTGGGCTCGGAAGATGCGCAGTGGAAGGTGCTGGCCAACGACATCCGCGAAATCCGCGACCAGTTCGGTCCCGATACCGATCTCGGCCGCCGCCGCACCTCGTTCGGCACCGCCGCCGAGCACGATCTGGCCGACATCCAGCAGGCCATGATCGAGAAGGAGCCGATCACCGTCGTCCTGTCCGACAAGGGCTGGATCCGCGCGATGAAGGGCCATCTCGCCGACTTCTCCACGCTCTCATTCAAGGAAGGCGACCGGCTGGCGACAGCCTTCCACGCCGAGACGACCGACAAGGTGCTCATCTTCGCGACCAATGGCAGGTTCTACACGCTGGGCGCCGACAAGCTGCCCGGCGGGCGCGGCCATGGCGAGCCGGTGCGCGTCACCATCGACATGGAAAACGATGCCGACATCGTCTGCGCCTTCCGCCACGAGCCGGCGCGCAAGCTGCTGCTCGTTTCCACCGCCGGCGACGGCTTCGTCGTGCCGGAGGCCGAGATCGTCGCCAACACCCGCAAGGGCAAGCAGGTGATGAACGTGAAACTGCCGGTCGAGGCGACGCTGTGCATCCCGGTCGGCGAGGGCGACGATCAGGTCGCGATTATCGGCGAGAACCGCAAGCTGCTGCTCTTCCCGCTGACACAGGTGCCGGAAATGAACCGCGGCAAGGGCGTGCGCCTGCAGAAATACAAGGATGGCGGCGTCAATGCCGCGAAGACATTCAAGCTCGAAGACGGCCTGTCATGGACGGATTCAGCCGCCCGTACACATGTGAAGCCGGTCGACGAACTGGCCGAATGGCTGGGCGAACGCGCCCAGGCCGGCCGCATGGTGCCCAAGGGGTTCCCGAGGAACGGCAAGTTCGAGGGGTAGGGCGCATCGTAAGTTGCGTCCTACTTCACCAGCCGGGGCGAGATCGCCTTGGTGAAGAGTTCCTCGGGGATCGGCAGGTCCTTGTACTTGCTGTCCACCTTGAGGTGGATGTCGGCATTGCCGTTCAGTGTGATCGTGTTGGCGAACAGCACGGAGAACGGCGAATCCGCGTTCACCGTGCCTTCGCCGTTCACGGTCAGATCGCGCCGCCCGAAATAGGAAATGCCCTCGAAATAGGTGCCGGCATTGCCTGAAATGGCCGAGGTGAGCTTGGTGCTGCCGTTCGGGTCGAAGAAGAACACGAAGCCGGCAATCGGCCCGTCATCCATCGCGACCAGGTGATAGGTCGTGCCGCCCGAGAAATTCACCGCGATGTCCTCGCCGGTGAAGAAGAAGCTGACGCCGTCGCCGATCAGCGAAGCCGAACCGGTGGTCTTCAACTCGCCGTCCTTGATGATGAAGAGCCCGTCATCGAACGTGACGACCGCGCCCGAGCCGACATTGATGCCGCCGCAATAGACGCCGGGATAGAGCGTCACCGTGGCATTGGCATTGATCTTGGTGTCGTAAAAATTGCATGCGCCGACCTCGGGCAGATCGTACTCGTCGAACGGGTCGGGCAGGACCGGGCATTCGTCCTGGGGCGGTGGCTGGATGCGCGACATGCCCGACTGGACGCCGCCGACGAAGCAATTGCTCTGCGACTGGATCTCGGTGCCGCTGCCGTTCAGATCGACGGCGTCCGGCGAGTTGGAATTGACCTGCACCCCGCAGGTCGGTGCCTCGATAATGGCGTTGCCGTTGAGGTTGAACACGCCCTTGCCGGTCTCCGACAGCGAGACGAAGCATTTGGCGCCGGTATAAACCTCGTTATAGGTGACCTCGGCCAAGACCCCGATGGTGACCGGGCCGGGATGCATCAGCGACAGGAATCCCGGCTGGTACTCTTTCGACAGGCGCACCTTGAGCAGGTTCGTGTCCGTGTTGAGTTCGACCTCGACGAAACCCTCGATGGTGAAGTTGGATTCCACCACGTCGCCGGCGTCCTTCTTCAAATCGCTCTCGGTTTTGCCGGCTTTTTCAAGCTCCTTGACGGCGTAGAACGCGGACGAGTCGGCCGTCTCCTGCAACCGCCAGCGTTCGAGCTCGATCATGGAATAATCGAGCGCCATTCCGACGGAAAACATGATGGGAAGCATGGAGAGGGCGAAAGTGAAGGCAAAGTTGCCGCGACGGTCGCGTATAAACCTGCGCAGAAGGCCTGGCGCCATGGGGGTGCTCGAAGAACATTGTTGTTATTCGTCGCGGCCCCTACGACTTTCGAACCTGCTTTACGCCCGTCCACGGTAAGGAAGATTTAAGATTCTGAAGAGGATTTGTTAGGAATTTTAACGATCTACGTATTTCTGCATAGGTCGGGATTTCGAACGCCGTCGGCAGCGCCTGAAGCGCGAAAGCGGGACATGAAAAAGCCGCCCGGCATGGCGCCAGGCGGCCCGTTGTTCGGCCTTTGTCGTGAAGGGCGGGCGCCTTACATCTCGAAGGTCTCGGCGACCTCGACACTGCCGCTACCGTCGACCACCATCGGGCATCCCCTGGCCATCTCGACCGCGGCGTCCATGTCGGGTGCGTTGACCAGCGTGTAGCCCGAAACGGGATTGGGGCCACCATCGTCCCGGACGCCGTCCGGCGCCACTGTCTTCGACGGCCCGACCGGCGCGCCGCCATCGACAAGGGCGCTACCCATCGTCTCGTACCAGGCACGCCACTGCGCCATGGCCTTCTCTCCTTCTTCGGGCGTGCGCGGCGCTACGCCGCCATGATAGGCGAATACGAATTTCGGCATGGTTCTTCCTCCTCCTTGTCGGGGCCTCTAGGCCGCCATCCGTTCCAGTTTCCTGAGCGATGACGTCCAGCCCATCTCGTGGTTCTTCGCCGCGTCCTCGTCGGCGAGGCCGCTGTGGACGAGCGTGAAAAGCGTGCCGCCCTTGCCGTTCGGTTTTACCTCGAAGCGCACCCGGCTTTCGTGTCCGCGCGTGTCGTTTTCGTCGTGCCAGGCCCAGGTCAATTCGACCGCATTGGGCGCATCGACCGCGACGACCTCGCCGGTAACCTTGAAGCGCTGTCCGTCGGCATTCATCATCACCGACGACCACGGCCCGGGCTGGGTCAGGTCGAGCTGCTTGTCCGGCAGGGTCATGCCTTCCGGCCCCCACCATTTGGCCAGATGCTCGGCCTTTGTGACGAAGGCGAAGACGGTCGCCGGATCGGCGGCGAAGCTGCGCTCCAGTACAAGGTCGCTCATTTGCGTTTCATCTCCTCAATCAGGGCCTGTTCCAGGCGTTTCAGGCCGGCTTCCCAGAATTCGCGATGGCTGATCGTCCAGGCGCTGATCGCTTCGACCGCTTCCGGACGCACCGAATAGAGCCGTCTCTGCCGGTCCACGCGCTGGTGGATGATTCCGGCCTCGCGCAGCACCTTGAGGTGACGCGACACCGCCGGCGGGCTGATCTCGACGCCCTCCAGAAGAGCGCCGGCGCTCAGTTCGCCCTCGTTCAGCAGGCGCTCGACAATGGCGAAACGCGTGGCGTCTCCAAGGGCGGCAAAGGTGGTGGGCAGGCTGGACATGGCAGACATGGTTCTTCTTCGTTCAGTTAATTAACATAATTGCGAAATAAAGAAAGTCAACCCGTGCCATTCCGTCATAGGGGGAGGGCACCCGGACTGATTCCGTGTCAGGCAGGTTCCGCCTGTGCGGCGGGGACGTCGGGCGCGCAGACGTCCAGGACAAGACGGCCCAGCGCTTCGAAATCCTGCCGGCGCGGCGAACTTCGGCGCCAGGCCAGCCCGATCGAGCGATAGGGCTGTGGTTCGGCGAAGCGCTTCAGTCCGATGTGCTGATGGCGCGTTTCCAGATCGACGGCGATTTCGGGCAGCAGCGTCATGCCCATGCCATTTGCCACCATCTGCACGATGGTCGACAGGCTCGACGCGCCAAACGTGTTGATGGAATCGATCTGACGCAATTCGCACAGCGCCAGCGCCTGGTCGCGCAGGCAGTGGCCTTCCTCCAGCAGGAGCAGCCGGTCGGTCTTCAGAAGTTCCGGCGTCGCCAGCACTTCCTTGTCGAAGGGCTGCGAGGTGTCGTCTCCCGGCGGATAGGCCAGCAGGAAACGATCCTCGAACAGCGCCAGCGTCTCCACTTCGCCATGCTCGACCGGCAGCGCCAGCAGGAGCAGGTCGAGACGCCCGTCGACCAGTTCCTCGACGAGGTGCTGCGTCTGCGTTTCGCGGATGGACAGGTCGAGTTCAGGAAAGCGCTGCTGCATCATCGGCAGCAGCGGCGGCAGCAGATAGGGCGCGACCGAAGGGATGACGCCCAGATGCAGCGTCCCGGAAAGCGGCGCGCCGCGCTGCTTGGCATAATCGTTGAGATCGCGGACCTCTGCCAGGATGCGCGCCGTGCGCCGCTCGACCTCGCGCCCTTCCTGCGTCAGTCGGATACCCCTCGGAAGGCGCTCGATCAGCAGCAGGCCGAGTTCTTCCTCCAGTTCACGGATCTGCATGGAAAGCGCCGGCTGGCTCACCGCGCAATGGCTCGCCGCCTTGCCGAAATGGCCGTAGCGGGCCACTGCGTCGAAATAGCGAAGTTGTTTCAGCGATGTCATGGGTTGCCGTCCGGTCGATCAGAAAAACTTATCATATATTCTCGATACAATGATTGGACCTGATCGACAAGCTCGGTTAAGGGAGGTCGATCCAGTTTGGAATCATCGTAAACTGGCAAGATGCGGTACGCGCTCCGCCTCCCGGGAAAACCGGTGAGGTACGGGCCTGGCGGCCAATTGCCACGACGATGGAAAACCGGTTTGATACCGGTCAACGACGTCCCGCCGACATACTGGTCTGGTAAGGGACGGCACGAAGGAAACAGCGTTAAGGAGCGGAATGAAAGATGGACACAAAAGCGCTTGAAACGAGCGGCTGCCCCGTCATGCACGGCGGCAACACGCATATGGGCAGCTCGGTGATGGAGTGGTGGCCAAGCGCCCTCAACCTCGACATCCTGCATCAGCACGACACCAAGACCAACCCGTTGGGCAAGGACTTCAACTACCGCGAGGCGTTGAAGAAGCTTGATGTCGCCGCGCTCACGAGCGACATGCGCGCACTGCTCAAGGACAGCAAGGACTGGTGGCCGGCCGACTGGGGCCACTATGGCGGCCTGATGATCCGTCTGGCATGGCACTCGGCCGGCTCCTATCGTCTTGCCGACGGTCGTGGCGGCGGCGGTGCCGGCAACATCCGCTTCGCGCCGCTCAACTCCTGGCCCGACAACGGCAATCTGGACAAGGCGCGACGCCTGCTGTGGCCGCTGAAGAGGAAATACGGCAACGCTGTATCATGGGCAGACCTCATCATCCTCGCCGGCACCATCGCCTATGAAGATATGGGACTGAAGACCTTCGGGTTCGGGTTCGGTCGCGAGGATATCTGGCACCCTGAAATCGATACCTACTGGGGTGCCGAGCGCGAGTGGCTCGCGCCTTCCGACAGCCGCTATGAGGATGTCGGCAAACCCGACACCATGGAAAACCCGCTGGCTGCCGTCCAGATGGGGCTCATCTACGTCAATCCGGAAGGCGTGAACGGCCAGCCGGACCCGCTGAAGACCGCCGCCCAGGTGCGCGAGACCTTTGCCCGCATGGCGATGGATGACGAGGAAACCGCCGCGCTCACCGCCGGTGGCCATACCGTCGGCAAGGCGCATGGCAACGGCGATGCCGGTGCGCTGACTGCCGAGCCGGAAGGCGGAGATGTCGAGGATCAGGGCTTCGGCTGGCTCAACGCAAAACTGGATGGCAAGGCCACTAACGCCATCACCTCCGGTATCGAGGGCGCATGGACCACGAATCCGACGGTCTTCGACATGGGCTATTTCGATCTGCTGTTCGGCTATGAATGGGAACTGACCAAGAGTCCGGCCGGCGCCAATCAGTGGAAGCCCGTCGACATCAGGGAAGAGGACATGCCGGTCGATCCGACCGATCCTTCCGTACGTCGCATGCCGATGATGACCGATGCCGACATGGCCATGAAGATGGACCCGACCTATCGCGCCATCTGCGAGAAGTTCATGGCCGATCCGGAGTACTTCAAGGACACTTTCGCCCGCGCATGGTTCAAGCTGACCCACCGCGACATGGGCCCGAAGGCGCGCTATGTCGGCCCGGACGTGCCGGCCGAGGACCTGATCTGGCAGGATCCGATCCCCGCCGGTTCGACCGGTTACGACGTCGACGCGCTCAAGGCGAAGATTGCGGCAAGCGGCCTGTCGCTCGCCGAGATGGTCTCCACCGCATGGGACAGTGCCCGCACCTATCGCGGCTCCGACATGCGCGGTGGCGCCAATGGCGCGCGCATTCGACTGGCGCCGCAAAAGGACTGGGAAGGCAATGAGCCGGCCCGCCTGGCCAAGGTGCTTGGCGTACTCGAGCCGCTGGCCAGGGAAGCCGGTGCCAGCATCGCCGACACCATCGTGCTCGCCGGCAATGTCGGCATCGAGCAGGCGGCAAAGGCCGCCGGCCATGACGTGAAGGTACCGTTCTCGCCCGGTCGCGGCGACGCCACGGACGAGATGACGGATGCCGAAAGCTTCGACGTGCTTGAGCCGCTCGCTGACGGCTATCGCAACTGGTTGAAGAAGGACTACGTCGTCACGGCGGAAGAACTGATGCTCGACCGCACCCAGCTCATGGGGCTGACTGCGGCCGAAATGACGGTTCTGGTCGGCGGCATGCGCGCCATGGGCACCAACCATGGTGGCACCAAGCATGGTGTCTTCACCGATCGCGCGGGCGCGTTGACGAACGACTTCTTCGTCAACCTGACCGACATGGACTACAAATGGGTCCCGGTGGGCGGTGGTATCTACGAGATCCGCAACCGCAAGACCGACGACGTCAGATGGACGGCGACGCGCATGGATCTGGTGTTCGGTTCGAACTCCATCCTGCGTGCCTATGCCGAGGTCTATGCCCAGGACGACAACGTGGCGAAGTTCGTCAACGACTTCGTCGCGGCCTGGACCAAGGTGATGAACGCCGACCGCTTCGATCTGGTCGACTGATCGCGTCAGACAATGTGTAAAAAGAAGGCCGGGGCGTCAGCGCCCCGGCCTTCTTTGTTGACTGTTTATGTCCGGATCAGGCCGGAATGCGCTGCTCGTAGTCGTTCTTGAGGCGGGCCCACCCGTCCCAGAACGGATCGCACGTGCCGCCGCGCAGTTTCGCCGCGAGGACGTCGAGATGCATGTGCCATCCGGCGCCCACCATCACGGTGTTGGCGCGATCGGAGATGCGCCGATGCGTGACGGTCAAAAGTACTTCGCTACCCTGCGGCTCCAGCTCGAAACTCACCTCGCCACCGCCCCAGGTGAAGGCCAGTTTTCTGGGCGGATCGACCTCGACGATCCTGCTTTCCATGCTGTGTTCCTTTCCGAAGCCTTCCGGGCGCTTGCCGGGAGGATCGGTCAACTCGTCATTTTGCCAGGTAAGCGTGAATTCCGTGCCCTTCGACAGCTCCATGTCTCCGGAGGCGAGCCATTGGCGGCGCAGATCGCTCTGCGTGAGATAGTTCCAGATGCGCTCGGCGGGGCCGGGCAGGAGGCGCTGGATCCGGTAGGTCGCGGGCTCGACGAGCGTCCCGTAGGCATCGACGGTTTCGAGTTGGGTCATCGTTCCTCTCCTTTGTCAGGGTGTTTTGCATTGTCTTCGTCCTCCTTGCGGAGAAGCTGTTCCAGCGTGTCCAGCCGACCGGCCCAGAAGCGTGCATAGTGGCTCAGCCATTCGGAGGCGCTGGCGAGCGGTCCCGGCTCGAGGTGGCAGACATGCGTGCGGCCATGCACCTCGCGGCGGATCAGGCCGGCATGCTCGAGCGCCTTGATGTGTTTCGATGCGGCAGCCAGCGAGATATCGAACGGCTCGGCCAACTGGCTTACCGTGCGTTCGCCAAGGGCGAGATCTGCGAGCATCTGCCGCCGCGTCGTGTCGCCGAGGGCATGAAATACCGAATTGAGCTGCGTCGCTTGTAATTCAACCATGTGGTTGAATATACGGATGGGCACTCAATAGTCAACCATATGGTTGAATATTATCTGCGCAGGGTGAAATGGTCCGCAAAGGACCGTGCGCTTTCGCGCATTTGATCTTGCGTCACGCCCCCGTGCCCGGAGATAGTATGGCCGAGTTCATGAAGGAGGGGCCATCATGCCATCGCGAACGGACAGGATCGAACAGGTCGCGCAACGCTACGTCGACAGTGGCACCTATCCTTCGATCGAGTGGCAGGTTCGTCTCGACGGCCATGAATGGCTTTCCGGCGCTGTCGGCGAGGCCGATCCGCTGAATGGCGTGGCCCTGCCTGAAAAGCCAATTTACCGTATCTACTCGATGACCAAGCCGGTTATCTCCGCCATTGCGCTGATGCTTCTCGAGGAGGGCAGGCTGCGGCTTTACGATCCCGTGGCGGCCTTCATTCCGGCCTTCAGGCAAAACCGGATCATCGACCGCGACGGCAATCTCACGCAGGCGCGGCGGGCCATGCTGGTTGAGCATCTGATGACCCATCGTTCCGGCCTGTCCTACGGCTTCCTGCTCGACTGTCCGGCCGGCGCGAAGTACCGCGAGACCGATCTGCGCAAGACCGCCGGTCCGCTGGAGGACATGATCGCGACCATCGCGGAATTGCCGCTTGCCTCCGAACCGGGTGCGGAATGGCGCTATTCGGTGTCGACCGACGTGCTCGGACGCATTGTGGAAATCGTCGAGGGCAAGCCGCTGCAACAGGTCGTGGCCGAACGTATCGTAAAGCCGCTCGGACTTGAGGACACCGGCTTCATGGTACCCGAGGACAAGCGCCATCGCGTCATGCCGATGTTCGGCCGTGACGATCTCGATGCCTTGCAGGTTTTCACGGAGGGAAAGCAGGAACTCGTGCCGGGCGACGTTTCGGTGAGCTATCCGGCGGACAATCCGGGTTTCGCACGCGGCGGCTACGGGCTGTTTTCCACCGCGGATGACTACATGAAGATCGCCGATTTCCTGGCGACCGGCACCAGTCGCGACGGCGAGATCATGCTGTCGCGCCACATGCTGAAATTCATGTGGATGAACCGCATTCCCGAAAGTCAGATGCCGCTCGCCATCGGTCCCGTGCCGCTGCCGGGCTACGGATTCTCGCTGGCCGGCCGCGTGATGGTCGATCTGGCGCGCTCCGTCTCGATGACAGGGCTTGGCGAATTCGGCTGGTCGGGTGCCGCCGGCACCTTCTTCTGGATCGATCCGGTAGAAAACATGATCGGCGTCGTCATGACCCAGTATCTGGGTTCCAAGCTGCCGCTCGCCGACGACATGCGCACGGCCGCCTATCAGGCGCTGGAATAGGGCGTTTCAGCAATCCTCACCGAACGGTCAGGTCGCGCCAATCTGACCGGAGATCGGCAGGCCCTAGCGAAGCAAGGAAACAGCTGTGAGCGATAAGATGCGTCTTTACATCGGCAACAAGAATTATTCGTCCTGGTCGATGCGGCCCTGGATCGCCATGCGCGCAAAGGGCATCGATTTCGAGGAGGAACTGATCCCCTTCAACGATGATGCCGGCAATCCGAAATTCCGTGAGTTCTCCCCGACCGGCAAGGTTCCCGTCCTGGTCGATGGAGAGGTGAGGGTGTGGGAATCGCTCGCCATCCTGGAATATCTGCACGACAAATTTCCCGATTCCGGTTTATGGCCGGAGAGTATCGCAACGCGCGCTGCTGCCCGAGCATTCGCTTCCGAAATGCATGCAGGCTTCAACGCCCTGCGCGCGACCTGCCACATGAACATTCGTCGTCCCGTCCGTGCCATTGAGGTGGGGGAGGGCGTGCGCCGGGATGTCGCCCGCATCGAGGAATTGTGGCGTGATTGCCTTGACGTTTGGGGCGGTCCCTTCCTGTTCGGCGAATTCTGCAATGCCGACGCGATGTACGCACCCGTCGTCAACCGGCTGGAAACCTACGCCCTGTCGGAGCACCCCGCCGTTGTCGCCTACACGAAGGCGATGAAGGCAACGCCGGCCTGGATCGAATGGGAAGAGGCCTCGCGCGCCGAGCCCTGGACGCTGCCCGCCGAGGAGATCTGAAGCGGGCACTGACAGCCTCTGGTTGCAAATGGTTCGTCCGTGGTGTTTCCTGTTGGCAAATGGCAGGGGGACGGCCATGAGCGATACATCAGACTACGAAGACATCGATCCGCCGTTGTCGCTGCCGGCAGCCACGCGGCCTCGCGCCCGGCGCATGCGCGCCATCCGAATCCACACCTTCGGCCGCTACGGCGTGACCCGGCTCATCCTCTGGCTGGTCGTGCTGCTCGGTTGGCTCTTCGTGCTTGTCGGTTTGGTCGCGCTGGTTCTCGCCGTCGTCAACATCGCTGCCCGTTCGGCACTGGAATCCAGTATCCAGGCGGATTTCGGCCTGAGCATGCGGATGTTCTTCATCGCCTCGGGGATCGGCGCGATGCTGAGCGGCTTCCTC
Organism: Rhizobiaceae bacterium; assembly: GCA_041987205.1. Lineage (GTDB taxonomy): Bacteria > Pseudomonadota > Alphaproteobacteria > Rhizobiales > Rhizobiaceae > BOKV01. Next base: position 48,632 of record JBHIWX010000014.1, on the reverse strand, counting down.
ACCATCGCCTTTGCGCAGAACGTGCGCGCCAACATCGACAGCGCCGACTATGCGCGCCAGTCGCTCGTCCTGCAGAAGGCCCTTGCCGAGGGGCTGGAGGATATCGACACCAACCGTATGTCGAGCCGGCCGGTCAACGATCTGGCATCGGATCTGTGAAGCCGGACCGGGTCAGACGATCCCGGTCAGCTTCACGAAGACCAGTGCGAAATCCGCCGTGGCGAAAAGGAAGGCGATCCTGAGCATCTGGTATTTGCGCAGCAGGATGTGCGAGATCGCGCTGTTGGAATGCGCGATCGAATGTACCATCTGCGAGACCTCGACCGTGTGCATGTACTGCGCATAGTCCTCGCCGCTCAGGCCGGGCGAAGCGAGCGCCGGCCAGGAAAACCGGTCGATGTCCGGCAGGCTCTCGCGGATACCCCGGCCGGGATAGCGCGGGAACACTGCGGCGACGCAGAACAGGATCGCCAGCGCGCTTGCCACCGCCGACAGGGTCGAGACCATGTCGGCCTGCATCATTGCCTCCATCGGGATCGGGCCCTTCAGCGCGAGCAGGCCGATCAGTGTGATCAGCGCAGCTGACTTGGCGTCGGCGAATTGCGTCTGGGTGACGAGCGAGGCGTGCTGGTCAAGCAGGGTCTGGATGCGCGCGCGGCTGGCATGGTTCGGGTCAACGCCCTCATGGCCGGCGAGGGGACGGTTCAGCTCGACGTCTGCAATGCGGCTTGCGCGATTCGTCGGCACCGTTTGCCCCTTATCCTTCGGGTGGCACTTCTTCCCAGCCGGTCACCGTCAGGTGCTCCTGCGGCTGGAAGCGCCGCTTGTATTCCATCTTGCGCGAGCCGTTTACCCAGTAGCCGAGATAGACATAGGGCAGGCCGAGTTTGCGCGCCCGCTCGACATGGTCGAGGATCATGTAGGTGCCGAGGCTGCGGCTGCGCTCGGAACTGTCGAAGAAGCTGTAGACCATCGACAAGCCGTTGCCGAGGATGTCGGTCAGCGCCACGCCGAGCAGCGGCCCGGCGCCATGGCCGGTAATGCCGGTGTCGGGACCGCGCCGGCGATACTCGATCAGCGCCGTGTTCACATGCGTATCCTCGACCATCATTGCATAGTCGAGCGCGCTCATGTCGGCCATGCCGCCGCTGGCATGGCGCGAATCGAGATAGTCGCGGAACAGCGAGAACTGCTCGGAAGTGGGCGCCGGCGGCAATTGCCGGCCGATGATGTCGCGATTGGTCTTGAGGTTGCGCTTGAAGGCGGACTTCCAGTCGAAGGAATCGACCAGCACACGCACCGAAACGCAGGCCCGGCAGCTCTCACAGGCCGGCCGGTAGGCGATGTTCTGCGAGCGGCGGAAGCCGCCCTGGGTCAGCATGTCGTTGATCTGCACCGCCTTCTCGCCGACCAGATGCGTGAACACCTTGCGCTCCTTGCGCCCCTCCAGATAGGGGCAGGGCGCGGGCGCGGTCAGGAAGAATTGGGGTGTGTCTACGGCGTGTTGGGTCATAGGCCATAATACCAGGGCGCCGCGAAAGAGTAGGTGAGCCAGATGAGGATGACAAGCGGCGTGCCGGCAATCAGGAAATCCGCGAAGCGGTAGTGCCCCGGTCCCATGACCAGCAGATTGGTCTGGTAACCGACCGGCGTGGCGAAGGAACAGTTCGCCGCGAAGATCACCGCCATGACGAAGGGCACCGGATCGACGCCGATTTCATGCGCAATTCCAATGGCGATGGGTGTGAACAGCACTGCCGTTGCATTGTTGGAAAGCACATTGGTGAGCGCTGCCATCACCAGGAAGAACACCGACAGCACCACCGCCGGTGGCTGGCCGGCAAGCGCAGCCACCGAGCCATGCGCCAGATAGGCCGCGCCGCCGGTCGTCTCCAGCGCGGCGGCGCCGGCGAGCGAGGCCCCGACCAGCATGAAGATGCGCGAATCGAAGGCGCGCGTCGCTTGGCGCACATTAATGCACTGGGCCGCGATCATGGCGAAGGCGCCGAGCAGCGCCGCTACCATGATCGGCAGCGTCTCGGTCGCCGACAGCGCGACCACGGCGGCGAATATGGCGAAAGCCCGCCAGGCATGGCGGCGCATCGGCACAGGCGCGGCCGACCATTCGAGCAGCAGGAGATCGCGCGACGAGCGCAGCCTCGCCACGTCCTGCGGCTGCCCGCCAATCAGGATCGTGTCGCCCGGCTCCAGCCGGATCTGGGCGAGCGAGGCGCGTTGCATGGCACTCTTGCGCTGCACGCCCAGCACCATCACGCCGTCATTGGCCCGGATGCCCGCGCCCTGGATGGTGCGTGCTGCATAGCGCGAACCCGGCGCGACGACGGCTTCGGCCACGGTGAAGTCCACTTCGATCGGGTCGTCTTGTTCGCCGTCGCCCTTGTCGGCGGTGGGCACGCCGGTCGAGCCGGACGACAGCGCTCTTGTCAGCGCGCCGCGCGTCGCCGCGACGATCAGCACGTCGCCCGGTCTCAGCGAGACATCCTCGAAGGGCGGCAGCACCGGAATGTCGTGGCGCAGGATGGCGCGCACCGTCATGTCGGACAGTTCCCTGAACATGCCGCCGCGTGATCGGGCGCCCTCCAGCGGATGGCCGGCGGTGATCTCGATCTGGGTAACGAACTGCTTGCCCGTCGTCAGGCGGATTTCCTCGGCCATGCCTGCGCGCCGGCGCAGCACGCGCGGGAGGACGAAGACTACATAGACGAGCCCGGTTCCGGCCAGGATCAGGCCCAGCGCGGTAACATCGAAAAAGCCGATCTCGACACCGGCCCGTGCCGCGCTGCCGGCGACCAGCAGGTTGGTCGACGAGCCGATCAGTGTCGTCATGCCGCCCAGGATCGACGCGAAGGAAAGCGGGATCAGGCCCTTGGCGGCGTCGAAGCCGCGCTGGCGGGCCAGTACGGTGATGATCGGGATGAACATCACCACCACGGGCGTGTTGTTGAGAAAGGCAGAAATCGCGGCGGCGACGACGAGCAGCGCCACAAGAAGACGCATCGGGCCGCCGCCGATCGCCGCGGCAAGCCGCTGTGCGGGCTGGTCGAGCGCGTCGGTGTTGAACAGGGCCTGTCCGACGATCAGGAGCGCCAGCACCGTGACCAGCGCCGGATGCGCGAAACCGGCCACCAGTTCGCCGGGTGCGGGCCCAGCGCCCTCCGGCAGAACGGAGAACAGCAGCAGGAAGGCGCCCAGCGAGGCGAGCGAAACCGCTTCGATGGGCCATTTCTCGGAGGCATAGCCGATGATCGTGACCGCGATGATGACAAAACTCGCCCACATCGCGATTCCCGGTTCCACAGAACCCGGTCCGGCCGCGCCCGCCGCGGCGAAGGCCGTCAGGGGATGTTCCAAATCCGCATCGTCCCCGTAAGTTGCGCCCCGAAGGTTGCGATAAGGCGTCAGTCTATCGCAATTGCTGCGCTGCGGTGAAAGGAAAAGCGTTGCGCATGCGGGCAGGCACGCGAAACGTCTTTGCTTGGCCCAGGCTCAGGCCCGGTCGGGGAGGGGGTCAGTAATCCGAACGCACGATCACCGTGCCGAGCAGGATGTCCTGGATGAGCTTCTTGTTGGTCGAGAACAGCGACACGATCAGCAGAATCGGCGTCAGCGTGACATGCGCGACCCAGAAGATGATCGCGTGCACGATGGCCGTGATCCTGTCGATGGTGGTGCCGTCGTCGTGCTGGATGCGGATCGCGAACATGCGCATGCCGATTGTTGCCTGCGCCGGCCCACCCATGGTCATGCCGACATAGAGAAGCGCCACGACCAGGCCGAGCACGGGAAAGATGAGCCACAACAGGCCGAGCGTGAAGATGCCGACAATGGCCACGATCACCGCTGCCGGCACGCACAGCAGCAGCACGATCGCGTAATCGACCAGAAAGGCGAGGATGCGCCGTGTGCGCACGCCATCGAGCCGCGCGGGATCAATCACGTTGTAGGCATAGGTATCGGCGGTTTCGTGTGCGGGCATGGGCAATTCCTCTCCCGGTTGAGATGGGAACGGACAGGGCCGCAATCAACCTTTATCGCCAACGCGGCTCGAGCAGGGCACGCGTCAGTCCGCGATGATCACTTCGGCCTCGATCTCGACGGGAAAGTTCAGCGGCAGGCCGGCGACCCCGACGGCGGAGCGCGAATGCCGACCCACCTCAGGCCCGAAGACGTCGATGATCAGTTCCGTGAAGCCGTTGATGACGGCGGGCGTGTTGTCGAAACCGGGCACGCAGTTGACCATGCCGAAGGCCTTGCACCAGCCCGTGATGCGGTCGAGGCTGCCGAGTTCGCGTTTCAGGCTGCCCAGCATCGACAGGCCGACCTTTCGCGCCGATTCCTTCGCATCCTCGACGGACACTTCCTTGCCGACGGTGCCGTAGGGGCCGGCCGCCGAACCGTCCGGGTTCTGCGGGCCGTGTCCGGAAATGAAGGCCCGGTTGCCGCGCACATTCACCCAGGGGAACGGCAGGGTCATGCCGGCAGGCATCTTCAACGGCTCCGGCAGCACCAGCCCCATCTCGGCAAGTCGTTGTTCAGGGGTCGACATGGTTCCTCCCGTATCGAACACGGCCGGTGGAAGGGCTACCCCTCCTTCAGCCACTCGGCCACCTTTGGCGCGAAATAGGTCAGGACACCATCACAGCCGGACCGCTTGAACGCGTTCATCGTCTCCATGATGACGCGTCGTTCATCGAAGAAGCCCTTTTCCACGCCGGCCATGATCATCGAATACTCACCCGATACCTGATAGGCGTAGGTCGGCATGGCGAAAGCGTCCTTCACCCGGCGAATGATGTCGAGATAGGGCATGCCCGGCTTGACCATCAGCATGTCCGCGCCTTCCGCAATGTCGAGTTCCGTTTCGCGCAGCGCCTCGTCGGTGTTGGCCGGGTCGATGTAATAGGTCTTCTTGTCGCCCTTGAGCAGCCCGCTGGTGCCAACGGCCTCGCGATACGGACCGTAGAAGGCAGAAGCGAATTTCGTCGCATAGGACATGATCGCGACGTCCTGGAAGCCGGCCTCGTCGAGTGCGATGCGGATCGCGCCGATGCGGCCGTCCATCATGTCGGACGGCGCGATGATGTCGGCGCCGGCCTCGGCCTGAAGCACGGCCGCCTTCGCCAGTTGCTCGACGGTTTCGTCATTGACGATGGTGCCGTCGCGCAGGATTCCGTCATGGCCGTGGCTGGTGAACGGGTCGAGCGCCACGTCGGTAATGATGCCGATTTCGGGAACCTCGGCCTTGATGGCACGGCTGACGCGGTTGATCAGATTGTCGGGGTTGAGGATTTCCGAGCCCGTTGCGTCGCGCAGTTCAAGCGGAATGTTGGGGAAGGTGGCGAGTGCCGGAATGCCCAGTTCGACAGCGCGTCTGGCTGCCTCGACCGCAAGGTCGGTGGTCAGGCGTTCGACACCAGGCATGGCGGCGACCGGCTCGGTCGTGTTCTCGCCCTCGATGACGAAGATCGGCCAGATCAGATCGTCCGCCGTCACCGTGGTCTCGCGCACCATGCGCCGGGTCCAGTCGAAGCGGCGGTTGCGGCGCATGCGCCGGCGGCCGGTGATCGCATCGACGCTGCTTTCCTCGTTCTTCGCCAATGGTGTCTCCCTTGCCGTTCTGCCCGTTGTGCCGCTGCTGCCGGAGCGCTCGCGCGACGGGACACATGAAAACACATGAAAACGGGCTGTTTGCAACCGTTGCGGCGCCCCTGCGGCCACGTGCCATCCCGTCCGCAAGTGGCATGGCCAGGCACGTACCGCGCAACTTGCCCGACCACTTACCGTGCCACTTGCCCCGCCACTTGCCATGCAGGCCATGTTGAAATAGCTCTCGTCGGGCGCGACACGCCGACCGGGAGCCGTCATTGACCGTCGAATCAGAGCCACGGGGCTTGAGCGGACTTCTGTCCCGCATCGAAGCCGTCTTCGCGCGCGCCATCGCGCTTGTGCTGCTCTTCATGGCGCTGCAATACTGGATGCGGCTGACCGGATTTCATCAGGGCGCCGAATTCCGCTTCGACACCATGTCGGAGCACTGGCGTGTTGCATCTTCCTCGCTTGCCATCCTGCTGCCCGTCGCCGCGCTCGGCCTTTGGGGCAGCTTTTCCTGGGGTGCCGTGGTCTGGATCCTGGCCGCCCTCCAGGAGGTCGTCATGCATACCTGGCTCGCCGACCGGTTCGGCCGCGCCGACGTGACGGTCGCCTTCCACCTCGTCGCTGTCTCGATCTACATCGCCATCAAGCTGGCTGAATATCTGCCACGCCGCCGCTGAGACGATTCGGGCGAAAGCGAGATTTCGCGCGCGATCGCGTTAAGACGTGCATTCATGCTTTTTGCCACTTTACGGGCCGACAAGCGGCTTCTGTTCCGCATTGGTACGGAATGGCCGGAATCCCCCTGCGGCAACGGTAATTTTACCTAACCGGGTAACGCGCAATTAAGCGTGCCCTTTAAGTCGAATTTTATTTGAAAGATGTAGGTTGCCTTCACAGAGCGGGAGAAAACAATCCTGCCGGGACAGAGAGGCAAAGAACAATGCAGAACCAATTTGAATTGGTCGGCAAGGCTATTGAACCGCAACCGACCGGCGACCTGAAATCACAGTATCTGGAAACCCTGACGCTCGTCGAAAGGCTGCATCGCCGCCTGCTCGACGTCATCAAGGACGAGTTCGATCGCCAGGGCCGCAACGACATCAACGCCGTTCAGGCACTGCTGCTCTACAACATCGGCAATTCGGAGCTGACCGCCGGCGAACTGCGCACCCGCGGCTACTATCTGGGTTCCAACGTCTCCTACAACCTCAAGAAGTTGGTGGAACAGGGCCTGATCCATCACCAGCGTTCGCGCGTCGACCGTCGTTCGGTCCGCGTCAGCCTGACGGACGAGGGCCGCGAGATCGCGGAAATCGTCGAGAAGCTGTATCAGCGCCACATCGGTTCCATCGAGCAGGTCGGCGGCATCAATGCCGACGAATTCGCCCGAATGAACCGCTCGCTGCAACGTCTCGACCGTTTCTGGACGGACCAGATCCTCTATCGCCTGTAATCTCGGCCGACTGGCCGGACGCGAAAGGGCCCGCCTGTGCGGGCCCTTTTTTCGTGACCTCGGGACAACGCTTCCTGTGACGTCACGATCACATTGGCGCGATTCATTCCGCCACTTGCTTGTGTTGCCCGAAACTCGCCCATATTTGATGCTTTCCACGATGACGATCGGTTGATTTGGCGTACGCGTTAACATGCTGTTAACCATGTTTTGAAGACAGTGCGACCGGGCTTCGGGCCGATGCGTTGATGGCGTATCCTTTTTGACACCGCGATTCCGGACGAGACGGCTCAGGTCCGGGGCTGAAACGGAATGATATGAAACTGACTGGACGATCCACAAGACGAGGCTTCCTGTCCACGATGGCTGGTGGCGCCATCGCGTCGGCGACGGCGGGCAGGGCGTTTGCCCAGGACCCGATCGAAGCACTGCTGCAAAGCCCGCGGCGCGGCCAGTGGTCGGACCAGTTCGATGCCGGGCGCGGTGAAAACCGGCCGGGCACCTCCAGCCTTCCAATCCTGTCGAGCCGTACGCCGGAACTGATCGAGCAGGCGATGAACGACTATCGCCGCATCGTCTCCAGCGGTGGCTGGCCGATCGTGCCGGCCAATGAGAAGCTTGAGCTCGGCGTTTCCTCGCCCAGCGTGCCTATCCTGCGCAAGCGCCTGATCGTCTCGGGCGACCTGCCGCCGGCAAGCGGCAATTCGCAGACCTTCGATTCGTGGGTAGACGGCGCGGTGCGCCGCTTCCAGCTCCGCCACGGCCTGCCCGCCGACGGCGTGATCGGCAAATACACCTATGCGGCGATGAACGTTTCGGCCTCGGTGCGTCTGGGCCAGCTCGAGACCAATCTGGTGCGCCTGCGTTCCATGTCGGGCTATCTCGGCGACCGCTACGTCATGGTCAACATTCCCGCCGCCCAGATCGAGGCGGTCGAGAACGGCCAGGTCGTCCAGCGCCACACTGCCGTCGTAGGCAAGATCGACCGCCAGACGCCGGTGCTCTCGTCAAACATTCACGAGATCATCTTCAATCCCTACTGGACGGCACCGAAATCGATCATCCGCAAGGACATCATTCCGGTGATGCGCAAGGAGCCGGACTACCTTGCGAAGAACAACATCCGCATCTTCGCGCCCAATGGCGACGAGATCGCACCGGAGGCGATCGACTGGTCGACCGACGACGCGGCCGAGTACATGCTTCGCCAGGACCCGGGCAAGATCAACGCCATGGCTTCGGTGAAGATCAACTTCCACAACCCGCACGCCGTCTACATGCACGACACGCCCCAGCAGGGCCTGTTCGGTCGCATCGAACGCTTCAATTCGTCGGGCTGCGTGCGCGTCCAGAACGTGCGCGACCTCGTCACCTGGATTCTCAAGGACACGCAGGGCTGGAGTCGTCAGCAGATCGAGCAGGTCGTCTCGACTGGCGTCAACACGCCCGTGCCGGTCGAAAACCCGGTTCCCGTCTACTTCACCTATGTCACCGCATGGTCGGTGGATCCCGGCGTCGTCGAATTCCGTGACGACATCTACCACCGCGACGGGGTGGAAGAACTGGCGCTCGGCTCCGAATCCACCTCGCTTTGAGCGCGAAATATCGGGTTCTCAGGCGCAAGCCTGGAGTGAAAATGGACAACAAAAAGGGGCCAAAAGGCCCCTTTATTGATTCCTGATATCTTTTCCGCCGTTTCACGCTGCCATGGAGGGCAGCGCCGCGGGATGGCGCGGTTCGGCGGCGACGGGAAGGTCGAGCTCCTTCAGCGACTGGCGCAGCGCCGTTACGAGCGGCGTGCGATGCAGCGGCCCGGTCACCGTCTCCAGCTTCTCTCCGGCCATACGGTGCGGCCTTTTCCACAGATAGGCCATCTCCGCGATTTCGCGCCACATCGGATAGACGAAGCCGCCCAGACGGATCACCGGCCAGGGAAAGCCCGCCGTCTTCAGCTCCATGCCGGTCGCCGTTTCCAGCGCCGCATGAAGTTCCGCCCCGGTTATGTCGTGGCCGGAGAAATGGAAAGTCTCGAAGCGCGACAGGCCGTCGGCATTGTCCGCGATGGCGACGAAGGCGCGGGCGAAATCGGGCAGATAGGCCCAGGCGTGCACGAGATCGAGCGGGCCGGGATAGGTGAACTTGCCCCGTTTCAGCGCCGAGGTGATGACGAGATCGAACCAGGAGCCGCGCCCCGAACCGCCATAATAGTCGCCGGCACGCAGGATGATCGTTTGCACGCCCAGTGTCTCGGCGGCTTCCGCGAAAAAGGTTTCCGCCTCGACGCGAATGCGTGCCTTGCTGTGGTCCGGCCGCAATGGAGCGTCTTCGCCCAGCCTTTCGGGCATCGTCGTGCCGTAATTGTAGACATTGCCGGGGAACAGATGGACCGCATCATTGGCGTGCGCCGCCGCGACGACGTTGCGTGCCATGACCATCACGTCCCGCTTCCAGTCGGTATAGAGCGGGTTGAGGCTGTTGAAGATGACATCGACCCCGCGTGTCGCCTCGATCAACTGCGCCTCGTCATGCGCATTGGCGGCAACCGTCTCCACGCCTTGCGGAAAGGTGACCCCTTCCGCCGGCCTGCCCGAACGCGTTACCGCACGCACCTGCCAGCCGGCCTCGTGAAAGGCCTCGACCGCCTCGCGGCCCAGCCTGCCATTGGCACCCAGAACCGCTATTTTTCCTGCCTTCGCATGCATCGCAACAACTCCCTTTGCCAGGATAGTCCGCCCCGTTGGGCGCGGGTTGACCGGAAGTTAGGGATTGAAATCTGGTGCGTGAACGGCGCAAAAGGCATATCAATCATTCATAATTGAATAGATGGGCGTCTGTACGAATGGAACAATTCGACTGGAATCTTATCAAGAGCTTTCTGGGTGTACTCGATGCCGGCTCTTTATCCGCCGCCGCGCGCCATCTGGGCGCCAGCCAGCCCACGCTCGGCCGCCATGTCAGCGAACTGGAGGAGGCGCTGGGCGTGACCCTGTTCGAGCGAAGCAGAGACGGGCTGAGGCCGACGCAGGCCGCGCTGGCGATCGCCGAGCATGCCCGTGCCGTTGCCGATTCCACCGGCGCGGTGGCACTCGCCGCGGCCGGACGCGCCAAGGACGTTGCCGGCACGGTACGGATCACCGCCTCCGACGTGGTCGCGACCTTCCTGATGCCGGCGATCATCGCCGACCTCCTTGCCGAGATGCCCGGACTGGAGGTCGAACTCGTGCCGACCAACGACATCGAGAACCTGTTGCGCCGCGACGCCGACATCGCGGTCCGCATGACCCGTCCCGAGCAGCTCGACCTCGTCGCGCGCAAGCTCGGCGACATTCCGGTTGCGGTCTACGCCCATCGCGACTATCTGGCGCGCGCCGGTTCGGTGCCGTCTTCTCCGGCCGAACTCGATGGGCACACCGTCATCGGCTATGACCGGTCCGATCTCGTCATCCGCGGCTTCCGCGAGGGCGGCATGGAGGTAGACCGGCATTTCTTCCGGTTTCGCTGCGACGATCAGGTCGCTTGCTGGCATGCGCTGCTGGCCGGCGTCGGCATTGGTTTCGCCCCGTGTTATCTGGCGCGCGATCACCCCGAACTGGTCGAACTGTCGAGCCAGTTCGAGATCGAGCCGATCCCCATGTGGCTGGTTACCCACCGCGAATTGCGCACCAGCGCGCGCATCCGCGCGGTCTACGATTTCCTCGTCGCCAGGCTGGCGAAAACCATCCTCGATTGAACCCTTCGGTGGATGCTGGCCCCGCCGCCGTTGCCCGCTTCGCAAAGCGTGTGATAGATGGCGCATCCGAAACGCCCAACCCTCGGAAACCATGCCATCGCAGAACCGGTGGGCCGTCGGCCCGACGGAAACGCATTCCTTCATCCCGATAGCACTGGAAGAGTTGAACAGATCATGGCCTCGACCGAAGACAGCGCCTTTTTCACCGCAAGCCTGAGCCAGACGGATCCCGAGATTTTCGGTGCGATCCGCGACGAGCTGGGCCGTCAGCGCCACGAGATCGAACTGATCGCATCGGAGAACATCGTCAGCCGCGCGGTGCTCGAAGCGCAGGGCTCGATCATGACCAACAAATATGCCGAGGGCTATCCGGGCAAGCGCTACTATGGTGGCTGCCAATTCGTCGACGTCGCCGAAACGCTGGCGATCGAGCGCGCCAGGAAGCTGTTCGGCGCGAACTTCGCCAATGTCCAGCCGAACTCCGGCAGTCAGATGAACCAGGCCGTCTTCCTCGCGCTGCTTCAGCCGGGCGACACCTTCATGGGTCTCGATCTCAATTCGGGCGGGCACCTGACACACGGTTCGCCGGTCAACATGTCCGGCAAATGGTTCAACGTCGTCTCCTATGGCGTGCGCGAGGACGATCACCTGCTCGACATGGACGATGTCGCGCGCAAGGCCGAGGAGCACAAGCCGAAGCTGATCATCGCCGGCGGCACCGCCTATTCGCGCATCTGGGACTGGAAGCGTTTCCGCGAGATCGCCGACTCGGTCGGTGCCTATCTGATGGTCGACATGGCGCACATTGCCGGCCTCGTAGCCGGTGGCGTCCATCCCTCGCCGGTCCCGCATGCCCATGTCTGCACGACCACGACGCACAAGAGCCTGCGCGGGCCGCGCGGCGGCATGATCCTGTCGAATGACGAGGACATCGCCAAGAAGATCAATTCCGCCGTGTTCCCGGGCCTCCAGGGCGGTCCGCTGATGCACGTCATCGCCGCCAAGGCAGTCGCCTTTGGCGAGGCGCTGCAGCCGGGCTTCAAGACCTACGCGCAGAACGTTGTCGACAATGCCCGCGCGCTCGCCGAAAGCCTGAAGTCGAACGGTCTCGACATCGTTTCGGGCGGCACCGACAACCATCTGATGCTGGTCGATCTCAGGCCGAAGAACGCGACCGGCAAGCGCGCCGAGACCGCACTCGGCCGCGCCAACATCACCTGCAACAAGAACGGCATTCCCTTCGATCCCGAAAAGCCCTTCGTCACCTCGGGCGTGCGGCTCGGCTCGCCGGCCGGCACCACGCGTGGCTTCGGCAAGGCCGAGTTCACCGAGATCGGCAATCTGATTTCCGAGGTGCTGGACGGACTGAAGGCCGCCAATTCCGACGAGGGCAACGCGTCGGTGGAGGCAGCCGTCAAGGCGAAGGTCATCGAACTGACCGGCCGTTTCCCGATCTACGCGGACATGTAGGAGGGAGCCGGGCGATGCGCTGCCCCTATTGCCAGTCGGAAGACACGCAGGTGAAGGATTCGCGCCCGACGGAGGACGGCGCGATCCGTCGCCGTCGCGTCTGTTCGGATTGCGGCGGCCGCTTCACCACCTTCGAGCGCGTGCAGCTGCGCGAACTGACGGTGGCCAAGAAGTCGGGCAAGCGCGTCCCGTTCGACCGCGACAAGCTGGAGAAATCCGTCCACACGGCGCTGAGAAAACGCGACGTCGATCCAGAACGCGTCGAACGCATGATCACCGGAATCGTACGCCAGCTCGAGAGTTTCGGCGAGGGCGACATCGAGACCGACCAGATCGGTCGCCTCGTCATGGAGGGCCTCAAGCAGATCGACGAGGTCGCCTATGTCCGCTTCGCCTCGGTCTATCAGGACTTTCGCGAGGCCCGGGATTTCGAGGGCTTCCTCCGCGACATGGAGCAGAACGGGTAGTCGTCTTGGCTTTCCTTGTTTGCCTCTTTGCGGCATGAACGCGCCATGACTGCCACCGAACTCGACCGTCGCTTCATGGCCGCCGCCATTCGCCTTGCCCGGCGCAATGAGGGGCTGACCGCGACCAACCCTTCCGTCGCCTGCCTGATCGTGAGCGATGACGGGGCTGGCCCCGCGATCGTCGGGACTGGCGTCACCGCGCCGGGCGGTCGCCCGCATGCCGAGCCGGTCGCCCTTGCCGAAGCCGGTGAACTGGCGCGCGGCGCCACGGCCTATGTCACGCTCGAACCCTGTGCCCATCATGGCCGTACGCCGCCCTGCGCGCAGACCCTGATCGACGCAGGCGTTACCCGCGTCGTCTCGGCAACGCCCGACCCTGATGTGCGGGTCGACGGCAAGGGCCACGCCATGCTGCGCGCGGCCGGCATCGAGGTCGAGGCGGGATGCATGGCCGACGAGGCCGCGTCCGGCCTTGCCGCCTATCTGATCCATAAACAGGAAGCGCGATCGGCGGTGACTCTGAAACTGGCCGTTTCCGCCGACGGCATGATCGGCCGCAAGGGGGGAGGGCAGGTGGCGATCACCGGAGCGGTGTCGCGCGCCCAGACCCATCTCATGCGTGCCCGCCACCACGCCATACTCGTGGGTGTCGGCACGGTGATCGAGGACGACCCTGAACTGACCTGTCGGCTGCCCGGCCTGGAACAGCGCTCGCCCGTGCGCATCGTGCTCGATCCGTCCGGCCGCATGCCCGCGACGTCAAAACTTGCGATGACCGCGCGAGAGGTGCCGACGATCGTTGTCGCGCCGCCCGGCCTGCCGGTACATGCGGAACTCGCGGCGAAGGGCTGCGAAATCCTTGCGTGCGAGATGGTCGGCGGCAGGGTTGCGCTGCCGGAACTGCTGGAAGACCTTGCCGCGCGCGGCATGATGAGCCTGATGGTCGAGGGCGGGGCGGCGGTGGCGGCGAGCTTTCTGGCGGAAAATCTGGTCGATGCCATCGCGTTGTTTGCGGGCCCCGATACGCTTGGCGGCGCGGGTGAGGCGATTGCCTCGCCGCTCGCTCCAAACGAAATCCCGGCCGGGATTGCCTTGACGGGCGAATGGCGTTTCGGCGAGGACCGTCTGCGCGAATTTGCGAGGGAATGATGTTCACGGGTCTCGTCAGCGATATCGGTACGGTGGAACAGGTCGAGCAACTCGACAGTGGCAGGCGGTTCCGCATCGCCACCCGATGGGATCTCGACGATCTCGATATCGGTGCCTCCATCGCCCATGCCGGCGTCTGCCTGACCGTGACGGCCATGGCACCGAAGGGCGACGAAGCCTGGTTCGAGACCGAGGCGTGGGAAGAAGCCCTCAGGCTGACCACGCTTGCCCATCTCCATGTCGGCGACCGCATCAATCTCGAACGTTCGCTGAGAATGGGCGACGAGCTGGGCGGCCATCTCGTATCCGGTCATGTCGACGGCCAGGCGAAAATCGTCGAGACTCGCGAGGAGGGCGGCGCGACGCGTTTCGTGCTGGAAGCGCCCGAAGAACTGGCGAAATTCATTGCGCCGAAGGGTTCCGTTGCGCTCGACGGCACTTCGCTCACGGTCAACGCCGTCGACGGCAATCGCTTCGATGTCCTGCTGATCCGCCACACGCTGGAAGTGACGACGTGGGGTGAGCGCAAGGCCGGCGACAGCGTCAATCTCGAGGTCGACCAGATGGCGCGCTATGCCGCCCGTCTTGCCGAAACCGCGGCGAAAGCCTGACGGCCGCAAAATTGCTTGCCTTGTCGGTTACGGCGTGGTTTGTCCACGCCCATTCAAATCGGAAAGCCCATTCATGTCAGACGCACCGCACCTGTTGATCGTCGAAGCACGTTTCTATGAGGACCTCGCCGACGAACTCCTCTCGGGCGCGGTCAACGCGCTTGAAAACGCCGGCGCGACCCATGACCGGGTGTCCGTGCCCGGCGCGCTCGAAATTCCCGCCGCCATCGCCATGGCGCTCGCCGGTGCGGAAGAGGGCGGCACGGACTATGACGGTTTCATCGCGCTGGGCTGCGTCATCCGCGGCGAAACGGGTCACTACGACATCGTCGCCGGTGAGTCCGCCCGCGCGCTGATGGACCTGTCGACGGACGAGCCGATCGCGATTGGTAACGGCATCCTGACCTGCGAGAACTCCGAGCAGGCCTGGGCGCGCGCCCGCGTGGCGGAGAAGAACAAGGGCGGCGGCGCTGCCGAAGCCGCGCTCGCCATGATTGCGCTGCGCGAGCGCTTTGGCGCGTAAGGCTGGAACCATGCCCGCCATGACGACACAGGAACGTGGACCGAAACCTGCCAACAAGCGCGGTGCTGCGCGGCTTGCCGCCGTCCAGGCGCTCTATCAGATGGAGGTTTCGGGCGCGAGCCTGACCGAGATCGTCGCCGAATACGAGAATCATCGCCTCGGCCACGAGGTCGACGGTGAGCAATATCTCGATGCCGATGCCGGCTGGTTCCGCTCCATAGTCGCCGGTGTGGTTGGTCGCCAGCGCAAGATCGATCCGGTGATCCATGACGCGCTGACGCCGGACTGGCCGCTGGCGCGCCTCGAAATCTTGCTGCGCGCCATCCTGCGTGCCGCCGTGTTCGAACTGGCCAACCGCGCCGATGTGCCGGCAAGGGTGATCATCAACGAATATGTTGATGTGGCGAAGGCCTTTTTCGACGAGGACGAGCCGGGCATGGTCAACGGCGTGCTCGACCGCGTCGCGCGCAAGCTGCGCTCGGGCGAGGTCAAGCCCGGCAACGATGCGCCCGCCGAGCCTGATGCCGAACCTGATGCCGGGTCGGATACCAAGGCGCAGGACGAAGGCTGACCGCCGGGGCATTCCTGTGGCATGGTCCTCTCCGGTTGTCGGGGTTACCTCCCAGCGAGCGAATAGCGAGCCGCGAAGCGCCCCCGCGGAGGCCCCGAGCGGAGCGAGGTTACGGCCGTGAGCGATGAAAAGCGCCTTGGCGAATTCGAGCTGATCGAGCGCTACTTCGCGCCGCTGGCCGGCGAGGGCACGTTCGGCCTCAAGGATGATGCCGCGCTCCTCAGGGTTACGCCCGGAAAGGTGCTGGTCGTCACGCAGGACGCAATCGCCGAGCCGACGCATTTTCTGCCCGGCAATCCGCCCGTCACGGTCGCGAAAAAGGCCCTGCGCGTGAACCTCTCCGACCTCGCGGCGAAGGGCGCGGTACCCACCGCCTTTTCGCTGGCGCTGGGGCTCGGCACCGACTGGCACGAGGACTGGCTGGAGGATTTCGCGCGCGGCCTCGCCGAGGATTGCCGCCAATACGGTCTGGTATTGAGCGGCGGTGACACGTTCCGCACCGGCGGTGGGCCGGTCATCTCGATCACCGCATGGGGCGAGATCGACGAGGCCGACTATCGCTCTCGACTGACCGCGAAGCCGGGCGACCGGTTGTTCGTCACTGGCACGATCGGGGAGGGTGCGCTCGGCCTGCTCGCCCACAAGGGCGAACTGCCCGATGTGTCGCCTAAGGTACAGACGGTCATGGAGCGCCGTTATTTCGTGCCGGAACCGCCGGTCTCCTTCGCACCGCTCATCGCGGAGTTTGCTTCGGCCTCCATGGACGTTTCCGACGGGTTCGTCGGTGACCTTGCGAAAATGGCGGTCGCTTCCGGCTTCGACATCGATGTCGAACAGGCCGCGATCCCCTTTTCCGACGAGGTGCGCGGCATCCTGGAGGATGCTGGAGCGGACAGCCTGCGCCTGCTCGAGGTCGCGCTGACCGGCGGTGACGATTACCAGATCCTGTTCACCGTGCCGGAAAGTCGCGTTGCCTCCTTCCTCGAAAAGGCGCAGAAGGCTGCAACGGCGGTTGCCGAACTCGGTGCGGTGCGCGCGGGTTCAGGCAAGGTCTCGGTCACGGGTGACGATGGCGAGCCGCTTGCGTTTGCCAGCGCGTCCTGGCGTCATTTCTGACAAGGCCGAGAACAGCGCTGGCGGGCCGAAGGCAGGGGCATTCTCACATGAACATCGCGGCCAAGCATGACACGCCTCCGGAAGCGCCTCTGAGCGCGGCCGAGGAAAACGCGGTCGCTCGCAAGAACGCGCTGCTTTACGCCGCCTGTCAGGCCTTCAACGGAGCCGGCGCGCCGGTCTCGATCTCGCTTGGTGCGCTGACCGGTTCCTATCTGCTCGCCGCCGACAAGTCGCTCGCGACCGCCCCCGTCACCGGCTACAATATCGGCGTGGCGCTCGCCTCCCTGCCGGCCGCGATGCTGATGCGCAGGATCGGCCGCAAGCGCGGCTTCATGACGGGCGCGTTGTTCGGCATCGTCGGCATGCTGTTCGCCGCCTGGGCAATCGTCAATCACGAGTTCTGGCTCTTCGCCATCGCACTCGCAGTCAACGGCATTGCCGGCAGCTTCACCCAGCAATACCGCTTCGCGGCCGCCGACCGCGGCACGCACGACTACAAGGCCAAGGCGATTTCCTGGGTGCTGGCAGGTGGCATCGCCGCTGCGATCATTGGGCCGCAGCTCGTGTTGTGGACGCGTGACCTGCTGTCACCCGTGCCGTTCGCCGGGGCCTATATGAGCGGCACGCTGCTGTTCGCCGTCAGTCTGATCGTGATGACGTTCCTCGAACCGTCGAAGCCGGCCAGGGTCAAGGGCGTGCCGGCCGCCCCGAAGGTAAAGGTGAAGGAAGATACCGGGCGGCCGTTGCGCGAGATCGTTTCACAGCCGCGCTTCATCGTGGCCGTCCTGTGCGGCACGTCTTCCTATGCCCTGATGAGCTTCCTGATGACGGCCGCACCGCTCGCCATGATCGGCTGTGGCTTCACGGTCGACGAGTCGACGCTCGGCATCCAGTGGCATGTCCTGGCGATGTTCGCGCCGTCCTTCTTTACCGGCAATCTGATCGCGCGGTTTGGCAAGGAACTGATCGTCGCAATCGGCCTCGTCATTCTCGCGGCCTGCGGCGCCGTCGCGCTGATGGGCATCGAACTCGCCAATTTCTGGGGCGCGCTGATTCTGCTCGGCATCGGCTGGAACTTCGGCTTCATCGGCGCAACTGCCATGGTGACGGAAACCTATCGTCCGGAGGAAAAGGCCAAGGCCCAGGGCGCCAACGACTTCATCCTGTTCGGCACGGTCGCCTTCGCCTCGCTGATGTCCGGCCAACTGCTCAATTTCTACGGCTGGAACGTCCTCAACATGCTGGTGTTCCCGGTCGTCGGCATCTGCCTTGTCGCGCTCGGCTGGCTCGTCACGCGCAAGCAAACCGATAGCAAGTCGCAGTTCTGATCGCTCCATATCTGCGGGTACGAAAGCGGCGTTTGCGACCTCAATCGATTGAGTTTGGGGATGGCTGTGCTGTTTCCCAACATTTTCTTGACCTTCGCCGCGTTCTGAATAGTGTGCGCCACGGTTTTGCCCGATTTCACCCAGTAGGGGCCGCCAGGGGAGTTAAAGGCGCATTTGAAATCGGGTCCGCGCCGGCGGGCTCCTAGGTCGTCGCCTCTGCCGGACAACGCAATTCAGCAAGGGAAATTCGAATATGAACGCTCTCACTGTGGCAATCGTCTGCGGACTTCTGTCCGTGGTCTATGCCGTCTGGGCGACCCGCTCCGTGATGTCCGCCGATGCGGGCAATGCGCGCATGCAGGAGATCGCCGGCGCCATCCGCGAAGGCGCGGTGGCCTACCTCTCGCGCCAGTACACCACGGTCGCCATCGTCGGCATCGTTGTCTTCGTTCTGGCCTGGTGGCTGCTGTCCATGCTGGCCGCCATCGGCTTTGCCATCGGCGCGATCCTTTCGGGCGCGGCAGGCTTCATCGGCATGCATGTCTCGGTCCGCGCCAATGTGCGTACCGCGCAGGCCGCTTCCAAGAGCCTCGCCGCCGGTCTTGAGATCGCGTTCAAGTCGGGCGCCATCACCGGTCTGCTCGTCGCTGGTCTTGCCCTGCTCGGCGTCGCGGTCTACTACGCGATCCTGATCGGCCCGATGGGGCTCGACCCGGAAAGCCGCACCGTCATCGACTCGCTCGTTGCGCTCGGCTTCGGCGCCTCGCTGATCTCCATCTTCGCCCGTCTGGGCGGCGGCATCTTCACCAAGGGTGCCGATGTCGGCGGCGATCTCGTCGGCAAGGTCGAGGCCGGCATCCCCGAGGACGATCCGCGCAACCCGGCGACGATCGCCGACAATGTGGGCGACAATGTCGGCGACTGCGCCGGCATGGCGGCCGATTTGTTCGAGACCTACGCGGTGACCATTGTCGCCACCATGGTTCTGGCCTCGATCTTCTTCTCCGACGCGGTTGCGCAGACGCTCATGCTGCTGCCGCTGCTGATCGGCGCTTCCTGCGTCATCACCTCCATCATCGGCACCTTCTTCGTGAAGCTGGGCGCCAACAACTCGATCATGGGCGCGCTCTACAAGGGCTTCATCGTCACCGCCGTCCTTTCGGCCGTGGCGCTCGCCGGCATCATCTGGGGCTGGCTCGGCGCGGATGCGTCCTTCACCACCTCCAACGGCCTGACCTTCACCGGCCTGGACCTTTTCCTGTGCGGCATTCTGGGTCTGGTCGTCACCGGCCTGATCATCTGGATCACCGAGTACTACACCGGTACCGGCAAGCGCCCGGTCGTTTCGATCGCGCAGGCTTCCGTCACCGGCCACGGCACCAACGTGATCCAGGGCCTCGCCGTCTCGCTTGAGGCGACAGCCCTTCCGGCGATCGTCATCATCGCAGGCATCATCGCCGCCAACATGCTGGCGGGCCTGTTCGGCATCGCAATCGCGGTCACCACCATGCTGGCGCTGGCCGGCATGGTCGTCGCGCTCGACGCCTTCGGCCCGGTTACCGACAATGCCGGCGGCATTGCGGAGATGGCCGATCTGCCCCCCGAGGTCCGTTCCACGACGGATGCCCTCGACGCGGTCGGCAACACGACCAAGGCCGTCACCAAGGGCTACGCCATAGGTTCGGCTGGCCTCGGCGCGCTGGTCCTGTTCGCTGCCTACACCGAAGACCTGAAGTTCTTCGCCGCAAGCGCCGAGCCGGGCACCTTCTTCGAAGGCGTTTCGGTCGACTTCTCGCTGTCCAACCCCTATGTCGTCGTCGGCCTGCTGTTCGGCGGTCTGCTGCCCTTCCTGTTCGGCGGCCTGTCCATGACGGCCGTTGGTCGCGCCGGCGGTGCCGTCGTCGAGGAAGTGCGCCGGCAGTTCCGCGAGAAGCCGGGCATCATGGAAGGCAAGGACAAGCCGGATTACGGCCGTGCCGTCGACATGCTGACCAAGGCCGCCATCCGCGAGATGATCATCCCCTCGCTGCTGCCGGTGCTCTCGCCGATCGTCGTGTTCGGCGTGATCTACTGGATCGCCGACAAGAACAACGCGCTTGCCGCGGTCGGTGCCATGCTGCTGGGTGTCATCGTCACCGGCCTGTTCGTCGCCATCTCCATGACGGCGGGCGGCGGTGCCTGGGACAATGCCAAGAAGTCCTTCGAGGACGGCTTTGTCGACAAGGACGGCGTCAAGCACGAGAAGGGCTCGGAAGCCCACAAGGCTTCCGTCACGGGCGACACGGTCGGCGATCCCTACAAGGATACTGCCGGTCCGGCCGTCAACCCGATGATCAAGATCACCAACATCGTGGCCCTGCTGCTGCTGGCGGTCCTGGCGCACGGCGCCTGATCTCGCGGAACCCCGCCGGCGTCTCGACGCCGGCGCATCCCGACAAAACAAAACCCCGCGACGATGTCGCGGGGTTTTTTCATGCGTTGGAACTCAATGCCGGAGGCCGGGTTGGCCGCGCTTGCCCTACAGGCTGTTCGGGCTGCCGGGAACGGAGGACGGGGTCAAGGATGAGGGAGGCTGGCCGGGCGTGGGGCCTCCGGTGAGGATTTGCCCGAGGAAGGTCAGATCCTTGCCGCCGGTCGGCGTGGTCCTCGAGATGAAGTCGAACACCTTGCCGTCCTGAACGCCGTAATTGGCGACATGCGCAACTGTCTGAGCCTCGTCGAAATAGACGGCGAGCACGCGCTGGTCGACCAGTTTGGGTTTCTGGAAGGAATAGTTTTTCTGCGTGCGTTGCGTGATGTAGTAGAAGGCTTCACTGTCGAACTGGCCGGTGGTCGAGGGCGTGCCGAGCGCCAGCAGGACCTGGTCCTTGCTGGAGCCGACCGGGATCAGGTCGATCTGGTCCTGCGTGATGACCGCGCCATGGGTGAACACCTGGCCGGAATTGCAGGCCGAAAGTCCGGCCGCAGCGCCCAATACGAGGGCTGCGCAGGCGTACCGGAAGGACGAATGCCGGTTTTTCTTGCCGGTTGAACAGGAATGTTTCATGACGCGAATGATTTCCGTCCCCATATCGACGAGTTGCCGGTCACGGCTCTCGCTTGTTGTGTCCCGTCGAACCACCAGGGCATGCTTGGAAGTTTCCGACGCCAGTCTTGAACACGGAAAATAGACCGAATGTCGACCCTTCGCGAACTTTTTTCCGCTTTTTCGTTACCGGTGCGCCGTCCCCGGCCCGGTTCCGACGTTCCGCAGCAGATTTATGGCGGACTTGTGGCGCAGTCGCGCCTTCCGGCCTTCTACATGCGCTTTGCGATCCCCGACACGGTGACCGGGCGATTCGATCTGCTCTGCCTGCACGTCTTCCTGTTCTCACATCGCATGAGCACGCATGACGAGCCGATCGCGCGACAATTGTCCCAGGAAGTGTTCGACATCTTCATCGACGATATCGACCGGGCGCTCCGCGAGCTGGGCATCGGCGACACCACTGTGCCCAAGCGCAAGAAGCGCCTGATCCGCAGTTTCTACGCCCAGATCGAGGAATTCTCGGCACCGCTCGAGGCAGGCGATGCCGCCAGCCTCGCCCCGCTGGTCGGTGCGCGCTTCTATTCCGATGAGACAGCGCCGGCGGCGGACCTCCTGGCCGATTACATGATCCGGTCGAACCGAGCCCTGGCCGCATTGCGGCCCGAAGACATCATGAGCGGCAAGGTGGTCTGGCCCGACCCCGAAAGGGTGGTGTGACGATGAGCGCCGAATTGCCGCCACCCGATATCCCGTCATTCGAGATCGATGTCGCTGTCCTGCCGAATAAGGGCTTCCCCGTCGAACTGCGGGCCGGGGAGGACGAGCGAAAACGCATCGCCGCCGCCTGCGATGTTGAGGGTTTCGACCTGCTCGAAGCCGATTTGCTGGCGACGCGCTGGCGCCGTGACGGTGTCGAACTGCGTGGCGAGATACGCGCCGTGGTGCGCCAGCAATGCGTCGTCACGCTTGAGTCGCTGGTGAACGAACTGTGCGAAAAGGTCGCCATGACCTTTCTGCCGCCCGGTTCCGAGTTCGCAAGGGTCAGCGAGGCGATGTCGAACGAACTGCTTATCGATCCCGACGGCCCGGACCTGCCCGAGATTGTCGAAAATGGCGTGATCGATCTCTGGCCGGTGGTGGTCGAGTGCCTGCTGCTGGCGATCGACCCCTTTCCGCGTGCCCCGGGCGCCGCATTGCCGGAGACGGAGCCCGAGGATGAGGAGGATGTCCGGGAATCGCCCTTCGCCGTGCTGAAAGACTTCAAAACCGGCCCTGAAACCGACTGAAATCACCGTTGGATTAGCCGCCGCGCCGGCTATTAACGGGTAGAACCGCCCGATACGCTATTGTCCGCCGGCTTGGGAAAGGGTACTTCCCTTCTCGCCTTGCGACACTATCTGGTGCCGCCTGACCGCCGAGCGATGCAACAAGGACGAAAAACGCGTTCATGGCCGACTCCCTCACTGTATCGCTTGACGCCATGGGCGGGGATCACGGTCCGGAGGTCGTCCTGGCGGGCGCCGCCGCGGCGCTCGAGAGAAAGCCCACGCTCAGGTTCATCTTGTATGGCGAGGAAGCGGCGATCACGCCCATTCTGGCGCGCTATGGCGCGTTGAAGGCCGTCTCGCGCGTGGTCGACTGCGAGGTCACCATCTCGATGGAGGACAAGCCCAGCCAGGCGCTGCGGCGCGGCCGTCTGAAATCCGGCATGTGGAAGGCGATCGAGGCGGTCAAGAACGGCGAGGCCGCCTTCTGCGTCTCGGCCGGCAACACTGGCGCGCTGATGGCGATGGCGAAGTTCTGCCTGCGCACCATGGCCGGCATCGAACGCCCGGCCATGGCCGCCCTGTGGCCGACGCTGAAGGGTGAGTCCGTTGTGCTCGACGTCGGCGCCAATGTCGGTGCGGACGCGGGGCAACTCATCGATTTCGCCCTGATGGGCTCGGCCATGGCGCATGCGCTCTACGATCTCGACCGGCCGACGGTGGGCCTGCTCAATGTCGGCGTCGAGGAGGTCAAGGGCATGGAGGAGGTCCGCGAGGCGGGCCAGATCCTGCGCGAGTCCAAGCTGCCCAATCTCGACTATCACGGCTTCGTCGAGGGTGACGATCTGGGCCGCGGCACGGTCGACGTGGTCGTCACGGAAGGCTTTTCGGGCAACATCGCCCTTAAGACGGCGGAAGGCACGGCCAAGCAGATCAGCGGCTATCTGCGCGCCGCGATGAGCCGCACGCTGCTTGCGCGCATCGGCTATTTCTTCGCCAAGTCCGCCTTCGACATGCTGCGCGAGAAGATGGACCCGCGAAAGGCCAACGGCGCCGTGTTCCTCGGCCTCAACGGCATCGTCATCAAGAGCCATGGCGGCACCGATGGCGAAGGTTTTGCGGCGGCCATCGAAATGGGCCATGACATGGTCGCCAACGGCATCATCGGCAAGATCGAGGAAGATCTGCGCTATTTCGGGGGCATTCGCTCCAGGGACACCGAGGACGATTGACGGGAAAAGGCGCACATGGTTCGGACATGACGGGCCGTCGATGCGCATGAAAAAGAAGAGAACGGTGTGATTCGATCAGTCATAGTCGGTTGCGGCAGTTACCTGCCGTCCCGCATCATGAAGAACGCGGATTTCGAGGGTATCGTCGACACGTCCGACGAGTGGATCGAGCAGCGCACCGGCATTCGCGAGCGCCGCATCGCCGCCGAGGGCGAGACGACAGCCGATCTGGGCGAGAAGGCGGCCCGCGCCGCACTCGACAATGCCGGGCTGACGATCGACGACATCGACCTCATCATCCTGGCGACCTCGACGCCGAACCACACCTTTCCGGCGACGGCGGTGGAGATCCAGCAGCGCCTCGGCATGCATCACGGCGCCGCCTTCGACACCCAGGCGGTGTGCTCCGGCTTCGTCTTCGCGCTGACCAGCGCCGACCAGTATATCCGCACGGGTTTTGCAAAGCGCATCCTCGTCATCGGCGCGGAAACCTTCTCGCGCATCCTCGACTGGACCGACCGCACCACCTGCGTGCTGTTCGGCGACGGCGCCGGCGCCGTGATCGTCGAGGCGGCCGAGGGGAGCGGGGAGATGTCCGACCGGGGCATCCTGACCGCCCATCTGCGCTCCGATGGCTCGCACAAGCTGAAACTTTATGTCGATGGCGGCCCGTCCAGCACCGGCACGGTCGGTCATCTGCGCATGGAGGGCAAGGAGGTCTTCCGCCATGCCGTCGGCATGATCACCGACGTGATCGAGGCGGCCTACGAGGCGACGGGCATGACGTCCGGCGACATCGACTGGTTCGTGCCGCACCAGGCCAACAAGCGCATCATCGACGGCTCGGCGAAAAAGCTTGGCATCGCGCCCGAAAAAGTGGTGATCACCGTCGACCGCCACGGCAATACATCCGCCGCCTCCATCCCGCTGGCGCTGTGCGAGGCGGTGGGTGACGGCCGCATCAAGCGCGGCGATGTGGTCCTGCTCGAGGCGATGGGCGGCGGCTTCACCTGGGGCTCGGTCCTGCTGCGCTGGTAGGTGCCGCGCAACGTTCAAGCCATTGCCTTGAATTACTTGATGGAATGCCGGAAACGCTTTACTGTGCGGCCTGCGGGTTGGCTTGGCGGGACGACCGCCGGGGGCGACGGCAGATGCGGTTTTGGTGGATCGTCGGGGGTCGTTGGACGACCTGCCGCCATTTCTGCCGGTATCCGTGAAAATACTTGGGGAATGATCCGGCGACAGAACCGGACAACAGACCTGTGGGGCAGGCGCCGATGCGGCGCTACGTGCATTTTGGTGTGGTTCCGCCCGTTTCGGGCTTCGAGAGGTTTTGTCACATGGGGGGAAAGACCGTAACCCGCGTCGATCTGAGCGAGGCGGTTTATCAGAAGGTTGGGCTTTCGCGGACGGAATCGGCCGATCTGGTCGAACAGGTTCTGGACACGATCTGCAACGAGGTGGTGGCCGGCAGGTCGGTCAAGCTGTCCTCGTTCGGCTCCTTCATCGTTCGCCAGAAGAACGAACGCATCGGAAGAAATCCCAAGACCGGCGAGGAAGTGCCGATTTCACCGCGCCGGGTCATGGTTTTCAAGCCGTCAAACGTGCTCAAGGAAGCGGTTCTAAAGGGGCATCTGAAGCCCGGCAAGGACTGACGGCCCGACCACGTTCGGACGCGGCTTCCGCACTTGCGGGCCAACCGGCCTGCCGGCGCTTTCGCGCATGTGACGGAATCGTGCTACCCATTGGCCGTGTCGGCCCGCCAGCGCTGCAAACGGCGTGGGCGCTGGTCGCAATCATCAGCGGCTGATGCGCGAGATCTCGTGATCGTTCGGTTTCATCGGAGGATGCCTTGTCCAAGAGCCCGGATGCCTTTCGCACCATTTCGGAGGTCGCCGAGGAACTCGACCTGCCGCAACACGTGCTGCGTTTCTGGGAGACGCGGTTCAGCCAGATCAAGCCGCTCAAGCGCGGCGGCGGCCGGCGCTACTACCGGCCCGAGGATGTCGACCTGCTCAAGGGCATCCGCCGTCTGCTCTACGAGGAAGGCTACACCATTCGCGGCCTTCAGCGCATCCTGAAGGAACAGGGCAACAAATTCGTTATCGGTGTCGGTACCGGCGATGTCGCCGCCGCGGTCGAGGAGGCCGAACTGGCGCCGACCACGGCCATCGGCCTCACCCGCGAGGCCGAGACGCAGGGGGGCGATTCGTCTCCGAGGCCGTCATCCGGCAGCTCGACCCCGGCGCCTGCGCCGCGAAAGGCCGTGCCGGTCGGCGAACTGACGGCGCCGAAAGACAAACCGAAAGGTATTTTCGGCCGCTTCGTCGCAAAGGAAGCACTTCCCGAAGACGAAGCCCGCAATCCTGCGCTCAGCCCCGAAGATCGCCGCAATCTGCAGGCGACGCTCTACGAGCTGCTCGAATGCAAGCGCCTGCTCGACCAGGTACGCGGCGACTGACGAATTGCGGCCGCGTGGAGATTCGATGTGAGACGCGAGTCTCCCACGAGATTCCCACACAAGCGCCATGAGACGCTCGGTGAAAAAGCTAAGCTATTGAGAAGATTGGTCGGAGCGAGAGGATTCGAACCTCCGACCCCCTGCACCCCATGCAGGTGCGCTACCAGGCTGCGCTACGCTCCGTGACCGGCGCGGACTATAGGCATGAGGGGTTGTGGATTCAACCTGAAAGATCGCCCTGAAGGCCTGTAGAAGCAGGTCTTTTCTCGTGGCCGTTTCGAAGCCACCTGCCGTCAGGCTGTCGATGCTCGCGCTGCCAGCGTGCCTCCAGCGCGATGCAGCCCCAGACGATGCCGATCATCAGGTAGAAATGCCGCCAGTGATCGGTGTCGATCACATTGCCGATCAGCACATGGCCGAAGAACACTACATAGGCGATCTGCAGATAGGGCAGCCATGGCCGTGGTCGGAACAGCAGCTTGAAGCCCGCGACCAGCGTCCAGACATTCATCGCCACCCAGGCAAGGAAGCCGAGCCAGCCGTAATCCATCAGCGCCTTGACGAAATTGTTGTGCGTGTCCTCGGTGAAGATATAGCCGAATTCGAGCGGGCCGATGCCGAGCGGCTTGGTCAGCGCCAGCAGGTAGCCGGCCAGATGCCGGGCGAAGCGGCCCTCGCGTCCGCCGTCATAATCCTGCACCGCCTTGAAGCGCTCGGTGAACAGGCTCGACACGGCGTCGAACTGCAGCGCGATCGCCAGCATGAGCAGCAGCGCCGCGGCGCCCAGCACCGCCAGCGAGATGTATTTCAGGCGGTCGCGCGCCGTGGCCGCGTTGATGATCAGCAGCAAGTAGAACATCACCGCCGTGATGACGAACAGCCCCCATGCGGCGCGCGAAAACGCCAGGAAAAGGCCGAGCAGCAGGATCAGCAGCATTCCTGCGCGCACGGGCGCCAGCGTGACCGAGCGGTTCAGGATGCCGTGGATCAGGTAGAGGATGGGCGGCACCAGGAAGGGGCCGTAGACATTGGGGTCCTGGAACGCGCCCATGGCGCGCGAATAGCGCGTGAACATCTCGAAGCCCGGCAGGACACCGAAATAGCCGATGAGCCCGAGCAGGGTGGTGATCACCGCCGCCACGACATAGGCGCGCATGATCAGCCGGAGTCGGCCCATATCCTCCAGGATGACGATGGCGAAGAAGACCGAACTGAGCGCCAGAAAGGTCGATACGGCGACATACTGGATGCCGCGCTGCCATTCGGGAATCTGGAACGACGAGATGACGCCGCCCGCCTCGAACAGGCAGAACATGACGAGCAGCGGCACGACGGCGCGCGGAATGCGCATGCCGGCCAGTACCCAGATGCCGAGCAGCATGGCCAGAAAGAGTTCGTAGGGCGCTGGCTCGAAGATCACGAAGCCGCCGAGGAACACGGCGAACCAGATCGCCCGGTCGGCGAGCCATTTCGCCGGCAGGCCCTGCACGGCGGAGCCGCTCCCCGGTGCGTGCCGGAGCTGTCCCGAACCCGTGCTGGCGGCCGTGGCGGTCAATATGCGTTTTCCGTGTTGAGCAGGCGGAACGGCGTGATGAGCAGGATGTAGAGATCGAGCAGCAGCGACCAATTCTCGATATAGTAGAGGTCGCAATTGACGCGTTCGCGGATTTTCTCGTCGGAATCGACCTCGCCACGCCAGCCATTGATCTGGGCCCAGCCGGTGACGCCCGGCCGCACCTTGTGGCGCGCGAAATAGCCGTCCACTACCTCGTCCCAGAGCTGGTTCTGTGTCTGCGCGTTGACCGCATGCGGACGCGGCCCGACCAGCGACAGCTCGCCCTTGAGCACGTTGAAGAGCTGCGGCAATTCGTCGATGGAGGTCTTGCGGATGAAACGCCCGACGCGGGTCACGCGGGGATCGCCCTTGGTGACGACCTTCTTCGCATCTGGGTCCGCCATCTCGTGAAACATCGAGCGGAACTTCAGGACCTCGATCACCTCGTTGTTGAAGCCGTAGCGGCGCTGGCGGAAGATCACCGGCCCCTTGCTTTCGAGCCGGATGGCGATTGCCGTGGCGATCATCAGCGGCGACAGGGCAACCAGCGCGATCACCGAAAAGAAGATGTCGAAGACACGCTTCATGATCGCGTCCCAATTGGCGATCGGCTTCTCGAACAGGTCGAGGAAGGGTACCGACCCCTCATAGGTGTAGGAACGCGGCCGGAAGCGCAGCTTGTTGGTGTGCGCCGACAGGCGGATGTCGACCGGCAGCACCCACAGCCGCTTGAGCAGCTGCAGCACGCGCTTCTCGGCCGAAAGCGGCAGCGAGACGATCAGCATGTCGATACGCGCCTTGCGCGCGAACTCGACGAGCTGCGGCACGGTGCCGAGCTTGGGATAGCCCGCGACCACGGCCGGCGAGCGCTCGCCACCCCGGTCGTCGAAAATGCCGCAGATGCGGATGTCGCTGTCGCTCTGTGCTTCCAGCGAACGGATCAGCTCGGCCGCGGGCTCGCCGCCGCCGACGATGACTGCGCGCCGCTCCAGCCTGCCCGAGGCGACGGCCTGCTTAACATAGGTGGAAACGCCGGCGCGGTAGAGGAACAGGAAGCCGAGCCCGACAATGTACCAGCTTCCGAACCACAGCCGCGAATATTCCGTCGAGATCTTCGCGAAGAAGCCGATGATCACCAGCACGACCATGGCCAGCGTGAAGCCGGCGGCCGCCTTGGAGAACTGGCTCGTGAAATTGCGCAGGATCGAGACTTCGTAACCGTCGATCGCCTGCACGAAGGTGAGCGTCAGCGCCGTGCCGAGCGTGACGGCGGCGGCATAGATGATGAAGGGTTCGCTTGAACCGGCGAGATAATAGTGCCGGACGAGGAAGGCGATGACGGCGAGGCCGACGAATTCGCCGATCCGCACCAGGCTGGCGATCAGCCGGGACGAGATCGCGTCGGAGGAGAAAAGCTCCGCGACCTGCTTGGCCATCTCGTTGAGCTCGACCGCACGCGCGCGGCTGGTCGCGTCTTTGTCTTCCTGCGCGTCGCGAATGGCCTCTACCGTGAAGATGTCGCCTGGAAAGACGCCCGCTTTCGCATGTCTTGTTTTCATGATCCCGTCCGGCTTTTGTCCTGCCGGATGGCTAGCGGAAATTGGCTAACAAAGCTTGGATTTGGCCGCTTGCGGCGCACCGGCGGGGGCAGGGGAGCGGTTTCGCTGCGTTTAGGCTTAATGCCGGGTGAACGCAGTCGGGCGCATTCTACCGATTAGGCGGGTTCTGCCCGTCAGGTGAGGCAGGCCCGATAAGCCGCCTCGATGTCGGCTGCCATACGCTCGACCGAGAAGCGTGCCTGCAGCGCCGCGCGTCGCTTCTGCGCGGTTTTGGTCCGGTCCGGGTCGTTCAGCGTGGCCGCCATGGCCTCCGCCAATGCTCCGACACTGTCCGGCTCGACCGGTGCATCCGGCTCGTCGATGAAGATTTCCGGCACACCGCCGACGCGTGTGACGACGATGGGCCGTTGCGCGGCGATGGCTTCGAGCACGATATAGGGCATGGATTCGGCGCGCGACGGCACCACGACAACCCTGGCGAGGGCGAAGGCCTCGCGCGCCGGCATCGGGTCGTGCACCTGCACCGAGGTGCCGAGCCCGAGCGTTTCGATCAGCGTCAGATAGGTGTCCTTGTCCGGACCATCGCCGACGAAATGCGCCGTGACCGCGCGGCCCTGGTCGCGCAAATACGCCAGCGCCCGCAGGAACAGGTCCGGCCCCTTCAGGTCGCGCATCATGCCGATATAGAGAAAGTCGGCGGCATCCTTCGCTTCGGGCACCGGCTCGAATTCCGCCGGTGTCAGGCCGTTATAGGCCAGCGTCTGCGGACAGCGCGGCGAGCCGACCTTGTCGCGATAGCCATCGGCCTCGTACCGGCTGACGAAGATCAGCCGGTCGGTGGAATGTTCGAGTATGCGCTCGAGCGTGAAAAAGATGCGCCCCTTCATCGAGGCTGCATCGTAGTGGATGGTGCCGCCATGCGGCGTATAAAGACGGGCAACGCTGGAACCAGATACCCGTAAAAGGGAGCCGATGATGCGTGCATAGGCGCCGCCCTTGGCGCCGTGCCCATGCACGATATCCGGCTGCAATCGCTTGAGTTCCCTGAAGGTCTTGTAGAGCACGGCCGCATCGCCGGGCGTGATGGCGCGTCGCATCGGCATGCGGATCAGGCCGAGATCGAGCTGCGGCATGATCTCGTCGAACAGCGCTTCTTCCAGCGCGCCGCCGGTCGAGGAATCGCAGAGGATGCCGACCGAATGGCCCGCCGCGCGCTGGGCGTGGACGAGATCGCGAACATGGCGGAAAATGCCGCCGACCGGCGAACGGAAGCAGTGGACGATGCGCAGCGGGCCGGCCTTGTTCATGATGCGTGACCGGTCCCGGTTCCAACCCTAGAACAATCGCTCGCGCACATAGATCGTGTCGCCTGGCAGGATAGGGTCGCTGAGGGGCACCCTGCCGTTCAGCACACGGCCATTGATCTGGCGGGTGATGTCGGCATTGTCCTGCAGCCCGCGCGGCGTGAACCCGCCGGCGATCGCGATCGCGTTCTGCACGGTCATGCCGGGAACGTAGGTGTACTGGCCGGGCGAACCGACTTCACCCATGATGAAGAACGGCCGGTAGCGGTCGATCTCGACGGAAACATCGGGATCGCGCACGAAGCCACGCTTCAGCTGTTCGGCAATAGAGGCCTCGAGTTCCTGCGGCGTGCGCCCACGTGCGGCGACCGATCCGATCAGCGGGAAGGCGATATAGCCGGCCTTGTCGATCGCATAGGTATTGGTCAGGTCGGTCTGGCCGAACACCGTGATCCTCAGCTTGTCGCCCGCGTCGAGGCGGTAGGGCTGCGTCAGCACCTTGTGGAACGCTTCGTCCACGGGCCGATAGGTCGAACATGCCGAGACCATGAGGGTCGAGACAAGGGCGATCGCGGCGATGATGATCCGATGACGCAGCATGACACTTCCTGAACTTGCACCACGCCGGCAGGTCGGCCGGGTGCATTTTGCCCGACCTTCGACGGGCGCTCTATGCGGCCATTAACGCCAAACATGGTTAATGGCTCGTAAAGCGCGGTGAGGTC
This sequence comes from Rhizobiaceae bacterium, assembly GCA_041987205.1. Classification (GTDB taxonomy): domain Bacteria; phylum Pseudomonadota; class Alphaproteobacteria; order Rhizobiales; family Rhizobiaceae; genus BOKV01. Next base: position 17,469 of record JBHIWX010000014.1, on the reverse strand, counting down.
GGAATGGGCGATCAGGGGAAGGCGGGAAGAAGTAAACAGAAATTAACCGGTATTAATACTTCATGAACGAAGATGTCCAAGCACAGGCACCTGCATTTTCTTAACTTCGTGGTTACCATAACGGTTCATGCTTCAGTTACGTATTCAGTGCCGGTCCGGGCGGATCGGTCAGTCCGGAGAATGAGTTGATGTCAGGTAGCCGTGATCTAAACGCCGATGTCGATATCGATGTCACGGGATTGCTTTCGCTGGTATGGAGCAAGCGCTGGCTCGTCTTCGCGATCACGCTGTTGACCGGGATCGCACTGGTCGTTGCGCTGTCCTTCGTCTCGCCGCGCTACAAGTCGAGCGCCCGCATCCTCATCGAAAAGCGCGAATCCGTGTTCACGCGCCGCACCGACGGCGACTACACGCTTTCTGGCAGCCAGTTTGATGAGCAGGCGATCGGCAGCCAGGTTCAGGTGCTCAGCTCCGACGATATCGCGACCAAGGTCATCGACTCGCTAGGTCTTGCCGACCATGAGGAATTCGCCGGCGCGACCGGTCCTTCACTGATGAGCGACATATTGGTGCTGACCGGGCTCAAAAGCCCCGTCAACACCGAGGCCGAACAGGCCGAACTGCTCAAAGCTTTCTACAAGCGCCTGACGGTCTACGCCGCCGACAAGTCGCGCGTGCTCGTCGTCGAGTTCTGGTCGCACGATCCCGAACTCGCCAAGGCCGTGCCGAACGCCATCGCCAACGAATACCTCGAGATCACCAAGCAGGCCAAGCTCGCCGCCAATGTCGAGGCGACCGATTGGCTCGGCCCGGAGATCGACGAACTGCGCACCAGGGTGCGCGAGGCTGAGGCCAAGGTCGCCGAATTCCGCTCGAGTTCCGATATCCTGGTCGGCAACAACAATTCGCTGCTCGCCACCCAGCAGCTCTCAGAAGCCTCGTCCGAACTGTCGCGCCTGCGCGCAGAGCGCACTGCCGTGGAAGCCAAGGCCAAGTCGATCCGTGCCGCGCTCGAAAATGGCGGTTCGCTGGATGCGATCCCGGAAGTCATCGCCTCGCCGCTGATCCAGCGCCTGCGCGAACGCCAGGTGTCGCTGCAGGCCGAAATCTCCGACCTGTCGACGACGCTGCTGCCCAATCACCCGCGCATACGGGCGCTGCGCTCGCAATTGTCCGGTTTCGACAACCAGATTCGTACTGCCGCGCAGGACATCCTGCGCAGCCTGGAAAACAATGTCGACATCGTGCGCTCGCAGGAAACCGTTCTGCTCGCCGAGGTCGACCGCCTGAAGGCGGAGGCCGCCCGCGTCGGCGAGGCGGAGGTCGAACTGCGCGCGCTGGAGCGCGAGGCCGCCGCCCAGCGCGAATTGCTGGAAAGCTATCTGGCCCAGTATCGCGAGGCGGCCAGCCGCCAGAACCGCGAATATCTGCCGGTCGACGCGCGCATCATCTCGCGAGCGATCCGTCCGGCCGAAGCCTATTTCCCCAAGGTCCTGCCGTTCTCGATCGCCGGCATGGTCACCGCCTTCGTGCTTGCCGTCGTCGGCATTCTCGCCTGGGCGCTGATGACCGGCCGCGCTTTCCGCGAGGTCGGCGCGATGCCCGACGATCACATGCCCGAGAAGGTCGAGTTCCCGCAGGCCGAGCAGCGTCGGGTCGACAATTATGGTGTCGATGGCGACTTCGCCGCCTCGCCACCCTACGAGACCGAGATCGCTCCCGAGCCCGAAGAGAGATTCGGCGAGAAATTCGTGCGCAATCCGGTCGCCCCGGGCGACATGCCGCTCGATACCGAACCGTTCCTGCCGGACATGCCGCGTGAGGCACCGGCCGCCGCCAACCGCTCCGAGCCCGGCCACGAGGCCGACATGGCCCCGGCGGAGGCGAGCCCGTCCGCCGATGACGAACTGGCGCTGCCACCCTCCGACGGCGATTTCGATGCTCCGGAGGTCTTTGCCTTCCGCCATGCCGCCAGCGCGATCAACAGCCTGGGCAAGGCGCGCATCGCCATCGTTTCGCCGGCCGGCGATCCGGGTTCCGTCGTTGCCCGCATGCTGGCCCGCAAGCTTGCCGCCGGTGGCGTATCGGTCGCCATGGTCGATCTGACCGGCACCGGTATCACCTCGCGCCAGATGCTGGGCGACGGGCGTTTCGCCGGTCTGCGCGAACTGGCGGCCGGTGCCGTGCGCTTCGGCCAGGCCATCCACCGCGACCGACTGTCGGAGGTGCAGGTCCTGCCCGCCGGCGATGTCGACGGCGACGGCGCGGCCATCGCGCTCGACCGCATCGCCTCGATCGCCGACGCAATGACCGGCACCTACGACTTCGTCATGTTCGATTGCGGCTACACGGGCCCCGAAGGGCTGAAGCTGGTTGCCGATGGCGAGACGGTCGTCATCGTGAGCTGCGAGGGCGTGTCGCCGGCAGAGGCGGCGGAGACCGCGCGGGACTTCCACGCGGCGGGCTTCATCGACACCATTCTGGTGCGCCTCGATCCGTCCGACCGCGAAGTCATGCCGACAGGCGCCGCTGCCTGAAGGCAAGCCCCCGAACTGACGACAGGGCAGGGGACGGCGCTATGCCGTCCCTTTTCTTTGCAAGGATGTGTAGGGCGTGCCGGTCAGACCGGCTTCAGCCATTTGCGTGCGCGGCGCAGCCGGTTGACGAGTTCCCACAGTTCCGGCTTGTTGCGCACGGTGCGCTTGGCACCATGCGTCCAGCGCTGCGACAGCGCGAAGGGCAGGCCGGCGACACTCGTCGGCAGGATCACGTCGAACATGTCCAGCCGCTCGTCGCACCAGGAGCGCTTGTAGCGCTCGTCGCCGGCGCCGAGGTCGATCGCGCGCAGGCCCTCTTCGGCGGCGTACTCCACCAGCAGGTAAAGCAGCATCTCGCCCGGGCTCATCGAGGAAAGTTCGTCGCTTGAGATCGAGCTGAAATAACCCGACATCTGTCGGTCGTGAATGCCGGCACCGAACACGGCGCGGATTTCGCCGCCAACTTCGAGTGCATGCAGGCGCAACAGCGGCTCGGCCATGCCGATCGATCGCTGCGCCAGGCCGCGTATCAGTGCGCGGGCACGCTGAGAGCCGAACACATTGGCGATGCCCTGTTCGGCGAGGCGATCCGATTTCTGCCGGAAGAAGGCCTCAAGCACGCGGTCGATCTCTTCCGGCGTGTCCGGGACCAGCATGCGATAGCCGCCTGCCTCGTCAGCGATGCGGCATTGCTGGCGGAATTTCTTGCGCTTGCGCTTGGCATTGCCGCGCTTGAGCACGGCATCGAACCCGCCATCGAGATGAATGATAAAGGCCGGGTTGATCGAGGGCTGATGCGCCAGGTCGGCCATCGGATTGACGATGCCCTTCCACTCATGCGGCTGGCAGCAAAGGCGCACATAGCCGATGCCGGGCACGAGCCGCGCGATACGCGCCATGATCGCGCGCATGTCGCCCGGCCCGATCTCGGCCAGGAACCGCCGGGAATAGAGCCCCATGTTGAAATTGACATGGCTGCCGCCGACCCAGGTCAGTTCGTGCATGAAGCCGTCGGTGATCGACAGCGGCAGCAGGAAGGCCGGCTCGTCGTGGAGCGTGCCGGTCACGATGAAGGCGTTGCGCTTCTCGTCGCATTCGAGGGTCGCCAGACTGGTCGCCACCCATTCATAGCGCTGATAGACACTGGACGTGCCCTGCGCCTCCAGTGTCCGCCACATCGCCTCGACGGTCTCGATCCGGTCGCAGACGGTGATGTCGAGTTCGGAGACGAGATCGTGCGTCTTCGCGGCGATCGACATCGGCTGTGTGGCCTCGCCGTCGGACGCGAGTTCGGGCACCAGACCCGGCGCGGCGACACTCGCGAGTTCGCGCAGCGGCGCCTGATTCTCCTCTGCGGAGGAGCCCGGTGCAAGATCGACGGCGGTAGCGGTGAGACGATCGGAATTCATGGCCATGGTGCATAGCAATGAAATCTAAAGAAACGATGAGTTAGACCATCCGCATTCGTCGGGACGGGACGTCCGGTTGGCCGGAGCGCGGGTTGAACTTCCAGCGCGTTGTCGCATGCATGGCGCATGGCCGGCCCCGCCCTTGCCCGCAGGCACCAGCCAGGTTCGCAAATGGCTTCGCAATTCGCCTACAGAACGATCCTGAACGCGCTCTATTTTTCCGGCGCGCAGGCGCTGTCGCGCTACTGGTTCGGCGGGCTCGGCTCGATCCTGATGCTGCACCGGGTCGAGCGCGGTCGCGCGGGCGAATTTGCGCCGAATGCCCATCTGACGGTCTCGCCCGATTTCCTCGACCGCCTGTTCCCGCGCCTCAAGCGCGCCGGCTACGAATTCATCTCCATGGACGAGATGCTGGTTCGGCTGCGCGGCCATCGCCCGCGCCGCTGGCGCGAGCCGGTGATCGCGGTGACACTCGATGACGGCTATCGCGACAATCTGCAAAACGCGGTGCCCGTATTCCGCAAGCACGCCATCCCCTACACGATCTATGTCGCGCCGGGTCTCGTCGAGGGCAAGGCTACGCTGTGGTGGGAGGATCTGGAGGCGGTCATCGCAAGGCGAAACCATTTCGTGCTGGCCTCGCCCGGCGGAAAAATCGATTTCGACGTCTCCACGCCGGCTCTGAAGAACAAGGCCTATGGCGAGATCATGGGCCTGCTGACCGGCCGCGTCGACGAGGACGCGCAACGCCGCATCGTCGCCGTGCTCGCCCAACAGGCGGCGGTCGACACGCAGGCCCACCGCGCCGCCTCGATCATGAACTGGCGCGAGATCGTCGATCTTTCGCACGATCCGCTATGCACGATCGGCGCCCACACCGTGCGCCATTTCGCGCTGGCGCGCCTGGAGGCCGGGCGCGCGATGGCCGAGATCGAGGAAAGCGCCAGTATTCTGGAAATGGAACTGGGGAAGAGGCCGAAACATCTGGCCTATCCCTATGGCTACCGGGCGGCGGCGGGCAGACGCGAGTTCGACATGGCGCGTGAAGCCGGTTTCGACACGGCGGTGACGACGCGCCACGGCGTCGTCTATCCCGGCCATGTCGACCATCCACATGCCCTGCCGCGCATTTCGCTCAACGGCCATTTTCAGGCTCGGCGCTACGTCGACACATTGCTGTCGGGTCTGCCGACCCGGCTCGCCAACAGGGGCCGCAAGCTGAACCTGGGGTAGTTGCCCGCCGGCGAGGGTGGATGCCCGGCGCCGGCAAGCCGAAACGCATCAGTTGATCGATACGAGTTCGATCGCGAAGACCAGTTCCTGACCGGCCAGCGGATGGTTGGCGTCGAGGACCACCGTCTCTTCATTGACGTCGACGACCTGCACGGGGACCGTTCTGCCGTCCTGGGTCTGAACCTGCAGCTGACCGCCGATTTCCAGCGGGATGTCGGCCGGGATCTGGTCGCGGGGAACGGCCTGGCGCGCATTCGGATCGGCCTTGCCATAAGCTTCCTCGGCGGGAACGTTGACGGTTTTCTTGTCGCCTTCGCTCATGCCGGGCAGGGCCTTGTCGAGGCCAGGGATGATCTGGCCGGAGCCGACCACGAATTCCAGCGGGTCGCGGCCTTGCGAGCTATCGAACTGGCTGCCGTCAACGAGCGTTCCGGTGTAGTGAATACGGACGGTGTCGCCCGATTTGACCTCGGTCATCAAATATTCCGATCATGTTTGGGATGAGTTTCTGAGGCCGCAACAAAGGGTGCGGGTGCTCGAACGTGACCCATAACGTAGTGATCATCGCCCGAATGTAAACCGCTGGGAGCAAATTCATCCTGACGCCGCCAGCAGGCATTTCATTGATCCGCTCAACTCAACAAGGTGAAATCCTCACATTCGCCTTGCCGACATTGCATTCGCCAGAGCGGGCGGGACACTGACCTGACCCTATGAGTTCGGGCCCTCTTTTTTTTACATGAGGATCATTATCCAGGAGCCGGAGCTTCAGGACGGGTGATCTTCGCTGCAGTTTGAACGTGCAGGTATAGCTGTCTTGGCAGACGGAGGACCGGAAGCCGGAACCTGATTCCTCGACGATGACATCAGGCGCAGGGCCGACGCCTTCCTCGACGTCCCAGGTGCGGCCGAGATAGTCCGTTTTGGCAATTCGCACAGAAAGCTTGAGACAAGCCTTCGCGTCCTGGCGTTCATCCTCCCCAGTGGTGCGGCTGGCACTTTGCACCGCCACGCATCGTCCGTCAGTTTCCACTTGGCCGTCTCCACACGCCCTCGGGCAAACCCGTCCTTCGCGCGCTCTCAAAACGGCCAGAAGCTCTCGGCCAGGTGCCGCTGTGACTTGATCAGCATGTCTTAGGAAGTCGCCAAGTCCTTTTTCGGTGCGCCTTCCCCATTCCCCGTCGGGACGGCCGGTCTCGCAGCCCAGACGGTTCAGTTCCGCCTGAATCGCTCGCACCAATTGCCGATCCTTCCTGGCATCGCCCTCCGCGCTATCTTCGGTTTGCCGTGTGTTTGTCTTGTCGGGTCCTGTCAGGCTTGCCTGTTGCCGCCTATCCTCTGGCAATGATGTGTTCGGTTCGCTCTGAGGCTTCGCAGGTCCGGGTGCGGCTGTTTTGAGCCGCTGGACCGTCAACTCGGCGATTTCCGCGAAGACGCCATCAGGAAAGCGACGAAGATAGGCTTCGAAAAAGGCGGGATCGTTGGTGTTCTGGATCGAATCCCAGAAAGTGATTTCAACGGATCGATCATTGTCTTGTGAATGATCCGGAGTTCCTCGAACTTCCTTCAGCACTACCGGACCGGTCAGCGAGGAGTGTTCCCACGGCACCTGCCTGCCGTCCGTGCTGTCGATGACATCCTTGCGTACTAGAACCATGGTCTCCGCAAGGCCTTTGCCGGGAGCGCCGAAATGACGGACCAGCGCTTCGGTGTAGGGACTGTTTTCTCCTGCGCCGTCCAAAGCGATATTGCCGGGCTCCGTTGCGAAAGAAATGAATGTTCCGGTGCCGGCGCCGATCCTTGCCAGGCCTCTCCCAACGGCGGTGGAGCGTGTGCCTAGCGAGCGAGCAAGGCTGCGCGCCAGGGGATTGTTTCGACATGCATCGAGAAACAGTAGATTGGTCTTGGACCGCGATTGCATCGTTGCCATCACGAGATCGACCGGAACCGCTTCGTAGTCGAGTGTGATGTGCGAGTTGAGCTTGGCACTAACCGGAACAAGGTAGTTGCGTCCATCTACCTGCAGCCCATGACCCGCATAGTAGAATAGCGACAGATCGGCATTATGCAGCTTGTCGGAAAACTCCTCGACCGCAGAAAGCATTTCCGGCAGAGTCGCATCCTGCCGAACGATGACTTCGAATTCCAGTTCCGAAAGTTTCGCCGCAAAATCGGCTGCGTCGTTGCGAGGATTTGCAAGCTCCGGTGCATGCTCGTAGGCACTGTTGCCGATGATAAGTGCAACTCGCTTGGTGGCCCATGCCGATCCAGGCATCACGATCAGCAGGAAGGCGGCACACAACAACGACACCGTTGCATAACTAATTGAGAAAAGACGCATTTTTCCATCAGTCTATTCGAATAGCATTGGTGCCCCTTGTCACTATATCGACGGATGGCGATTTATTGCAATCGACTTGGATGTCTGCCCGGGTAAACACATCTCTACATCTGTCCCCGATGGTTCGTTTCGGTTGCAGGAATGTTTATTTGCCCTTCGCCCGGTCTGGCTTCAGCATCCAGCTGACGATTGCCATGCCGGGCAGCACCCATAAGAGACCGGTGATCAGGAAATAGAAGAAATGCACCCAGCCCGACGCGTCGGCCAGCTTCGCCGCGGCGATTGCGGTTGCCACCAGCGAATAGACCGCGACCATTACCAGCAGCGCGACGCTGCCGATCAGCTTGCGATAGGTCTGGCGCATGTCTTGTTCTCCACTTTGGTCGGCCCGGCGCGACCCTGTGTCACCGGCCTGCCGCCTTGTGTCAATGCGTCGGATGCGCCTAATGGAGCCGACAAATAACGCGCGAAACCTTATGCCCGCAGGGCCTGGCCCCGGACCGCAGAGCTGATGGCGAATTCCGAGACACCTCTCTACACCACCGCACTGGTGCAGCGCGAACGCCGCAATCGCGCCATCGTGCGCTGGTGGCTCTATCTGATCTGCCTGCTGGTCTTCGCCATGGTGATGGTCGGCGGTGCGACACGGCTGACCGATTCCGGTCTTTCCATCACCGAATGGAAGCCGATCCACGGCATCGTCCCGCCGCTCAGCCGTGACGAATGGCTGGAGGAATTCGCCAAATACCAGCAGATTCCCGAATACGAGCAGATCAACAAGGGCATGAGCCTGACCGAATTCCAGTTCATCTACTGGTGGGAATGGGCGCATCGCTTTCTGGGCCGCATCATCGGCTTCGTCTTCTTCGTGCCGCTGGTCGTATTGTGGTGGTCGGGTCGGCTTGAATCGAAGCTCAAGCCGCGCCTTGCCGCCCTGTTCGTACTCGGCGGCATCCAGGGCGCCATCGGCTGGTGGATGGTCGCCTCGGGCCTTGTCGACCGGGTCGATGTCAGCCAGTACCGGCTTGCCGTCCATTTGACCTTCGCCTGTGTCATCTTCGCCTATGCGCTGTGGGTCGCGCGCGGGCTGGCGCCGCATTCGCATGGCGAGGCCTCATGGGCGGTGCGCTTCATGGCGCCGCTGATCGTCGCCATGGTCTTCGTCCAGATCTTCCTGGGTGGGCTCGTCGCCGGCCTCGACGCGGGCCTCGCCTTCAACGACTGGCCGCTGATGGACGGCGCCGTCGTGCCGTCCGGTCTGACCATACTGGAACCCGCCTGGCGCAATTTCTTCGAAAACCCGAAGACGGTGCAGTTCGTCCACAGGGTCTTCGCCTATGCGGTATGGCTGGTCGTGATCGGCGCGTGGCTGGTCACCCGCACTTCCGAGACCGATGTGACGCACAAGCGTCGCGCCGCGATCCTGGCGATCCTCGTGACATTGCAGGCGGGCATCGGCGTCGCCACGCTGCTGCTGCAGGTGCCGCTGCACTGGGCACTCGCCCACCAGGCTGGCGCGGTGGTCGTGCTGGGCTTCGCCGTGTCGCACTGGCGTGCCATCGCCGGACCCTATCCGGCCGTCACCGGCATCGAGGTGAGGGGGTAAGGGCTCAGCCCCGGGTCAGCATCAGGTCCATGTTCTGGACCGCCGCGCCGGATGCGCCCTTGCCGAGATTGTCGAGCGTGGCGACCAGATTGACCTGGCCGCTGCCGCCGAACACGTAGAGCCGCATCCCGTTGGTCCCGGTCATTTCCTCGGCGTCGACGCGCGCCATCTTCGCACCGACCTCCGGCGCAACGACTTCGACGACATCCTGCCCGGCATAGTGTTCCGACAGGATGGCGCGCAGGTCGGCGGCCTCCGGCGAACCGTTCAGCAGGTCGAGATGCAGCGGCACGTTGACGATCATGCCCTGCCGGAAACGGCCGACATTGGGCGTGAAGATCGGTCGGCGCGTCAAGCCTGAGCGCACCATGATCTCCGTAATGTGCTTGTGCGCCAGCGTCAGCGCGTAGAGGAAATTGTTCGCCGTGATGGCGTCGTCCGCATCCGGGTTTTCCATCTGCGCGATCATCGCCTTGCCGCCGCCGGTATAGCCCGAAATGCCGTTGATCGTGATCGGATAGTTCGGCCCCAGCACCTGGCGTTCGATCAGCGGTCGCAACAATGCGATCGCGCCCGTCGACCAGCAGCCCGGATTGGAGACTCGGTTTGCCGCGACGATCGCCTCGCGCTGGCCCCGAGTCAGTTCGGCGAAACCGAAGGTCCAGCCATCGGCGGTACGATGCGCTGTCGAGGTGTCGATGACGCGCGTATGGGTGTTGCCGGCCGCGTCCAGCATGGCGACGGCCTCGCGCGAGCCATCGTCCGGCAGGCAGAGGATCGCGATGTCGGCTTCGCCCAGAAGCTTCGCGCGCATGTCCGCATCGCGCCGCTTTTCCTCGGGGATCGACAGCACGTCGAGATCGTCGCGTTCGGCCAGGCGCTGCCGGATCTGCAGCCCCGTCGTGCCGTGTTCGCCATCGATGAAGATTTTCGCCTTGCCAGCCATGATCCAGTAATTTCTTTTGATTTGAATGATTTACGGAAGAAGCCTGAATCTGATTCCCAATGTGAGCGTCACTTGAATCAGTTTCTCAACTTCGCCGCCGAAGCCGCCGATCCGACTCTATCGTTCGCGCCCGGCGAGCTTCTCCGCCTGAAGGCCGAGCATATACATGGCGATGGTCGACCCGGCAATGGCGGTGATGTCGGCATGGTCGTAGGGCGGCGAGACCTCGACGACATCGGCACCCTTGATGTCGAGCTCGCCGAGCCGGCGGATCACGGAAAGCATCTTGGCCGAGCTTGGGCCGCCCGCGACCGGCGTGCCCGTGCCCGGCGCGAAGGCCGGGTCAAGGCAGTCGATGTCGAAGGTGATGTAGCAGGGCATGGCGCCGACCCGCTCGGTGATCGCCTCGGCGATGGAGCGCGCGTTCAGTTCCTCGATGTCGTCGCCGAACAGCACCTCGATGCCGTAATCCTCCGGCGCGATGGTGCGGATGCCGATCTGGATCGAGCTTGCCGGATCGATGATGCCGTCGCGCACCGCCCGCGTGATGAAACTGCCATGATCGATGCGCTCGCCATCGTCCGGCCAGGTATCCTGATGCGCGTCGAACTGGACGAGCGCCAGCGGCCCGTAGCGCTCCGCATGGGCCTTGAGCAGCGGCCAGGTCACGTAGTGGTCGCCGCCCAGTGTCAGCAGGAAGGCGTCGTTCTCGATCAGCCGCGCCGCCTCGCGTTCGATCCGGTCGGAAATCTCCCACGGACGGCCAAGGTCGAGCAGGCAGTCGCCGTAATCGACCACAGCCATCTCCTCGAACAGATCGATGGAGAAAGGATATTGCGGATCGTTGTCGAAGATCGCCGAGGCCCGCCGGATCGCCTGCGGCCCGAAGCGGGCGCCAGGCCGGTTGCTCACCGTGACGTCGAGCGGAACGCCCCACACGATAACGTCGGCGTCGTCCACATCCTTGGTCAGCTTGCGTCGCATGAAGGAGGTGACGCCGGCATAGGTCGGGTCATGCGCCGCGCCGGTCAGTTCCTGCGCGGTGATCGCATGGTCGATCGATTTGCCTGCCATGGCCTGGCCCTCGATTGCGGTGGTTGGCTCACGGAATGAGCACGGTCTGCCCGGTGGTCTGCCGGCCCTCGAGCGCGCGATGCGCCTTGGCGACGTCGCTCAGCGCAAAGGTCTGGTTGACCGCGATCTTCACCTTGCCCGAACCCATCATCGAGAAGAGCTGGCGGGCACGCTTTTCCAGTTCGTCGCGCTCGGCGATGAAGTGGAACAGGGTGGGGCGCTGGACGGACAGCGATCCGTTGGCCGCGAGATCGGCGAGCTTGAAATCGGTCACCAACCCCGAGGACTGGCCGAACAGAACCCATTTGCCGAACGGACGCAGCACTTCCAGCGAGCCTGGATAGACGTCCTTGCCGACGGAATCGTAGACGGCCGGCACGCCCTTGCCCTTGGTCAGGCGCTTGACCTCGGCGACGAAATCCTTCGCCTTGTAGTCGATGACATGGGCATAGCCGTTCGCCTTGGCGAGCTTGCACTTGGCCGCTCCGCCCGCCGTGCCGATCGCCGTCACGCCCTTGGCCTTGAGCCATTGCCCGGCGAGCAGCCCGACGCCGCCGGCCGCGGCGTGGAACAGCACCGTTTCGCCGGCCTTCACCTTGTAGCAGTCGTTGAGCAGATACTGGACCGTCAGACCCTTGAGCATCGCCGCTGCGGCATCAGCATCCTTTACCTTGGCCGGAACCTTCACCAGCCGGTCGGCGGCGATGATGCGATGCGAGGCATAGGCACCGCCTGTCACAACATAGGCGACGCGGTCGCCGGCCTTCAGCCCCTTCACCCCGGCGCCGACGGCCTCGACCACGCCGGCCGCTTCATTGCCGAGGATGGCCGGGTAGGGCACCTGGTAGAGACCGGTGCGCTGATAGACGTCGATGAAATTGACGCCGATTGCGGTATGGCGGATCAGCACCTCGCCCTTCTTCGGCTTGGGCAGGTCGAGCGCTACCTTCTTGAAGACGGACGGGCCGCCGGCCTTTTCCGCCACCATCGCATAGGGCGTTGGCGCTGCTGCTGACGCCGCCGGTTTCTTCTTCGCCGCCGGCTTTGTCGCGGCTGCCTTCCTCGTTGTCTTTTTCGCCACCTTGGTTCTCCCGTGTCTTGTCAGTTGTCCTCGCCGACCCTGAAGGCGGCGTCCGGTTCGATCTGCATGGCGTTGACCAGATGGTTCGTCTTGCCGGCCAGCGCGATCACACGCATCAGCTCGCCATGCTGCGCCTCGCTCATGCCCTTGGCGCGCGCCGCCGCCGTGTGGCTGTGGACGCAATAGGAGCAGGCATTGGCGACGGAGACCGCGATATAGACCATCTCCTTGGTCAGCGGATCGAGCTCGCCCGGCGCCATCACGGCCTTCACCTCGTCCCAGACCTGGGCGAGCGTGGCCGGATCGTTGGCGAGTGCGCGCCAGAAATGGTTGACGTAGTCGGTGCCGCGCGTCTCGCGGATGTCGTCGAAGACGGCGCGCGCCTCCGACGTGGCTTCCTCGTCGCCGAGCAGTTTGACGGTCGCCATGCATTCCTCCCCGTATCGTTACCCGGGCCCGTATAGTTACCCGGGTCCGTGTAGTTACCCGGGTCCGTGTAGTTACCCGGGTCCGTGTAGTTACCCGGGAATGTCACGTAAAACCGCGTGATTGGCAATCTCGACTGTGCGCATCATCACCCGCTGCGTGCCGCGACAATTCGGCCGGCCTTCCCCGACGCGTCTTTTTCTTTTCCTTGCGGCGCTGTAGTTTCCCGTCCAGCCCGCGTCCGGCCCGGCGCAAAACGGGCAGACGATCAGGAGGAGTAACGATGGGAATGCTGCCGAACCGCACGATCTGGACCTGGTTCGAGGGTGAGTGGCAGGAGGGCAATGTCCCGATCCTGGGCTCCGCCGATCACGGAACCTGGCTCGGCACCATGGTGTTCGACGGCGCGCGCGCCTTCGAGGGCGTCACGCCCGATCTCGACCTGCATTGCGCCCGCGTCAATCACTCCGCCGCCGTCATGGGCATGGAGCCGACGGTCTCGACGGGCGAGATGGTCGAGATGGCGCTCGACGGCGTCGCGAAATTCTCCGGCGATACCGCGCTTTATATCCGCCCGATGTACTGGACGCGCGAGGGCGATGCGAGCGCCGTGCTCGGCAAGCCGGAATCGACCGCCTTTGCGCTCTGCATCGAGGAAGCGGCGATGGGCGCGCCAACTGGCTTCGCGGTAACGACCACGCGCTTCACGCGTCCCACGCTCGCCACCAATCTGACCAACGCCAAGGCGTCCTGCCTCTACCCCAACAATGCCCGCATGCTGCGCGAGGCCTATGACAAGGGGTTCCAGAACGCCATCGTCTGCGATCCGCTCGGCTATGTCGCCGAGACCGCGACCTCCAACATCTTCATGGTCAAAAACGGCGAGGTGTTCACGCCGATCCCGAACGGTACCTTTCTCAACGGCGTCACCCGCCAGCGCGTGATCAAGGTCCTGCGCGACGCCGGGATCACCGTCCACGAGACGACGCTGACGCTCGACGATTTCCGCGTCGCCGACGAGATCTTCTCCACCGGCAATTATTCCAAGGTCGTACCTGTCGTGAAATTCGATGACCACGAGCCGGGAGTCGGCAAGATCACCATGAAGGCGCGCGAACTCTATTGGGATTGGGCGCACGCTTGACCCGCGCGCCCGCCGGATGATTGTGTTGCCGCTCCACCCTTGTGAGCGGCGTATGATGCGTCCCGGCCGCGAAGAACCGGCCGGTGCGGGGCGCGACGCCCGGATGGCAGGACCATGACCTATGGCGCCAAGAGCGAACTGACGCTGCGCGAAAGCGTCTTCGAAGTGCTGGAACGCGGCCGTCGCGGCACGCTTTCGCAAATCTTCGACGTCTTCATCATCGTCCTGATCCTGAGCAATGTTCTGGCCTCGGTCATCGGCACCGTGCCGGAGATCAACGCCGCCTGGGGCGATCATCTGCGCCGCTTCGACACCTTCTGTGTCGCTGTCTTCATCGCCGAATATCTGGCCCGGCTCTGGGTCGCGCCGGAGCATCCCATGATGCAGGGCCATGGCGCCGCCTATGCCCGCATGCGCACCGCGCTGATGCCGATGATGATCGTCGACGCGCTGGCGATCATGCCGTTCTTCATCGAACTGGTCTACGGCGTCGACGTCGCCGCCCTTCGCGTCATTCGTATTATCCGCTTCTACCGGCTGGCGCGCTACGTGCCGGCGATCGCCACGATCGGTCGGGTGCTGGCCGCCGAATGGCGCTCGCTGGTTGGCAGCGCCGTCGTCTTCGCCGGCCTGCTGCTGCTGGCCTCCGTCGCCATGTTCGTCGCCGAGGGGCATCTGCAGCCCGACAAGCTCGGCGACGTGCCGTCTGCGATGTGGTGGGCCGTCGTCACCCTGTCGACCGTGGGCTATGGCGACGTCACCCCGATCACCGCCATCGGCAAGCTGATCGCCGGCATCGTCATGATCATGGGAGTCACCTTCATCGCCCTGCCGGTCGGCATCATCGCCAGTGGTTTCCAGGAGGAGATCAAGCGGCGCGACTTCATCGTGTCCTTTGCCATGGTGGCGCGCGTGCCGCTGTTCTCGCGCCTCGATGCACCGATGATCGCCCGCCTGGTCGGCCTGCTGCATGCGCGCAAATTCGCCGCCCGCGCGGTGATCGTATCGAAGGGCGACCCGGCCGACGGCATGTATTTCATCGCCTCGGGCGAGGTCGAGGTCGAACTGCCCGGCGGTTCGGTCCGGCTGGGCGAGGGCGATTTCTTCGGCGAGATCGGCCTGATCCATCACGAGGCGACGCGCACCGCCACCGTCGTCGCGACGCGTGCGACTGATCTGCTCGTGCTTGCCGCGCCCGATTTCCGTCGCCTGATGGCGCAAAGCCCCGAACTCGACCGCGCCGTGCGCGAGACGGCCACCCAGCGCATGGAGGACAGCCGCAAGCGCGAGGCGGAGTAGAGTTCGACCTGCACAGGCGTCGCATGCCTTGACGCCGACCGCTGCTCGGGGAACATTTGCCAAAAGGGGCTGCAGCGCCCGGATGGCTGATCCGGTGCGTTTCGAAAAAGGGGAATCGCATGAAAGCGTTGACGCACATGGTATTCGTCGTCGGCCTGGTCGCGTCCGGGGTCCCGGCGTTGGTTCAGGCCGCAGAGATCGGCCAGGTAACGGTCGATGGCAACAAGGTGATACTCTACGACGACAAGACGTGGGACTATGCGGACGGTGAGCCCTCGGTTTCCGTTCCCAAGGACTGCGTCGAGATCGCGTCCAAGGTTCTGCCCGTTTCGGTCTGTCTCGACCCGGATGCCTGGGCGCTCGGCGGATTGGGCGAAGCCTACGAGCACAGCTTCTACAACAAGGCCAACGACATGTATGTCGGCCTGATCACCGAAGAGGACGTGCTCGAGCTCGACGTACTCAACAAGGCGATCCTTACCAATGCCCAGAACGCGGCCGGCCTGAACAAGGTCGAAACACTGGAAGACGGCTCGGCGTCGCTGTCGGGTCACGAATTCGGCAAGCTCGTCTACCGCGCGATTTCGGATGGGGTCGATGCCACTTTCGCGAACTACTACACGAATTTCGAGGGCAAGGGCAGCTTGCAGATCGTCGCCTTCGCGGTTTCCGAAGAGTTCGACAAGGTTCGCCCGATCATCGACGAGGTAATCGCGAGCGTGAAAGTAACCGAATGACGGCGCGCGTCGCGGCCGGCGATTGAGCGTCGCCGCGAGGGTACTCAGCTGTAGCGCACGCCCTGCCGTTCCAGTTCGCGGTGTACGCTGGCGATGTCGATGGCGTCGAGGTCGCGGTTCGATTTCAGCGCCACGGCCGCCGCGATGCCGGCGCCCTGGCCGGTGACCGCGCAGCAGCTCATATTGCGCGTCGCGGCATGCGAAATGCGGTCGCCGCCAGTGGCGCGGCCCGCGACCAGCAGGTTCTTGACCCTTTTCGGCAGCAGATTGCGATAGGGTAGCTGGAAATAGCGCCCCGTCGTCGGCAGGATCAGCACGCCGTATCCGTCGATGAATTCCGGATAGATGCCGATCGTGTCGTCGAAGCGCCCCTGTTCGCGCACATCGGTCTCGGTCATGTTGTACTCGGCGTCGATCTTGCGCGTGTCACGGATGCCGATCGACATGCCGAAATTGCGCAGCCGCGCGTTTTCGCAGCCCGGCATGTAGCGCTTGAGCGCCTCGATCGCGAGCATGGACTGGCGCCGCCCCTCGATCTCGAAGCGGGTCAGGTCGTCCGGATCGGTGCCGTCGCAGCCGTCGAGGTGGATCAAATTCATGTAGGTTAGTTCGCCGGTGTCGTGCAGCGCGCCCCAGGTGCCGGCGATGGTGTTGAGCTTCGCCGGGATCAGCCCTTCCTCGATGGCCTTCGCGAAAGGCTTGCGGATGAAGGGCGAGAACATCCCATCCTCCTTGCCGGAGGTCTCGATGTTCCATTCGCCGCCGCCGCCCCAGTCCTTGTAGGTCTGCGGGTCGTCGCGCACGCCGGCCATGAAGGCGCGCTTGTCGACGCCGGCAAGATGAAACATGACGGAAGCGGCCATCATCTTTTCTTTCGGCGTCATGAAGGTGGGCGCCCCGGCGCGATGCGCCACGTCGGCGTCGCCCGTTGCATCGATGACAATGCGGCCCATGATTGCCTCGCGCCCGGCCTTCGATTCCGTGATGATGCCGGTGATCGTGTCGCCGTCCATGATCGGCGCCACGAAGAAACGGTGTGCCATGGCACGAATGCCGGCTTCCTCGACGAGCTGGTCGGCGACGAGCTTGAACCCTTCCGAATCGAGCTCGTAGGACAGCGACTGCGATTCCTGCACGGCCGCGCCCATCTCGTGCGCGCGGGTCTCGAATTCGCGGCCGATCCCGTTCGCCTCGATCGTGTCCTCATGCCGGTACCAGGCCATGCCCTCGACGCCGACGACGGTGATGTTGCCGCCAAAGCAGCCGAACCGCTCCACCATGGTCACCTCCGCGCCCGCGCGGGCGGCGGCCAGCGCCGCTGCCAGCCCGCCGGGGTCGGAGCCCACGACCAGCACGTCGGTCTTGTGGATGACGTCGATCTCGCGCGCCGGCTCGGTGATGCGTTCCATGGTCCTGAAAGTCCTCCTGATCGCCGGCGCGACCTTACAGGCAGCCATTTTGGCGCGGAAGCCGAATTTGCGGCAGGCCGACACAATGCAGCGGCGCACTGCCGGGGAGGGACTTTGCGACGTCCGCCGGAGCGATTCCCGATTCCTGCCGGGATACGAAATCAGCTGCGCCAACCTGCCCCTTTTTTGTGCAAAAGCAATTCGGCATGTCGTTTTATGGACAGGCG
>JBHIWX010000013.1:0-60736 GCA_041987205.1 Rhizobiaceae bacterium | reverse complement strand
CCTGCCGTCTCGGCCAATTCCGGCCTGCCGCGGGTGCGCACCATCGGTGGCGACGGCGATGGCCGCACCACTGCCGGGGCGCTGTTCATCCGGCCCTGAAGGGCCCCTTGAACGGCCGATTTCCTTCGCCCATATCAGCTTCGTGCCGGTGCCCGAGACGGGGCCGGGACGTCTTCGGCGGGTTCCATGGTGGACCGTCGCACATCAGTTGTCGCTCAAGCGGAGGATGACACATGCGTACTTTTGACCTTGCCCCCCTGTACCGGGCAACCGTCGGCTTCGACCGGATGGCCGACCTTCTGGACCGGGTGATGACCCAGGACGTGGGCTCCAGCACCTATCCCCCCTACAATATCGAGAAGACCGGTGAGAGCACGTACCGGATCACGCTCGCCGTGGCCGGCTTCACCGATGCCGAGCTGAATGTCGAGCAGCGCGAGAACGAGCTTGTCGTGGCCGCCCGCAAGGACGAGGCCGAGGGCGAGAGCGATCGCAGCTACCTGCACCGCGGCATCGCCACCCGTGCCTTCGAGCGCAAGTTCCAGCTCGCCGACCATGTCGAGGTCCGCAATGCGAGCCTCGAGAACGGCCTGCTCCACATCGACCTCGTGCGCGAGATTCCCGAGGCGATGAAGCCGCGCAAGATCGAGATCGGCCAGGCTGGTTCGAAGGCCAAGTCCAAGCAGATCGAGGGCAAGGTAGCCGCCTGACCCCGCTGATCTCGAAGTACAACTGACGCGAAGGGCGCCCGCCAGGGCGCCCTTTTTTAATGTAAGACTTGCCAGTGTCCCGGCTTACCGGTCGACGCCACGCGCAAGCAGATGATCGAGCGACAGCCGGCCCGGCCCCCACGCCATGATGGCAAGCGCCATTGCCGCCCAGGTGATGTGCAGCGGCCATGCCGCCGGCACCGTCAACTGGATGACGATCGTCATGGCCAGCAGGCCAAAGGCGGCGAACCGCGTGCCGAGGCCCAGCACAAGAAAGACCGGCAACAGCACCTCGCCCGTTCCGGCGAGGAACGCGGCGGTCTCCGGCGCGGGAAATGCATAGGGCCCGCCCGGCAGATGCAGCTTGAATTCGCTGCTGAAGAGAAACTTCGCGGTCCCGTTCAACTGCGCGAAGCCGTCCCATTTGAGAATGCCCGAACGGAAGAAAGGCGTGGCGAGACCGATCCGCAGGACGAGCTGCGTCAGCCAGGGTGCGGCGATCCACCGAACGAGATGCAACAGCCGCTCGACGAGGGACGCGAGTCCGCTGCGGGGCATCGTGCTGCTTTCGGCCTGAACCATGTGCTTACTCCATCGAAATCTGTGATTGACGGATGCCGGCGAGCGCGCCGGCCTCGATCATGCCGGCGATGTTCGCGCCGAGATCGAAATCGGGGCACTCGGCCAGCGCGTTTTCGGCTGCCTCCCCGAGCGTAGCTCCGTCGAAAAGGGATTGCAGGAAGACCGCGCCGCCGTGCGGCAGAATGCGAACCGAGACCTGCAGGCACGGCCGCGTGACCAGCGCGTCCTCGGCGCGATCGATATTGATGCCGCCGACGTCGCCTTCAGTCCGGTTGGCGGTGAAGATCGAGACCGCCGCGTAGCGCGAGCGCACCAGCCTCGCCGCCGGATGCGGCTCGAAGGCGGTGAAGACCAGCGCATCCGCGGGAATTGCCGTAAGATCTGCCATGCCAAGCGGCTTGGCATCGGCGGCGTGATAGACGTCGAGCCAGGCACGCTCGATTCGCGCGACATCGGCGAGCCATGGCAGTTCGGCCAGCGGTTCGAAGCCTGAAATGAACGCGGCCAGATCCCTGCCATACTCGGCGAGCAGGCGCGAACGTGGCGGATTGCTGCGAACGTATTGCCGCGCCATGGCGCGGAAGAACTCCTCGCCAACGATGCGCTGCGTAGCGGGAAACATCCCGGCCAGCGCGTTGGCGAGTCCGACGGCGACATTGTTGCGATAGACATCGAAGCGGGTATCCGCGCCCTTGCCGTTCGGCCCGGTCAGATGCTCTGGCTTGCCCTGCCCTGCCTTAAACAGCCTGGCGGCAAAGGCATCCGCATAGGAAGTTTCGCGAAAGCCCGCATCAGGCATGGACGGCATGACGCGCTCCGGAGAATTGATCGTCCGCATGCCGGTCCAGGATCGCCTGCGCGGCATCGGCCTCGGCCTTGAGCACCGGCCAGGCCGGCAATTCGCTGTCCCACTCGACAAGCGTCGGGATCGGTCCGCATTGCGCGATGACGGTTTCGTAGAGCTTCCAGACGGGGTCGGCGACCGGCCGGTCGTGACTGTCGATCAGCAGGGTTTCGCCTTCGTCGTCCTCCCGCGTGGCATGGCCGGCCAGATGGATCTCGCCGACATGGTCGAGCGGGAAGTCTTCGAGATAGGCCATCGGGGAGGTCTGCTGGTTGGTCGACGAGACAAAGACATTGTTGACGTCGAGCAGCAGGCCGCAGCCGGTGCGCCGCGCGATCTCGCGGATGAAGTCCGTCTCGCCCATCGTCGATTGCTCGAACTGCAGATAGGTCGACGGGTTTTCCAGCAGCAGCGGTCGCCCGATCGCCTCCTGCACCTCGTCGACATGGTCGGCGACGCGGCGCAGCGTTTCGTCGGTATAGGGAAGCGGCAGCAGATCGTTGAAGAACAGATTGTCATGCGTCGACCAGGCCAGGTGTTCCGACACCATTGCCGGCTCGTAGCGCCCGACCAGTGCCGCGAAACGGGCGAGGTGCTCGCGGTCCAGCGGTTCCGGCCCGCCGATCGACATGCAGATACCGTGCAGCGAGACGGGATAGTCGTTGCGGATGCGCGTCAGCGCGGCATGGGGCGGCCCACCCGCACCCATATAGTTTTCGGCATGGACTTCGAAGAATCCGACCGTGCCGGGCTGTTCGAGAATGGCGTCGAGATGCTCCGGTTTCAGCCCGGCGCCGGCCCGGCCCTCGACGGAATATGCCGGAAAGAGTCGCGGCCGCTTTCCGATCGTTTCGGTTCGATCGACCATGGCGATGCTCCTCCTCCCGGCAAATCCCAGTTCAGATGCGCTCGATCAGCCTTCCATCGGCTCCAGCGAGGGCTTGCCGTCCTTCATCGACAGGCAGGTGCCGGCCGGCACGAGCTTGAACGAGTTCGGGTCGTAATCCATGGTCGACTGGCCCTGGCAGGAATGGGCGCCGGCGGCGCAATCGTTCTGCCCGGCCATGGAAACGCCGTAGCACTTCTCCTGATCGGCGGCCTGCGCCGGTGCGGCTGCCATCGAAACGGCGGCGGCGAGCGCGCCGGCGACGAGCGTTGCAGTGGTCTTCTTATTCATGTCCGTGTCCTCTCCTGAACTGGATCGTTTCACCCCGCGCCGGCCCCGATACGGTCGCCTTGTTGCGCGGAATACGGCCTTGCCCGGCCGCGTTGAGAACCTCGGAACTTCAACCTTCAATTGGAAATCAAGAAACCGTCAGGCTTCCTCAACCGCCCGTGAGCCACACGTGACACGTGTGTGAAAGGCGCATGGCGATGTGCTCGCGCGCACCCGTCGACAATGGAGAACGGACGCCACTCAGGCGTCGAGGAACATCACGAACCGGTCGATCTCGTCCGCCTCATTGGCGAAGCTGGTCACGAGCCGGTACACGGATTCGTCATCGCCGAGCGGGTTTTCCAGCCAGCGCGGCGTCGCCCAGGGGTGAAAGAAGGCCCCTTCGCCCTGCAATTTCTCGGCGATGGGCTTCGCCATGATCGCGAAAACCTCGTTGGCCTCGCTCGACCAGGCGAGCCGCGCCCGATTCGAGGCGGTGATTCCATCGCGCAGCCGCTCCGCCATCGCGTTGGCGTGGCGCGCAAGGTCGAGCCACAGCCCGTCCTCGAGATAGGCCTGGAATTGCAGCGAGACGAAACGCGACTTGGAAAAGAGCTGGCCGCCACGCTTGCGCAGATATTCCGTTTCCTCGCGCTGCGACGGGTCAAACAGCACCAGCGCCTCGGCACACCAGCAGCCATTCTTGGTGCCGCCGAACGAGACCATGTCAACGCCGGCCTTCCAGGTCATCTCCGCCGGCGTGCAATCGAGATGCACCAGCGCGTTGGCGAAGCGCGCGCCGTCCATGTGGACCTTGATGCCCAGCGGCCTGGCCTGCGCGGCAAGGGCGGCAATTTCTCCCGGTGTGTAGACCGTGCCGACCTCGGTCGCCTGCGTGAGCGACAGCGCCACCGCACGGCCATGGTGCAGGAAGGGCGGATCGTAGCGTTTGAGATGCGTCGCCAGCGCCTGCGGATCGATCTTCGACAGCGCGCCGCCCACGGCCTCGATGCGCCCGGCCCCCATCATCAGTTCCGGCGCGCCGCATTCGTCCTCCACGACATGCGCACCCTCATGCGCCAGCGCGATGCCGCCGGGCTTCATCGCCAGTGCCAGCGCCAGCGCATTGGCCGCCGTACCCGTCCCTACCGCGAGGACGGCAACCTCATGCTCGAAGATGTCGGCGAACTTCGCCTCCAGCGCCTTTTCGAGGTCGCTCGTGCCATAGGCCGGAACGAACCCCGTCGCCTGCTCGGCCAGGCGCCTGGCAATCGGCTCGGCCGCGCCGGCCCAATTGTCGCTGGCAAAATTCATGCTTCGATCATCCACGATACACAGGGTTTCGTCCGCACTGTCATCACATCGGGACGATGGCGGCAAGCGCGTTGTGGACGAGCTTCTCCACGCCGATGCACCGGCCGGTCAAGTCGGGGTTTCGACAGGCCAAGTTTTGCTTGCCCTTGGCCGCGCTTTCTGGCAGTTTGACTGATAGGACAGGATTGTTGTCCTTTCTTGGGCCACCTGCCGCCAGGCGGGGTCGGGCCCGTCAGGATTACGGGGACCGGGCATGACAGGTCGAAAACCGAATACGTCCACAGCGGACTTTCGAGACGCCACCCGCCGTTGAGACGTCACCGGCCGGATGCCGGTCCCGACAATGGGCAGAAATGCCCCGACCCGAAAGTTCCCCGCCGATCAGCGCCTTTTTGCGCGGGGGACATTTGCATGCCTGAACAAAAACACCGATAACGCCTTGCAAGTTTCCCGACCAGGGCGAAAATGAAGACGGAGGTCTGCCTCAGGCGACCCCCGATCATGGAGGACGCGAGAATGGTGGACATGCTGGAAACGGCTGAAAACCATGAGGAATTTTCAGCCGAGCTGAATGTTTCGGTCGATGCCGGCCATCCTGCGAAAGGTGGCAGCCATCCCGCCATGTCGGGCAAGACCCCCGTGGGCACGGGTAGCCTTTACCAGCCGGGCAAGGAGCACGATGCCTGCGGCGTCGGCTTCGTCGCCAACATGAAGGGCGTGAAGTCGCACCAGATCGTGCGCGACGGCCTGTACATGCTCACCAACCTGACCCATCGCGGCGCCGTCGGCGCCGACCCGCTGATGGGCGACGGTGCCGGCATTCTCGTCCAGATCCCCGACCGATTGTTCCGCGAGGAAATGGCCGCGCAGGGCGTCGAATTGCCGGAGGCCGGCCATTACGCCGTCGGCCATCTCTTCATGCCGCAGGACGCGGAGATGCGCGCCCATATCGAGGAGATGATCGTCCAGACCGCCACCTCGGAGGGCCTGAACGTACTGGGCTTCCGAGATGTGCCCGTAAACAACGCGTCACTGTCGAAGGCCATTCACATTGCCGCCTCCGAACCGGTCCACCGCCAGATCTTCGTCGATCGCCCCGCCGGCATCGACGACGATGAGGACTATGAGCGCCGTCTTTACGTCTTCCGCAAGGTGATCTCCAACCGCATCCATGCCGAGACCGAGGGGCGCGACAACGGCTTTTACACCGTGTCGCTGTCGTCGCGCACCATCGTCTACAAGGGCATGTTCCTCGCCTATCAGGTCGACGCCTATTACAAGGACCTTGCCGATCCACGCTTCGAATCGGCGCTGGCGCTCGTCCACCAGCGTTTCTCGACCAACACCTTCCCGTCGTGGAAGCTGGCGCATCCCTATCGCATGGTCGCCCACAATGGCGAGATCAACACGCTGCGCGGCAACGTCAACTGGATGGCAGCGCGCCAGGCTTCCGTCGATTCCGAGCTCTACGGCAACGACATCGAGAAGCTGTGGCCGATTTCCTATGAGGGCCAGTCGGACACGGCCTGTTTCGACAACGCGCTGGAGTTCCTCTATCTCGGCGGCTACTCCCTGCCGCACGCCATGATGATGCTGATCCCGGAAGCATGGGCCGGCAACAAGCTCATGGATGCGCAGCGTCAGGCCTTCTACGAATATCACGCCGCGCTGATGGAGCCGTGGGACGGCCCCGCCGCCGTTGCCTTTACCGATGGCGTGCAGATCGGCGCGACGCTCGACCGCAACGGCCTGCGCCCGGCACGCTACATCGTCACGGACGACGACCGCGTCATCATGGCGTCGGAAGCCGGCGTCCTGCCCGTGCCCGAGGAAAAGATCGTCACCAAGTGGCGGCTCCAGCCGGGCCGCATGCTGCTGATCGACCTCGAGCGTGGCGCCATCGTCTCCGACGAGGAGATCAAGTCGGAAATCTCCGGAAAGCATCCCTATCGCGACTGGCTCGGCCGCACCCAGCTCATTCTGGAAGACCTCAAGCCCGTCGAACCGCGCGCGCTGCGCCGCGACGTCTCGCTGCTCGACCGCCAGCAGGCCTTCGGCTATTCGCAGGAAGACACCAGGCTGTTGATGTCGCCCATGGCCACGACCGGCCAGGAGGCCATCGGCTCGATGGGCACCGACACGCCGATTTCGGCGATGTCGAACAAGTCGAAGCTGCTCTACACCTATTTCAAGCAGAACTTCGCCCAGGTCACCAACCCGCCGATCGACCCGATCCGCGAGGAACTGGTGATGAGCCTCGTCTCCTTCATCGGCCCGCGTCCGAACATCTTCGATCTCGAAGGCGCCTCGCGCCGCAAGCGGCTCGAAGTGCGCCAACCGATCCTGACCAATGGCGATCTGGAGAAGATCCGCTCCATCGGCCACACCGAGGACCGGTTCGACACCAAGACGCTCGACATCACCTATGGCGCGCAGGAAGGCGCTTCCGGCATGGCCGGCGCGCTGGAGCGCCTGTGCGAGCGCGCGGAAGCCGCCGTCGCCGGCGGCTACAACATCATCATCCTGTCCGACCGCCAGGTCGGGCCGGACCGCATCCCCATTCCGGTCCTGCTGGCGACGGCGGCCGTGCACCACCACCTGATCCGCCAGGGGCTACGCACCTCCGTCGGCCTCGTCGTCGAATCGGGCGAGCCGCGCGAAGTACACCACTTCGCCTGTCTGGCGGGCTATGGCGCGGAAGCGATCAACCCCTATCTCGCTTTCGAGACGCTGCTAGAAATGCATTCACGCGGTGAATTCCCGTCGGAAGTCGACGCCGGCGAGGTGGTCGCCCGCTACATCAAGGCAATCGACAAGGGCATCCTGAAGGTCATGTCCAAGATGGGCATCTCGACCTACCAGTCCTATTGCGGCGCGCAGATCTTCGACGCCGTCGGCCTGTCGTCGGAATTCGTCGCGAACTTCTTCACCGGCACGGCGACGACCATCGAGGGCGTCGGCCTGACCGAGGTCGCGCTGGAGACCTGCCGCCGCCACGCGGCAGCCTTCTCCGAGGATCCGGTGCTGGCGACCTTCCTTGAGGTCGGCGGCGAATACGCCTACCGCATCCGCGGCGAGGCGCATGCATGGACGCCGAACAACATCGCCAGGTTGCAGCATGCCGTGCGCGGCAATTCCTGGGACGAATATGCCGAGTTCGCCAAGATCGTGAACACGGCTAGCGAGGAACTGTCGACCATTCGTGGCCTGTTCGCGCTGAAGAGCGCGAAGGATGTCGGCCGTGAGCCGATCCCGCTCGAACAGGTCGAGCCGGCCTCCGAGATCGTCAAGCGTTTCTCGACCGGCGCAATGAGCTTCGGCTCGATCTCGCGCGAGGCGCACACCACGCTGGCGCGCGCCATGAACGCCATCGGCGGCAAGTCGAACACCGGTGAAGGCGGCGAGGAACCCGACCGCTTCAACCCGCTGCCCGACGGCACCCCCAACCCGGAGCGTTCCGCGATCAAGCAGGTGGCTTCCGGCCGCTTCGGCGTGACCGCGGAATATCTGGTCAATTCAGACATGATGCAGATCAAGGTCGCGCAGGGCGCAAAGCCCGGCGAAGGCGGGCAGTTGCCGGGCCACAAGGTAGACGCCACGATCGCCAAGACGCGCCATTCGACGCCGGGCGTCGGCCTGATCTCGCCGCCGCCGCACCATGACATCTATTCGATCGAGGATCTGGCACAGCTCATCTTCGACCTGAAGAACGTCAACCCGGCCGGCGACGTCTCCGTCAAGCTCGTCTCGGAAGTCGGTGTCGGCACGGTCGCTGCCGGCGTCGCCAAGGCGCGCGCCGACCACATCACCATCTCCGGCTATGACGGTGGCACCGGCGCTTCGCCGCTGACCTCGCTCAAGCATGCCGGCAGCCCTTGGGAAATGGGCCTTGCCGAGACGCACCAGACGCTGGTCCTCAACGGCCTGCGCTCGCGCGTGCGCCTGCAGGTCGACGGCGGCCTGAGAACCGGTCGCGACGTCATCATCGGCGCCCTGCTCGGCGCCGACGAGTACGGTTTCTCGACCGCGCCGCTGATCGCGGCCGGCTGCCTGATGATGCGCAAGTGCCATCTCAACACCTGCCCTGTCGGCATCGCCACGCAGGACCCGGTCCTGCGCAAGCGCTTCCGCGGCACGCCGGAACACGTCATCAACTATTTCTTCTTCGTCGCCGAGGAGACCCGGCAGATCATGGCCGAGATGGGCTTTGCCACGGTCGACGAGATGATCGGCCAAAGCCAGATGCTCGGAAAGGCTGCCCTGATCGAGCACTGGAAGGCGAAGGGGCTCGACTTCTCGAAGGTCTTCTTCAAGCCCGAGGCGGCGAAGCACGAGATCCACTGCACCGAGAAGCAGAACCATCCGATCGACGACATCCTCGACCGCAAGCTGATCGAGCAGGCCATGCCGGCGCTCGAAAAGGGCGAGGCGGTGCAGATCGACATCTCGATCAACAACACCGACCGCACCGCCGGCGCCATGCTGTCGGGCGAGGTCGCCAAGCGCTACGGCCATGAGGGCCTGCCCGACGACACCATCGCGGTGTCGTTCAGCGGCACGGCCGGCCAGTCCTTCGGCGCATTCCTGGCGCATGGCGTCTCCTTCGACCTGGCCGGCGACGGCAACGACTATGTCGGCAAGGGCCTGTCGGGCGGCCGCATCGTCGTGCGCCCGCCGCAGGACGCCCGCATCGTGCCCGAGGAATCGATCATCGTCGGCAACACCGTGCTCTATGGCGCCATCGCCGGCGAGTGCTATTTCCGCGGCATTGCAGGCGAACGCTTCGCCGTGCGCAACTCCGGCGCCGTCGCCGTCGTGGAAGGCACGGGCGACCATGGCTGCGAATACATGACCGGCGGCGTGGTCGTCATCATCGGCCCGACCGGGCGCAACTTCGCCGCCGGCATGTCGGGTGGCATCGCCTATGTGCTCGACGAGGCGGGCGATTTCGCCCGGCGCTGCAACATGGCGATGGTCGAGCTAGAGCCGGTACCCGAAGAGGACGACCTGCTCGAGAAGCTGCATCACCATGGCGGCGATTTGATGCACAAGGGTCGCGTCGACGTCACCTCGAACATGAACCATCATGACGAGGAGCGCCTCTACCAGCTCATCTCCAACCACATGCACTACACGGATTCCGAAAGGGCCCGCACGATCCTGGACAATTGGGAAACCTACCGTCCGAAATTCGTGAAGGTCATGCCGGTCGAGTACCGCCGTGCGCTGCAGGAGATGGAAGACATGCGCATGGGCGTCGCCGCCGAATAGAAATGAATGAAGACCGGTCGACGAGTGGCGAAACCAGTTTCGCCCTCGCGACCTGCCACGAGACAAGCGGAAGAAGATGGGCAAGGTAACGGGTTTTCTTGAGATCGACCGGCAGACGCCGAAGTACCAGCCGGCGTCGGATCGCATTCGCCATTTCCGCGAATTCGCCATCCCCATGTCGGACACGGAGGTCGCTAAGCAGGCCGCCCGCTGCATGGATTGCGGCATCCCCTATTGCCATGGCGATACAGGCTGCCCGGTCAACAACCAGATCCCAGACTGGAACGACCTGATCTACAACGACCAGTGGGAGGAGGCCGCGCGCAACCTCCACTCGACCAACAATTTTCCCGAATTCACCGGCCGCATCTGCCCCGCGCCCTGCGAGGAAGCATGCACGCTCAACCTCGAGGACACGCCGGTGGCCATCAAGACGGTCGAGCAGGCCATTGCCGACAAGGCGATCGATCTGGGCTGGCTGCGTCCGCAGCGCGCCAGCCATTCGACCGGCAAGAAGGTTGCCGTCGTAGGCTCCGGCCCGGCTGGCATGGCCGCCGCCCAGCAGCTGGCCCGCGCCGGCCACGAGGTCCACCTGCTCGAACGCGAATCCTGCCCCGGCGGCCTGCTGCGCTACGGCATTCCCGACTTCAAGATGGAGAAGCATCATATCGACCGTCGCGTCGAACAGATGAAGGCCGAGGGCGTCGAGTTCCGTTGCGGCGTCAATGTCGGCGTCGACGTCAAGGCGGCCGATCTGGTCACCGATTATGACGCGGTCCTGCTGACCACCGGCTCGGAAGCCCCGCGCGACCCCGGCATTCCCGGCTCCGAACTCGCCGGCGTTCACTATGCCATGCCCTATCTGGTGCAGCAGAACCGCCGCGTCGGCCACGAGAATGTCGACTCGGTCGGCTGGCCGTCGGAGGAAATCTGGGCGGGCGGCAAGCATGTCGTCGTCGTCGGCGGCGGCGACACCGCGTCCGACTGCGTCGGCACCGCCTTCCGCCAGGGCGCCGTCGAGGTGACCCAGATGGACATCCGGCCCGAGCCGCCGGAAAAGGAAGACAAGATGATGGTCTGGCCCTACTGGGCGACCAAGATGCGCACCTCCACCTCGCAGGCCGAGGGTGCGCGGCGCGAATTCGCCGCCGCGACGCTGGAATTCGTCGGCAAGAACGGCAAGCTCACCGGCGTCAAATGCGCCCGCGTCAACGAAAAGCGCGAACCGCTGCCGGGCACGGAGTTCATCCTGCGCGCCGATCTCGTCTTTCTGGCGATCGGCTTCGCCGGCCCCTTCGCCGACACCTACATTGAAGAACTGAAGCCGAAGATCAACGCGGACCGGCGCGGCAACATCTCGATCGATGCCGACGATCTGGCCTACCGCACCTCCGTGGACAAGCTCTATGTCGCCGGCGACGCCAGGCGTGGCCAGTCGCTAGTGGTTTGGGCGATTCGTGAAGGGCGACAGGCTGCCCACGCCATTGACCGGGATCTCATTGGTCACACGACGCTGCCGCGGTGACGTCCGCTGCCTAACGACCGGCCGCTCGGCCGGCGCTTCCTCGGCGACCTGCGGTTCGTCGGCCGGCTGCTCGTCCGTCGCCTCCGCATCCGCCGGCAACAGCGCGTCGGCTTCGCCCGGCCGCGGTTCGTTTGGAAGCGGCACGGACGACACATGCTCCTGTGACGGCTCGGAAAGCGCCGCGTTCTTTTCCGGATCCTCGGTTCTTTCCGTGCGCTCGCCGCCCGGCGCGCCCCAGACATAGTCAATCCGGCCTTTCCTGGGCAGCGCGGCCACGCCATTCACCACGAGGTCGTAGCTCGTGGCGTCCTCGTCCTCGACCTTTGCTTCTTCCTCACCACCCTCCAGCAGATCGCCGCCATCGGCCATCGGCCCGTCGAGCGCGATGACGATGGTTCGGCCGCTGGCGGCCGGGTCGTATTGCGGTGCGAGCGGCTCTATCGGGTTGTCCAGCCCGGGCAGCGCCGCCACCGCCAAACCGCTGGCAAGGCCCGGCAACCTGCGCAATTCGCGCTCAGCGTAGAAGGCGAGCTTCGACTTGCCGGCGCGGGTCATGTTGATCCCGTCGGAATTCCTCAGCCGCACGATCTGGCCGTTGACGTCGGGACCGGCGGCAACGAACTGCCCCTCGGCATTGGTAAACCCGTCCCAAACGTCGATGAACTTTCCGCCGGCGGCCTCGACCGCGTTGCGGTAAAACTCGTTGAACACCAGATAGTCGCGGTTCATCGAGCTGGAATTGACCGGCGGCAGGCCGACCCAGAATAGCGGCAGGCCCGCGCCCCGCACCGAACGAACGATCGATTCGATGCGTTTCTGGTATTCGGCCTTCCATGCATCGTCGAGCTTTTCAGCCCGGCCGCCCGGTAACCGCATCTGCTGGCGGTCGTTCATGCCGACCAGCACCAGCACGGCGACGGGCCGATGCTCGGCGATCAGTTCCGGCACGGCGGCCGGCCAGTCGCGCACATCGTCGCGCACCAGCCCCGACAGGCCCTCGCCCTTGCTGACGAAGACGATGTTCGGGCTTTCCGCATAGGCCTGTTCCAGCCCCCAGCCGATGCCGTCGGCCATGAAATCGCCGACCACCAGCACCTTGGCCGCGTTATCGACCTTCTCGACGACCTCCTTGGGCGTCGAGGCACTGCCGGCGATCACGCCGCTGCTGCCTGGCGTGACGATCACGCGCCGCGCGCGCGTTTCGCTGCGCGAGCGCTTGACCCGTTGCTTGCGCAACGCACCACCGAAGATCATGTCAAGCAGGTTGAGCCCCTGGAAATTCCGCTTCTGCTGGGCTTGCGCTGGCGCCGTCACGAAAGACGTCACCGGCTCGGGCGCAAGACCCGCCAGCAAGGCGAAAGCGATGACAAAGGTTAGGACCGGTTTCAACTCGAACTCATTTGCTGCCGCCATCCGGCGGTATCAGCCCCTGTTCAACCTATCCAAAAGCGCCTTCGAGGGAAAGCCGTCCTGGTTCATCCCATGGCGCTGCTGGTATTCGAGGACGGCCTTTTTCGATGCCGGGCCGAACTTGCCGTCGATCTCGCCGTCATAATGGCCGAGCTGCTGCAAATGCCGCTGCATCTCCTTGCGGCCCGCCTCGTCGAGCGGTTCGTAGCCGCGCGGCCAGTCGTTGACAAGCCCGCCATGCCCGGCCAGTTCGTCCGCCAGCAGGCCCACGGTCAGCGCGTATTTGTCCGCATTGTTGTAGCGTTTCAACACGTAGAAATTCCTGACCATCAGGAAGGCCGGCCCCTTGTTGCCTGCCGGCAGCTTCAGCACCGCCTCGTCGCCTGGCCTGGGAAAGCCGCCTCCACGCGCGCGCTTGACGCCGAGCTTCATCCATTTGGCAAGCGTGATGCCGTCCCTGCCTTCGAGCCTGGTGTCGAATCCGGCCGGCAGCGCGACCTCGTAGCCCCAGGTCTTGCCGGTCTCCCAGCCGTTCTTCTTCAGGAGGTTGGCCGCCGAGGCGAGCGCGTCGGGCGGGGAGGTCCACACATTGCGATGCCCGTCGCCGTCGACATCGACGGCCCAGGCCAGATAGCTCGTGGGGATGAACTGTGTATGGCCCATCGCGCCGGCCCAAGAACCGGTCAGGTTTTTGGCGCTGACGTCGCCGGCCTGGACGATCTTCATCGCGGCGACCAGCTGTCCGCGCGCGAACTTGGCGCGCTTGCGGTCGGCATAGGCGAGCGTGGCCAGCGACCGGGCAACGCTGCGGATGCCGGTCTTCTTCTCCAGCGCCTCGCCATAGGAGGATTCCATCGACCAGATGGCGAGCAGGACATGGCGGTCGACGCCGAACTTGCGTTCGATCCGGTCGAGCCAGGTTCTGTATTCGGCCGCCAGTTCGCGGCCGCGCCGGATGGTCGCCTCGTTGACGCGGTTGTCGACATAGTCCCAGACATGCGAGGTGAATTCCGGCTGATAACGCGCTGCCTCCAGCACTTCCGGGTCCGGCTCCGAAATGCCGGCAAAGACGGCGTCATAAGTCCGGCCGGAAACGCCGGATTTCGCCGCCACCGATCTGAAGTCGCTTATCCATTTGCGAAAGCCGGCATCCGCCGCCGCCTGCGGGGCGGTGAGCGCCGAGGCGGCCGCCGTGACAATCAGTGCGAGCGCGACGCAGCGAAGCGCCGCAACGGGTGTCGCAAGCATTAAATCCCTCCGTGTCGTGTCTTCCCGGTGACGCGAAACTAGGGCCGATTCGGTCAAGATTCCGTTTACCGTAAAGTGACGGAGAGAATGTGGCGCGAATGCGCCGCGCACGCGCAGGCCCGACCCTGGCACTTGGCCGGGGGAGGATCAGCAATGATTCAGGAAACTGGAACCGGGGACGGAGGCAATCATGCGCCCCCTCCGTGGCAGGGCAAGCCTTGGCGACCAGCCAGGGCGCCAGCCCGCGAACGGAAGTAATAGGAAACGATCCCGTCCGGACACCCAGCGGCCGAAGAGGCCGCCGGCGCGAATGCGCCGCGTACGCGCAGGCCCGACCCTGGCACTTGGCCAGGGGAGGATAAGCCGTGAGCGAAAGAATCAAGCCGTGCGGCGCTTCTCGCCGAGCTGGTTTTCCCAGGCCAAAGCCGTCTCGATGATGGTCTCGAGATTGTTGTGGCGCGGTTTCCAGTCGAGCCGGTTCTCGAGCCGGTGCGAATTGGCGACCAGCGCGGGAATGTCGCCGGGGCGACGCTTTTCCTCGATCACGCGGAAGGCATTGCCGGAAATGCGCTGGACGGTTTCGACCACCTCGCGCACCGAATAACCCTTCGAGTAACCGCAATTGGCGGTGAATTTCAGCCCGCCCTGACGCAGGAAGTTGAGCGCGGCGTAGTGCGCCGAGACCAGGTCGGAGACATGGATGAAGTCGCGCACGCAGGTGCCGTCCGGCGTATCGTAGTCGGTGCCGTAAATGCTCATGTGCGAGCGCTTGCCCAGCGCCGTCTCGCAGGCCAGCTTGATCAGATGGGTCGCACCCTCCGTCGACTGGCCGGTGCGCAGCTTGGGATCAGAACCCGCCACGTTGAAATAGCGCAGCATCACGTAGCGCATGCCATGCGCCTCGGCGACGTCGCGCACCATCATCTCCGTCATCAGCTTGGAGGTGCCGTAGGGCGACATCGGATTGAGGATCGCGTCCTCGCGGATCGGACCGCTTGTCAGCGGCGCGCCATAAACAGCCGCCGTCGACGAGAAGATGAACTTGTCGACGCCGTTCTCGACCGCCGCTTCCAGCAGGTCGCGCGATTTCGACGTGTTGTTCTGATAATATTTGAGCGGGTTTTCCAGCGATTCGGGAACGACCACCGAACCGGCGAAATGGATGATCGAATCGATCTTCTCCTTGCCGATCAGTTCGCCGATCTTCTTCTTGTCGCCAATATCGCCCGTTACGAGTTTCGCACGCTTGGGCACCGCCCATTTGAAACCGGTGCTCAGATCGTCGAGAACCACAACGCTCTCGCCCTGATCGAGCAATTCCCACACCATGTGGCTGCCGATATACCCGGCTCCTCCGGTGACCAATACGCCCATTGCCGACACCCTGGATGTTGTGCTGATGCGGCTTTTTTGTCCGCAACCGTTGCCTTGAACCCTGTGGGTGTGGAAGCTAGCAGCCGAAGCTTAGGATAGGATAAGGAGGATCGTTCGCATTTTAATGAATGCCCGATCCGCCGCACAACAAGGAGATATCGTGACCGAATTCAAGCGCGTCAGAAAAGCCGTTTTCCCCGTCGCAGGCATGGGAACGCGGTTCCTGCCAGCCACCAAGGCCGTGCCGAAGGAAATGCTGACCGTCGTCGACAAGCCGGTCATCCAGTACGTGTTCGACGAGGCGCGTGCCGCCGGCATCGAGCACTTCGTTTTCGTCACCGGCCGCAACAAGGCGGTCATCGAGGACCATTTCGACCTTCAGATCGAATTGCAGCAGACGCTTTCCGAACGCGGCAAGACCGAGGCGCTCGACGTGCTCGCCAAGGCCCTGCCAGAAGCAGGCCAGACCAGCTTCACCCGCCAGCAGGCGCCGCTCGGCCTCGGGCACGCGGTGTGGTGCGCGCGCGAGATAATCGGCAACGAACCCTTCGCCCTGCTGCTGCCCGACATGGTGATGCAGCACGAGAAGGGCTGCCTCTCCGAGATGGTCGACCTCTACAACCGGACCGGCGGCAATGTGATTTCGACCGAGGAAGTGCCCTGGGAGGAGACCCACAAATACGGCGTCGTCGTCAAGGGCGACGAGGTCGAAGGCGGCTTCCGTCTTGAGGGCATGGTCGAGAAACCACCAAAGGGCACCGCGCCATCCAACCTGTTCATCAACGGCCGCTACATCCTCCAGCCTGAGATTTTCGACATCTTGTCCAACCAGGAGCCCGGTGCCGGAGGCGAGATCCAGTTGACCGACGCCATGCTGGCGCTGGCCGACAAGCAGCCCTTCTACGGCTACACCTTCACCGGGCGCACCTTCGACTGCGGCTCGCGCGAAGGCTTCATCAAGGCCAACGTCGCCTATGCCATGTGGAACCGGGAAATGGCCGAAAGCCTGAAACCGGAACTCGAGGCACTGCTGCGCGACATCGATCCGGTGTAGCGCGCTTCCGAACCCGGCGGAGGCGATTGATCCGCTCCGATGCAGCACGAGCGGTCGGGAATATTGGGGAACCTTTTCGTACTACAGGCTTTTCCTACCGGAAAGGAGTCTGTCATGCGTTTGAAGTTTCTCGTTACCGCCGCCGCGATCACCATGGGTGCCGCCTCTCTGCAAGCCTGCACCACCACCGAGCAGGGTGCCGCTGCCGGCACTGTCGCCGGTGCCGCCATTGGCGGTGCGACGACCGGTACGGTCGAAGGCGCGATTGTCGGTGGCGCGATCGGCGCCGCCACGGGTGCCCTGATCGGGCGCGCAAACGATCCGGGCCAGTGCTATTACCGCGACCGCTACGGTCGCCGCTACATCGCTGCCTGCCCGCGCAACTATTGATGCGGCTCAGCCATCAGTGATCGAATTCGACATGCGCGCTTCCCTCATCAGTGGAGGCGCGCATTTCGATTTGTAGGGGTGAAAAGCACTAGCGCTGGATGGCGATGCCCATCCGCACCGACAATGCATCCCATGAATTGCCGGGCGTCGCCGAATCGAGCGTCTCGTATTCGACATCGGCGGTCAGCGACAGATAGCGGCTGATCCAGTATTCCGCGCCGAGCCCGGCCATGTAGGCATGGTCGATGCCGCCGCTCGCATCGTAGCGCGTCTGCGTGTAGGAGCCGGTCGCCGACACCGCGAAATTGTCGCGCACCCGGCGAACCGCCTCACTCAGCAGGGTGTAGACCACCGACCCGTTGTCGTTCACCGTGGTCGATCCGCCGAACGCGGTTGAAGCGGTCAGGCGAAGATGGGTGTCGCGCTCGGGCGACCAGTCCAGCGTTCCGTTCAGCGTGATCCCGTCGAGCGCCGGGATCGCGCCGTCATTGAAATCCTCATAGGCATAGCCGACTGCCATTTCGCCGGTCAGCTTTTCGTGCAGATCGACCTGCAGGCCGGCGCGCAGATCGTAGAGCGTGCTGGAACGGTCCTGTCCGTTGCGGTCGAGCGATTCGTCGAAGACCCGCCAACCGAGACTGCCCTCGATGAAGGGCTTGAGTGACGGCGTAGGCCCGTAGGCCGCGCGCGCCGTGATCTGGTAGAGCGTGTTGTTCCGGTCGTTCTGCAAAAACGTGCCGCCGCTCGAAAGCGTCGCGGCCTCATAGGTGGTGCGATCCGCCGATCCTCGCAGCGTCAGTTCCAGGTCGGTGCCGGTGCGCGCCAGTTCCACACTACCGCCATAGGCGTGCACGCCGGGCCGGCTGGCCACGCCCGAGACCAGCGAGGTGCTCGATAGCGCCTCGGTCGAATAGTCGTAATTGCCGCGCAGCGTCGCGGCATAGCTGTCGATCAGGTCGAGGCGTAGGCTACCCTCCACCCCCGCCGACGGGATGTAGCCCTGATCGTCGCCGAACGCCCGTTTCAGCGTCCCGTCCGCCTTGAGGTTCGCCTGATGGCGCGACCAGTCGGAGCGGAATTCCACGCTGCCATCGGTCTGCATGAAGGCGCCCGGTCTGCCGCCCGCCGAAAACGTGTTGTTGTTGGAATAGCCGAGCGCCTGCTCGAGCCGGGTGAAGACCTGCCAGGTTCCCGCCCTGAAGCCCGGCGGCAGGAACGGGTCTTCCTCTTCGTCCACGCGCCGCAGACCGGCCTCGACCGGCGGCTCGCGCAGATTGGCGCGGGGGTCGGGTGTCGCCTCCGGGTTGCCGGGATCGAGCACCTGCGTCTCCGGCGCCACGGGTATGACGCGACCCTGATTCGGGTCGCTCAGACTGATCGGCGCCGGAATGCCAGAGGTCGTCTGCCCGTCGACATTGTCTTGCCCGTCCGCATTGTCATCGCCTGCGAGGGCTCCGCCATCGGATGTCCCGGACAGCTCCTCCGCGCTCAGCGGACCATTGCTGAAGGGATCGCCCGACCCATCCTGCGAAGCGGCATCCCCACTGCCGCGCAACAGGAAGGGCGAAGAGGAATCGCTTGTCCCGTTATCGACTCTGCGTGTCTGCGCCATTGCCTGCGCGGCGAACGGCAATGACCCGCCGGTGCAAAGCACGGCGAGCAGGACGGCCAATGCGGTGGCCGTTTTGGGTTTCCCGCCTGCGTGGCGAATGGACATGAACGGGCCTGCCGGGCACGAATGAAAAGACTGACAAACCGTAAACATCCATGGTTAACGCTTCCTTTCGCTGGCAGCTTTCATCCACCGGCAGATGCGTTTGTCAGACCCGTTCGACGGTTACATCCGGGCAAAAATCGTGTATCCACCAGCCGGACGCGCCTTTCGGCCTCGTCCGCCCTTCGAAAACGAAAAACAGGAAGCGGCAAACTGCGATGACGCCGAGCGAATTGATCGATTCCGCCCTTCGGACCTTGCAGACCGAAAGGAACGGCCTGGAGGCGCTGCAGGAAGCCTTGGAAGGGCCGCTCTCGGAACCGTTCGGCCGTGCCGTGGAGACCATCGCGGGCATCGGCGGACGCGTCATCGTCACCGGCATGGGCAAGAGCGGCCATATCGGCTCCAAGATCGCCGCCACGCTCGCCTCGACCGGCACGCCGGCCTTCTTCGTCCACCCCGCCGAGGCCAATCATGGCGATCTCGGCATGATCGCCCCCGACGATGCCGTGCTGGCCATGTCATGGTCGGGCGAATCGGGCGAACTGAAGGGCATCGTCTCCTATTGCCGACGCTTCAAGATCCCGCTGGTCGGAATGACCCGGAACGCCGGCTCGACGCTGGGCGAGCAGTCCGACATCTGCCTTGAACTGCCGACGGCGCAGGAAGCCTGCCCGCACGGGCTGGCGCCGACCACCTCGACCATCATGCAACTGGCGATGGGCGACGCACTCGCCGTCGCCCTGCTCGAGTTCCGCGGCTTTTCGGCGAGCGACTTCCACGTTTTCCACCCCGGCGGCTCGCTAGGTGCCAGCCTCACCCATGTTTCCGAGATCATGCATACCGGCGACCGCGTACCGGTCGTGCCGGCCGGCACGCCCATGGTCGAGGCCGTGGTCACCATCTCCGAAAAAGGCTTCGGCTGCGTCGCCGTGGCGGACGATGAGGGCCATCTGATCGGGGTCGTCACCGACGGCGATCTGCGTCGCAACATCGCCCGCGACCTGCAATCGCTCAAGGTCGACGACATCATGAGCCGTTCGCCCAAATCGGTCGAGCCCGACACGCTCGCCGGCGAGGCGCTGGCCCTGATGAACATGGCGGAGCGGCCCTACACCTCGCTGTTCGTGGTGACGGGGGACAAGCCGATCGGCATCGTCCACATGCACGATTTGCTCAGAATAGGCGTCGCCTGATCGATCCCCGGGACGGGACCGGCAGCACTTCGCTTGCAGCTTCTCAAGCTAATTTGAACTGACGACACGACCGGCGCCGGTAGCGCCTATTGCATGGCCTCGACGACCAGCCGGCCCGCATCCTCGCCGACGACCTTGACCTGCACGCCGGCCGGAAGGTCCGGCCCCGAAACCCGCCAGGTCGTATCGCCGATCTTCGCCCTGCCCTGCCCGCCGGAAATCGGTTCGGCGAGTACGCCGACGCGGCCAACCATCTGCGTGGCGCGCGCGTTGAGCGTCGGATTGTCGCTCGTGTTCCAGCCGCGTGCGTTCATGAATTTGCGCCCGAGCAGCGCGGCGATGAACGACAGCACGACGAAGCCGATCACCTGCGTCTGCCAGATCCAGAACGTCGCTTCGGGACCGACGGCGAGCGAGATCGTGCCGATCACGAAGGCAGAGATGCCAAACCACAGGAAGAAGGTGCCGGGCGCGAGGATTTCCAGACCCATCAGCAGCAGCGCCAGGATCCACCAGTTCCAGGGCCCCAGATCGCTGATCAGTCCCTGGATCATGACGACCCCTCCGGATCAGCCGGCTTGCTGCCGGACCACGGCGCGGTCGTGCGCGGTTGCGTCGTCGCACCTGGCGCAGAAGGCGCGGCAGGTGCCGACGGCGCGACCGTCGGCGAGGTCGCAGGCCGTGTGGCAGCGGGTCGGGCCGGTGCGGGTGCCGTGGTGCCGCGCGAGCCGCCTCCGCCGGATGGTCCACCGAAGACCTCCTTGGAGATTTCGCCGATGCCCCCAAGCGCACCCAGCAGAGAGGAGGCCTCCATCGGCAGCATCAGAACCTTCTGGTTCGGTGCGGACGCGATGCGGCCCAGCGCCTCGACATATTTCTGCGCAACGAAATAGTTGATCGCCTGAATGTCGCCCGTAGCGATCGCCTCGGAAACGGCCTGCGTCGCCGCGGCTTCCGCCTGTGCGAGCCTCTCGCGCGCCTCAGCCTCGCGGAAGGCGGCCTCGCGCGCGCCCTCGGCCTTGAGGATCTGGCTCTGCTTCTCGCCCTCGGCTTTCAGGATTTCCGATTGCCGCTCGCCCTCGGCTTCGAGAATGTTGGCGCGCTTGTCGCGCTCGGCCTTCATCTGCCGGCCCATCGCCTGCACCACATCGGCCGGCGGGCTGATATCCTTGATCTCGATGCGCGTCATCTTCACGCCCCAGGCCGAAGCCGCCTCGTCTACGACGCGCAGCACGCGCTCATTGATATCGTCGCGCTTTGACAGCATCTCGTCGAGATCCATCGAGCCCATCACCGAACGGATATTCGTCATGGTCAGGTTGAGGATGGCGTTTTCCAGCCCGCTCACCTCATAGGCTGCGCGCGAGGCTTCGATCACCTGATAGAAGGCGACACCGTCCGCGTTCACCTGCGCGTTGTCGCGCGTGATGACCTCCTGCGTCGGGATGTCGAGCACCTGCTCCATCATGTTCATCTTCGCGCCGACCGTGTCGATCACCGGTACGATGAAGTTCAGCCCCGGCTGCAGCGAGCGCACATAACGTCCGAACCGCTCGACCGTGTAATTGTAGCCCTGCGGCACCTGCCGGATGGAACGGATGACGAAGAAGATGCCGACGACGACGAAGACGGCGATGACGATATCGACGTAGGAAAAAGGCGGCATGTCATGTCCTCCCGGACGGCCGGTGGAGCGGCATGAAGACTGCCCGGCAGGGAGGTGGCCGCATAACCGCTCTCGACGCGAATCCCGCGTCGCTGCCTGTCGGCCTGATATAGACTTTGGCGCGGGGCTTTACAATTCGGCGCGCGCCGTCCGGGCGGTTATACCCAGCCCGCGAGTTCGCGCCGGACGACCGTCTCGATCACATTCATCCCCTCATCCGAATCGTTGAGGCACGGGATGTGGGTGAAGTTCTCGCCGCCAGCCTCGCGGAACATCTCGCCGACCCCGATGGCGATCTCCTCCAGCGTCTCCAGACAGTCCGAAACGAAGCCCGGATTGAACACGGCGACCGATTTCACCCCTTCCTTCGCCAGCTTCTCGACCGTCTTGTCGGTATAGGGCTGCAGCCATTCCTCCGGGCCGAAGCGAGACTGGAAGGTCGTTATCAGCCGCCCTTCCGGCCAGCCGAGTTCCTCGTTCAGGAGCCGCGAGGTCTTGTAGCAATGGCAATGATACGGGTCGCCCTTTTTGAAATAGCTGACCGGAATGCCGTGATAGGAGGCGAGCACCTTCTCGGGCTCGAATTCGAGGCCGGACAGATGCGTCCGGATCGACTGCGCCAGCGCCCCGATATAGGCCGGATCGTCGTGATAGGGCGGCACGGTGCGCAGCGCCGGCATCCAGCGCATCGCCGAAAGCGCCTCGAACACCTTGTCGTTGACCGTCGCCGTCGTCGCCGCGCTGTATTGCGGATAGAGTGGAAATACCAGAATGCGTTCGCAGCCCTGCGCCTTCAGCGCGTCGATCCGCTCCCGGATGGACGGGTTGCCGTAGCGCATGCCCCAGTCCACCACCACCTTCTGGTAGAAGGACAGCTTGGCCTTGAGCTTCTCAGCCTGTGAGCGCGTGTAGGTGCGAAGCGGCGATTCGTTCTTCTCGTTGTTCCAGATCGCCGCATAGGCATGGCCGGATTTCTTCGGGCGCGTGTTCAGCACGATGCCGTAGAGGATCGGGTACCAGAACGCGCGCGGCCATTCGATCACGCGCTTGTCGCTGAGGAACTCGGCCAGATAGCGACGCATGTTCTTCTTGTCGTGGCCGTCCGGCGTACCGAGATTGACGAGCAGCACGCCCACCTTGCCGAATTTGACGTCGGGATGATCCTCCGGGAGGGGTGTGTTCATGCCTGTCCTGGCCTCTTCGTGAAATCCGGTTCGAAGCAGCCAGCATAGCAGCATGGCCGGCCGTTCGAAGCATAAGATGGGCAGGCACCCGCCAATGGCAAGCTTCGCCGAACGACCGATTGCCGCACATCCGCACCAGCCGGCAAACCCGCTGCCTCAGTTCTGCGGCAGCAGGTCGGGCAGGAAGGTGACGATCGAGGGGAACAGCCACAAGAGGCCGAGCCCGATCACCTGGATGATCACGAAGGGCACCACGCCGCGATAGATGTGGCCGGTGGTGATCGAGGGCGGCGCCACGCCGCGCAGATAGAACAGCGCGAAGCCGAAGGGCGGCGTCAGGAACGAGGTCTGCAGATTGACCGCGATCATGATCGTCACCCATTTCGGGTCCAGCGTGCCGCCATAGATCACCGGCCCGACGATCGGTACGA
The DNA here is from genome assembly GCA_041987205.1 of Rhizobiaceae bacterium. Lineage (GTDB taxonomy): Bacteria > Pseudomonadota > Alphaproteobacteria > Rhizobiales > Rhizobiaceae > BOKV01. Next base: position 37,667 of record JBHIWX010000013.1, on the reverse strand, counting down.
CGATGTAGATGATCTCCAGGAAGTCGAGCACGAAACCGAGGATGAACAGCACGGCCATGACGATCAGGAAGACGACGAATTCGTTGTCGAAGGCGCGCAGGAACTCCTGAATGTAGTGCTCGCCGCCGAAGGAGATCACCACGAGGTTGAGGAGTTGCGAGCCGATCAGGATGGTGAAGACCATCGAGGTGACCTTTGCCGTCTCCAGCACGACCGGCTTCATCACCTTGTAGCGGAACAGGATCCACACGCTGTAGAGCATGCCGAAGAAGGCGATGTGATAGGCGCCCTGCGCCACGATGATCGCGATCCAGTCGGCGAAGGTAACGCCTTCGCGCTCCGTGCGCAGGTCGAAATTCGCGCCGACCAGGATCATGATGATGATCGCGAAGCTGGCGATCAGCACGATGCGGCCCGTGCGCTCGTGCTCCTTGAGCTGGCGGTAGGCGGCAAGCATGATCGCGCCAACCGCGCCGAGTGCGGCCGCCGGCGTCGGATTGGTGATACCGCCCAGGATCGAACCCAGCACCGCAACGATGAGAATGAGCGGCGGGAAGGCCACGCGCACGAGTTCGATCTCGGCCAGCCTGACCGCCGCACTGCGCAACCCGTAGAGAGCGAGCAGGACGGGAATGGCCATCAGCCCGAAGGTCGTGCCGGGCGAGGAGAGCGGCGTCAGCAGCGCGATGTCGACGAGGAAGCCGAGCGCGATGCCGATCGCGCCAATGACCAGCGGCCGCGGATCGGCCGTCGGCGCCGCGCCGCGTGCCAGGACGAGCACCAGCGCCAGCGCCACCAGCATCGCCGCGATGCCCGTGCCGACCGGAGCCGCCGTATCGATCAGGTCGAGACGGGCCTGATCGATTTCCTCTGCGGTCAGTTCGCGTATGCCGGATGAGGTGTCCGACGCGGCAAGCGTCTCGGCGCGTGCCACCGAGCGATCCCACTTTTCCTGGCCGTGCAGTTCGATCATCGCCTCGGCGCATTGCGGCGAGACATTGGTGCGCAGTTCGGGTGCTTCCGCGTCCTGGTGCACGCCGCTGACGACCAGCGACTGGCTGCCCACGACGCCGGTGGCACCGGCGAGGAAGGCTGCGAGCAGGATGGCTGCCGGCGCGCCGAGGAACCAGAACGCCATGCTGCGTCTGGATCCGCCGCCACCGCCGCCCTCGCCATCCGATCGCACGGGTGGCGCCTTGGACGGGTTGAGCAGCGCGAAGCCGAAGGCATAGGCGGCATAAAGCCCGGCCAGCATGAGCCCCGGGAACAGCGCGGACTGGAACAGCGTGCCGACCGAAACCACGGCGGGCTTGCCCAGATAGGTCAGCGCGTCGGAGCAGCCCAGAAGCTGGGCGCGGTTTTCCTGCGCGGTCGAATAGATGTCACCGGCAAGCGTGCCGAGCAGGACGATCACGATCGACGGCGGAATGATCTGGCCGAGCGTACCCGACGAGGCGATGACGCCGGTCGACAGTTCCGGCGAATAGCCGTTGCGCAGCATCGTCGGCAGCGCCAGCAAGCCCATGGTCACGACCGTCGCGCCTACAATACCGGTGGAGGCAGCGAGGAAGGCGCCCACGACGACGATCGAGACGGCGAGACCGCCTGGAAGAGGGCCGAAGACACGCGCCATCGCGGTCAGCAGATCGTTGGCGATGCGCGAGCGCTCCAGCGTGATGCCCATCATCACGAACATCAGCACCGCGAGCAGCGTGTCGATGGATTGGCCCGCGATCACCCGCTCGTTCATGCGGTTCACGATGAAGCTGATGTTCCGATTGAGTGCCATTTCCCAGCCGCCCGTAAAGAGCGGCTCGGCTATTCGAGGCAGGTCTGGGTATCGGAAGACACTGATCGCGTCCCTGGGAATGCCTTGAGAGACGAGCGCGGCATATTCGGCCGAACGCGTGTCGATGGCGTGGTGGATCAGGATGCCGGCCGAATCGAGGATGGCGATCAGGCCGAAGGAAATGACCGCCGCACCGCCCAGCGCGAAGGCGACCGGAAAGCCGGTCATGATCCCGCCGAATACGCTGAACAGCACGATGATGAGCGCGACTTCGATCCCGTCCAGTCCGAAAAGCATGGATCAGCGCCCTTCCCGCGCGAGGTGGTCAGGCCCCGCCAATTCGACTTCCCCGGCGCCGATCACGTCGCTGTCGAGGTTCTTGTTTTCGCTGGCCGGACCCTCGCGCCATTCCAGGTAGGAACGACACAGCACGGCGACGGCCTGAACGAAGACCATGCCGGCGAAAGCGACCATCAGAATCTTGAAGAGGAAATAGCCGTTGAAGCCGTTCGGGCTGAAGCCGATCATCTCGACGTTCCAGCGCACGGCCTTGGCCTTCAGCATCATGCGGTCGAGCGCATCGGTCGAGTTGACCTTGGGCGTGATCAGATGGCGCCACAGGAAGAACCAGCCGAACATCCAGATCAGCACCGACATCGGCATCATGAAGAACACCGCGCCGAGCATGTCGATCATCCGCTTCGCGCGGAATGAGGCGCCGGCATAGAACAAGTCAACGCGCACATGGCCCGACTGCACGAAGGTGTAGCTGCAGCACAGGCAGACGATCAGCGCGTTGTAGAATTTGAGACTGTCGCCCCACCAGCCGAGCGGCATGGTCAGGTCCAGCCCGAAGGGTGACAGCGAGATTTCCGGCACCCGGAAGATCGCCTGCAGGAAGATGACCATCGTCTGCTGCAGCACCATGATAAGCCCTGCCCAGGCGAAGATGCGGCCGACGCTGTTGGCGAACCCCTCGAGCACACCGACCACGCCCCAAAGGAAGCCGGTCAGGCGCATGCCAACGAGGAATACGATCGCCACGATGACGAAGACAATGAAGAAGAATTCAACCGATCCGCCGTAATAGATGAACCGCATCAGCGATTCGGGATCGGACCAATTCAGCCAGCTACCCGGATTCAGGATCGCATAACCGAAATTGTAGAACGCGAGCGCGAGGTTCCGCAGCAGCCAGACGGCACCGTCCCACATGATGTCCCCCAATCTCCCTGGATCGCTCCCCGGACCGGATGGCACTCAAGGGAGCGGACCATGAAGGCCCGCTCCCTCGAATTTCAAGACCGGACGAAGCCGGTTCAGCCCATCAGACGGACGCGCTGCGCCACATAGGCGGAGTCGGAGAGCGAGGTCCAACCGGCCGTGTCACGCATGGAAGCCATGGCCGAGTCGTTGATCTTCTTGAACAGATCGTCGCTCATGTAGCCGTTCATGACTTCCTGCGCCGCGTTGTAGTAGGCGCCCCAGATGTCGTTGCTGAACTCGTGCGTCTGGACACCGGCCGCGATCAGACGCTTCAGTGCCGGACCGTTATTGGCGATGAACAGCGCGTAGTTCGACTGGTGGGCATCGGCCGCCGCAACCTCGATGGCGCGCTGATGGGAGCGCGACAGCGAATTGAAGCGTTCGAGGTTGGTCGCGACCGAAAGCGCCGCGCCGGGCTCGTGGAAACCGGCCGGATAGTAGTGCTTGGCCACTTCCTGCAGGCCGAGCTTCTCGTCCGACCACGGGCCGATCCACTCGGTGGCGTCGAGCGCGCCGCTCGACAGCGCCTGGTAGATTTCGCTGGCCGGAAGCGTCTGCACGGACGCGCCGAGTTTCGACACGGTCTGGCCGCCGAGGCCCGGCATGCGGAACTTGAGGCCCTGGAAGTCATCCACGCTGGTCATTTCCTTGCGGAACCAGCCGCCACCCTGGGCGCCTGTCTGACCGGCGATGAAGCTCTTCAGACCGAAGACTTCGCCGAGCTCGTGATGCAGCTTCATGCCTTCGCCGGCATAGTACCACACCATCATCTCGGGCGCCGTCATGCCGAACGGCACGGCGGTGAAGAAGGCAAGCGCGGGATGCTGGCCGACCCAGTAATAATCGGCGCCGTGATACATGTCGGCCTGACCGGACGAAACGGCGTCGAAGCTTTCAAGCGCACCGACGAGTTCGCCGGAAGCCTTGGCATCGATGGTCAGCGTGCCGTCGGTGATGTCCGCCACATTGTTGGCGAAGCGTTCCACCGAGTCCCAGACGCCGGCAAGACCACGCGGCCACGTCGTGACCATGGTAAGCGTTTCGCGTCCCTGGGAAATGGCCGGTGCGGCGAGCGTGCTGGCGGCTACCGCCGCGGTTCCACCCAAACCGGCATTCTTGATGAACGAACGTCTGTCCATCGTTCTCCTCCACATTGTTGTTTCGTATCTTGTGCGATACAGCGCAGCCGAAGCCTCCCGCAACGGCCAGCTGGCAGGCACTAGAGGATATTTAATCGTATCGCGCAAGTGCTGAGTGTGTCGGTATAAATACGCACTTCGTAGGATACGTCCGGGTTTTGAAGCGGCACGGCACGGCTTTCGCGAAGATTGTTCGCCGGCATTTCAGCGTGCCATTCAACCGGATTTCACAAATGTTTCGAGGATGGTTCGGCCTGCCGCGCATCGGCCTGAAGGCAATATCCGGCCCGGGGCCGGCAAGCCGCGTTCAGGTGTAGAGGCTGGCGCTAAGCAGGATCAGGCCGAGGACGAAGACGAGGGCCGCACCCGCGATCTCGATGACCCGGTGGATGGTTGCGGTGCGTTCCGCCGCCCCGCCGATGCCGACCGCCAGATCCTTGGCCCAGACCGCCAGCGCGGCGAGCGCGGCCACGGTGAGCCCCGTGCCGAACGCCATGGCGAACGTGGCCGCCACACCGGCCAGGAACAGCCCGTTGAGAAACGAGAAGGTGAGCACGATCACCGCTCCCGAACACGGGCGTAGACCGACCGCGAGAATGGCCGACCATGCCTGGCGCAGCCCGAGCACGCCGCCGCCCAGCGCTTTTGGGTCAGGCGCATGCGAGTGCCCGCAATCGGCATCGTGAGCATGGCCGTGGTCGTGCCCGTGGTCGTGTTTGTGGTCATGCTTGTGGTCGTGCTTGTGGTCGTGCCCATGGTCATGTGCATGCCCATGGCCATGCGAGTGACCGCGCCTGAACAGCTTCGACCACAACAGCCAGGCACCGAGCAGCGTCACCGCGCCATAGCTGGCGATTTCTAGCCATGCCGTGGCGTCGCTCTGCCGCAGACCGGTGCCGCGCAGTACCATGACGAACAGCGCGACCAGCACGATGGCCGAGATCGCCTGGGCGAAGGCCGAAGCGAAGGAAAGCACGATGCCGCGTCGTGCGGCGACCTCGTTGGCGATCATGTAGGAGGAGATGACCGCCTTGCCGTGGCCGGGCCCGGCCGCATGGAACACGCCATAGGCCAGGCTGAGCCCGATCAGCCACCACACATGGCTGCCGTCCTGCCGCATCGCCTTCAATTCATGCTGCATCATCAGGTAGAACTGCTGCTGCTGCGTCTTGATCCAGATGAGCAGCGGCGCGAACATGCCTTCTGGCTGGATTGCCTGTTCCGGCCGGCCCAGCCCGAGCGAATTCTGCGCCAGCGCCGGATGCGTCTGCATCAGTGCAAACGCCGCCAGCAGGGCCAGAGCGGTCAAAGCCCAGGCGCGCCTTGCCGCGCGCGATTGCATTACGGACATTGAACGGTAACCCAGGTCAGCCATTCGTCGCCCAGCGACGCATTGTTCGGATTGTTGAAGAACTGCTCGGTCAGCGTCTGCGAATCCCGCGCATAGAGCTTGTCGAAATCGGGCACTTCGATGTTTGCCTTGCAGTCCGGTGCGTCGGGTCCGTCGATCTGGATGGCGCTTTCGCCGGCCAGTTCCATCGCCACGAAATAGGTCGGATCGCTTACCGCCACGCGGAACGCATGGCCCGACAGCGCCAGCGGTTCGTCCATTTTCAGCGCGAAGAACATCAGGACCTGCCCGTCGACATAGTCGACCATGATCCTGTCGTTCAGCTTGAAGGCCTTGCTCTGCGTGTCGTAGCGGACCTCGGTGTAATAATCGTATTCGCCCAGCGACTCCGTCACGGTCTTCGAGACCTCGTCGAGTTCCGCCGTGTCGAGTTCGCCGTCGCCATTGCCGTCATAATCGAGCAGCACGGTCGAGGAGAACAGTTCGTCGAAACGCCAGACATGGCGTATTTCGGTGACCGAACCAGAGGCGTCGCGCGCGATCTCGACATTGGCCTCGACGAAGACATGCGGATGCGCCCGCGCCACCTGCGGACAGGCGGCGAGCAATGCGGCGAATATCAGAATCGATCGTTTCGACACGAATCCCTCGGCGAGACTTTCCGCGCCCGGCCCTTTTGCGGAGTGCGATTCTCTTGTCCAAAGCAAAGCCGGCACGATTCCGGCGATTTTATGTACCGGTCCGCGAAACCGGCACCCCGCGTCATTTTGCCTGCAGCACATCGCCGTTCTGGCGGAACCACTCGGCCATGAAGTCGACGAAGACACGCACTTTGGCCGAGACGTGCCGGCGATGCGGATAGACAGCATAGACGCCGCGCCCGTGCGGCATGTGGTCCTCGAGCATGGAGACCAGTGAGCCGTCGCGGATTTCCTTGGCGACGGAGAAGCTCGGCGAAACCGTCATGCCGAGACCGGCGAGCGCGGCGCGCTTGGCGACTTCCGGGCTGTTGACCTCCATCACCGTGTTCACCGGCACCATGTATTCCTTGCCTTCCGTGTCGAGAAACACCCAGTTCGAGCGGCTGCGCCCGTTGGTGTCGACGATCACGGGAAACTCCGCCACGTCGCGCGGCGTTTCCGGCTTGCCATGCGCCTCGATGAAGGCCGGCGAAGCGCATAAAAGCAGCCGGAAATCGGTAAGCTTGCGCGCGATCAACGCTGAATCGGCAAGCCGCGAGACCCGGATCGCAACATCGAACCCGTCCTCGACCAGATCGACGATCCGGTCGTCGAGGTTCACCTCCAGATTGATGTCGGGATACTCGGCGGCGAATTCGACAATCGGCAGCCCGATCTCAAGATCGGTCAGCGAGCGCGGCGCGGAGATTCTCAGCCGGCCCTTTAGCCCGGAGCCTGCTTCGCGCACGGCCTCCTGCAATTCGTCGACGCGGCTGACGATCTCGCTGGAATTCTGGTAGTAGATCTGCCCGGCTTCGGTAAGCGAGAACTGTCGCGTCGTGCGGTTGATCAACAGGATGCCAAGCTCGTCTTCCAGCTCGCGCACATATTTCGACATCAGCGCCTTGGAACGGCCAACCTTGCGCGCCGCAGCGGAAAACCCTTCCGCCTCGACCACGTCGATAAAGGCCTGCATCCTTGCCAGCGTATCCAATGTGCCCTTCCCGCTCGACCGGCGACAACCGGCTCAATCTAGTCGTTCAGCCGGCAATGTCCACAATGCCGGCCTCGCCCTCTTCCGAACCGAAGGCAATGCGCTTGCCGGCCCGATCCCAGCCCAGCGAGGTGATCGCGCCCGTGCCGCCCTGGCGCAGTACGGCCTCGCGCCCGTCACCGATCAGGACGGCCAGAATCATGCCGTTCTGGTAGCCGATGGCGAGCACTTCCTCGGAAGGATGGAACGCCACTTCGGTGACCATGACCTGGCCGACGGAGCCCAGTTCCTTCGGTGCCTTGCCCATCGGCCCGTCCTTGCCGGCGAACGGCCAGACGATCGCCGCCGGCGCGCCGGAACTGGCAAGCCAGTTGCCCCTGGACGACCAGGACATCGAGCGCACCTTGGACGGATAACCGCTCATGCGCATGTGCCGGTCGTCGGCGAGCCGCCAGCCATGCAGCGCGTTTTCCTGCATCGAGGTGACGACATATTTGCCGTCCGGCGAGAAGGTGACCCCGATATGCGCGCCCTTCCATTCGAGGAATTGCGGCGCGGCCTGCGTGTTGATCCACACGAGTTCGACGCCGTTGTAGCGCGCCATCGCAAGTCGCATGCCCTTGGGCGCGAACGCGATCCCCTCGACCGAGCGCTCGCACGCGATCTCGCGCGTCTTGCCGTCGCCGGCGATCACGGTCACCGACTTCCCCGAGCCCGCCGCGACCGCGCCGGACGGTCCGGCCGCCAGGCAGTCGACCCATTTGCCGGTCGCCTCGCGCAGCTTGGTCTGTTCGCCATCTGCGTCGATGCGGGTGAGCGTTCCGTCCTCGCCGCCGGCGATCAGGCTGTTGCCGTCGAGCGCGCGGACCGCGGTCGACAACCCGTCGGACAGCGTGTGGCACTTCTCGCCGCCCTCGGCGATGACGACGGTGCCGTCGGCCTGCGCGAAGACAGGCTTGTCGGCAATGAACCCCGCCCATTCGACATGGGCGGAGGCCTCGATGGTGGCGATCGTCGGCATGGGGACTCCGGGTTCGGTCGGGACGGAGCCCGTCAGGCGAGGCAGGCGTTGAAGCCGGTTTCGAGCTTTTCGCGATTGAGCTTGCGGCCGATGAAGACGAGCCGGCTGCGTCGCGCCTCGTCCTCGCGCCAGGGCCGCTGGTGATCGCCCTCGATGATCATGTGGATACCCTGCACGACGAAACGGTCGGGATCGTTGCTGAAGGCAAGAATGCCCTTCAGCCGCAGAATGTCTGGCCCGTCCGTCTGGGTGACCTCCTGGATCCAGCGCATGAACACGTCCGGGTTCAGTTCCCCGCCCGAAAGCGACACCGTTTCGACGGTCAGGTCATGGCCGCTGCCAGCCAGACCGTGATGATGGTGATGGTCGTGGTCATGATCATGGTGGTGACCGTGATGGTGGTGGTCGTGGTCGCAGTCCGGGCCGCATTCATGGTCATGGTCGTGATCATGCGCGTCGAGGAAATGCGGATCGTTCTCGAGGATGCGGTTGAGGTCGAACGCGCCACGGTCGAGGATCTTGTCCAGCGCCACCCCCGCCCGCTCGGTGCGATGGATCGCGGCGACCGGATTGATCTGGCGGACCAGCGACTCGACCTCTTTCAGTTCGTCTTCACTGACAAGGTCCGTCTTGTTCAGCAGCACGACATCGGCGAACGCGATCTGCTCCTGCGCCTCCGGGCTGTCCTTCAGTCGCAGCGGCAGGTGCTTGGCGTCGACGAGTGCGACCACGGCGTCGAGCCGCGACTTGGCTCGCACGTCGTCGTCCATGAAGAAGGTCTGCGCGACGGGCGCCGGATCGGCCAGCCCGGTCGTCTCCACCACGATCGCGTCGAAGCGGCCCTTGCGCTTCATCAGGCCCTGCACGACACGGATCAGGTCGCCCCTTACCGTGCAGCACACGCAGCCATTGTTCATCTCGTAGATTTCCTCGTCCGATTCGACGATCAGATCGTTGTCGATCCCGATCTCGCCGAACTCGTTGACGATCACGGCGTAGCGCTTGCCGTGGTCCTCCGAGAGGATGCGGTTGAGCAGCGTCGTCTTGCCGGCGCCGAGATATCCCGTGAGCACGGTGACCGGCACCGGGGCGGTCGTGGTTTGCTGGATGTTCATGGTCTCGTTGTTCCCGAATTGGCTGCTGCCGATATAGGACCGCGCCGCCGGGAAATCACCATGGTCGGACCAGATTTCCGCGTGGACGGCCGCGCGCGGCGCCTCAGCCGCCCCGGAAATCGATCACGCCGACCTGGAACAGCGCGCCGGTCGTCGGATCGGTGCGCTGGATGGCGACGTCGAAGCCCTTCTTGCGCTTGTGGATGGTCAGACGCGAGGAAATGGTCTGCTTGGTCTCGGCGTCGCGGCCCTCGAAACGCAGGTAAAGGCGCGCGCCCCGGCGCCTGCCGGAAAAGCTCGAAGTCGTCAGGCGCACCAGCGTGCGGAACACGGTGGAGGAATAGGACGAACCGCCCTTGGCGATGATAGAGCCGTCGATCGGCAGCACGAAGCCCGCCATCGCGCAGGTCCCGAACACGGTGAGTTCCTTGCCATTGGGATGGGTGTGCGTGTTGATCCGGCAGCGCACATTCTCTTCGGGGCTCGCCTGGGTGAGCTTGACGAAGCCGCTGCCGCGCCAGCTTCCGGCAAGGCCTTCGAAGAACGGATCGGTCGCGCGGGCCGCGTCTGCGGGCATCAGGAACAGCGTGCCCATCGTGACGGCAAATGTCAGGATTATTGCTCGAAACATCGTGATCGTATCTCCCTCGACGGTTCCTGCCATCCGCCCCTGTGGGCGTTACACTGGCATTTTATCGGTCCAGCATCAACAATTGGGCCGGCAGCTGGAGCACGTCGAACAGCAGCGCCAGGATCAGGGTAAGGATCATCACCGCTGAAAACAGCGTGATCGCCGGCAGGCTGGAAAGCAGCATGATTGCGAGCCCGCCCGACAGGATAAGCGTGGTCGACAGCATGGCGGGAAACACCTGGCGCAGCGCCAGTTCCATCGCCGGCCGGTTGTCGAGCGCCGCCTTGCCGATCAGATACTGGTTCAGCAGATGGATCGAATCGTTGACCGCGAGCCCGAAGGCGACCGTCAGCGAAACCGCGACCGACATGTTGAGCGGGGTGCCCGACAGCCACAGCACGGTCTCCACGCACAGGATCGGCAGCAGGTTGGGGATCAGGCAGGCGAGACCGTTGCGCCATGAGCGCGCCGCGATCGTGATCAGCACGATCGACATGACGATGGCCGCCAGTAGGCTGATCCGCAGATTGTCCATCAGCCTGGGCGCAACCACCGACGCCAGGATGGGATAGCCCGTCAGCGTCACGTACCGATCCAGGTCTTTCGTCGCGAGATCGCCATGCAGTCGTGCCAGCATGGCCTGCATCTCGCTCGCCGACAGATTGGCCGAGGAAAAGATGGTGATCAGCACCTGCCGGCGGTCTTTCGAAATGAACCGGCTGGTCAGATAGTCCGGCAGCGCCTCGATGTCCGATTCGCGGATTTCACCGCCACCCTTCTCGATCTCGTCCTTGAAGTCCGCCAGCGAATAGAAGGAAGAGGCGGGGAACACCTTGCCGATCGAATCGAGCACGCCGTAGAAGCGCTCCAGATGGGCCGGAGCGAGCATCGGCTTGTCGTCATCGAGCGCGACGACGGCGAACAGCGGCGTGCTGCCGGGATAGCGCTCGTCGATGAAGCCTTCCGAATCGGCAACGCTCGACGTGCTCGACAGATAGTCGACAAGCTGGAAGCGGCTGTCGATGCGATAATGGCCGACAATGCCGATGAGGAGGATGACCATCCCCACCGAGATCACCGTCTTCGGCCGGGTCAGCAGCCTGATCGCCGGCGTTGCGACAACGACCAGCCGGGACGGTCCCTTGGGCGACGGCCGATAGCCGAGCCGCACCGCCCAGTAAAGGCAGAGCGGCAGCCCCACAATCACGGCGACCAGGCTGGCGATCACGCCCAGCCCGCCGATGATGCCGAGTTCGCTCAGGCCATTATTCCCCGACAACACCAGCGAGAACAGCGCCAGCGCCGTCGTGATCACCGACAGGGTGCAGGCCGGCCCGATCGTCTCGACCGCCTCGCCGATCGCGCCGGCGGGATCGTCGCTCTCGCGCGCCAGGGCCTCCCATTTCAGGTAGAGGTGCAGCGCATCGGCGAAGACGATGACCATCAGCAGCACCGGCAGGATGTTGGTCAGGAAATTGATGTCGATCCCGGCAAGTCCCATCCCGCCCATCAGCCAGACGACCGAGACCAGCGGCGCAGCCGCCGTGATGACCATCGCCGGCAGGCTGCGGAAGATCGCCCAGGCGATGATCGCGCAGAACAGGATGGCGACCGGCAGGAATTTGAGCAGATCGCCGACGATGTCGGTGATCAGGCCGGAGCGGATCGCCGGCTGGCCGGCAATGGTGACCGAGACGTTTTCGGAATGAAACCGCGCCGCCAGATCGTGGAAGTGATCGATCGTCTCGCGAACCCTGGCGTCGCTGACCGCCTCCGGCTTGGCATAGACCACCATGACCGCCGAATCATGCCCCGCGCCGAGCAGCGATTGCGAGTTGGGGATGTCCTCCGACAGCTTCGTCAGGAATGCCTCGACCTGCGAATCATCCTCGAATCGCGCCGGCACGGCCGAATGCCACCCGCCCTTCACCGAATCGTATTGCACCAGCGAGAACAGCGACAGCACCGACTGCACACGCTCGTCGAACTGGAATTCGAAATGAAGGTCCCGATAGGTCTCGATGCCTTCGACCGTCGCAAGGTCCGGGCTGCGCACCAGCACCACGGCATCGTTGTTGAAATTGCGAAAGGACGAAAGCAGCCCGTCGTAATAGGCGATTTCCCGCGAACCATCGCGTAAAATGTCGATATTGGCGCCCGAATAGCCGATTTTCGGCAGACCAGCGACCGCAACCAGAGTCACGACGACGAGTGCCAGCGAAGCGATGACGGGGAACCGCAAGACCCACATGCCGAGCCGCGTCACACCAAATCCGTCGAGCCCGGCACGATTGCCCATGCTGTCTCAGCCTCCCTGCCGGCTCGCGCGAAAAGCCGTTGGGATAACGACATGTCAAATTGCGGCCGGACTGTTCCCTGCCTAGTTTTGACATCGGCGAAAAAACCAAACAAGCTCCCAATTCTGAAAACCCGACTGGAGGAGAACATTGGGCCCCGAGGAAAGCCTCGCCGGCAAGCTGATCTACGCGGGCAGATTGTGCCGGACCCTGCGCGCCGATCTGCTGCTCGATCTCGGCATCTATGCCGGACAGGACATTCTGCTCAAAAGCCTTGCGAACCGGGACGGCCAGACCATGGGCGACCTCGCCAATGATCTCGGCGTGCGCCCGCCCACCGTCACCAAGATGGTCACGCGCATGGAAAGCCAGGGTCTGGTGAGCCGCGAAGGTTCGAAGACGGACAATCGCCGCGCCCATGTCCACCTGACCGAGGCGGGCCGGCAATTGCTGGTACGCATCGATGAGGCCTGGGCGAAGGCGGACGCAAAGGCCTTTGAACTACTCAAGCCCAAGGACGACAGGCGCCTGAACAAGATCCTCGGCCGGGTACTGGCGGGGCTCGACGAGCGCACGAGACCGGACTTCGACTGACACGCTGCCGGCCGCGACTTCGCCTGAAATTCCTAACGCTTTCGGCTTCAGCCACCCCGCTTGCCGCCGCCCTTCTTTACCCTGCCCCTTCACGCGCCTTGCGAAGACGCGGGCGGATGTCATAAAGGGGCAGAAGAGTATCGGAGGAAGCACGGCGTGGCGAGCAAGACCACCCTGTCCACCATTGCGCAGCATCTGGGTGTGTCGACGGCCACGGTTTCGCTGGCGCTTCGCGATTCGCCGCTCGTCGCCGAGACCACGCGTCAGAAGATCAAGGCCTGCGCCATCGAGCTGGGCTACATCTACAATCGTCGCGCCGCCTCACTGCGCACCTCGCGTTCGGGGATCATCGGGGTCCTCGTCCACGACATCATGAACCCCTTTTTCGCCGAGATCCTGCTGGCGATCGAGGACGAGCTTGGCGCCAATCGCCAGACCTTCCTCCTTTGCAACCATCGCGACGACCTCGCGATCCAGACCGATTTCATCGGCACGCTGCTGCAGTTCGGTGCCGACGGCGTCATCGTATCGCCGGCCATCGGCACCACCGCCGCCGACATCGCCCGGATCGAGGCGAACGGCCTGCCCGTGGTCATGATCGCCCGCTCCGTGCCCGACAGCCCGGTGCCCGTGTTTCGCGGCGACGACAAGCAGGGCATCTACATGGCGACCGGCCACCTGCTCGACACGGGCCATCGCGAGATCGCCTTCATCGGCGGCAGACGCGAGACATCCACCGGACGTGACCGGCGCGAGGGCTATCTCGCGGCGATGCGCGAACACGGCATCGAACCGGAACCGGCATGGCAGATCGGCTCGGAGGCGACCCGCAAGGCGGGCTATGACAGCGTGCACGCCATGTTCGCCGCCGGTATCCGGCCGACCGGCATCGTCTGCTTCAACGATCTCGTCGCCATCGGCGTGATGAGCGGGCTGCGCTCGATGGGGATCGAACCCGGCGTCGACATTGCCGTCACCGGCTATGACGACATCTCCGAAGCCGAGATCGCCTCGCCTGCACTGACCACGGTGTGGAACGGCCAGCAGGAAGTGGGTCGCCTCGCCGCCCGCGCCATGCTGTCGATCATTTCCGGCAAGCAGACCCCGCGCCAGAAAGTGCTGGTCGCCCCGCAATTGAGGGTCCGCGCCTCAAGCTGCGCACCCAAGGCCTGACAGGCGGCAGAAACCTCTTTGGGGAGATCGTTTACGGACGGACGGACGATGTCCGGGCGCGCAGTTCCGTCAGCCTGGCGATCTGCTGGCCGCTCTCGTCGAAATTCGATTCTTCGAGCCAGGCTTCGATCGAACGGCGGATTGGCGGCCATTCATTGTCAAGCATGGAAAACCATGCCGTATCGCGATTGCGGCCCTTGATCACCAGATGCTGGCGGAAAATGCCCTCGAACTGGAAGCCGAACCGCAGCGCGGACCGTTTCGAGGGGGCGTTGAGATTGTCGCATTTCCATTCGAAACGGCGATAGCCCAGCTCGTCGAAAATGTGACGCGCGAAAAGGTAGAACGCCTCTGTGGCAGCCGGCTGGCGCGCAATGATCGAACTCCACAGTATGTTGCCGATCTCGACCACGCCATTGGCGGGATCGATGCGCATCAGCGACTGGCGCCCGGCGACCCGTCGACTGGCCAGATCGATGACGGCGAAGAACATTGGATCCTCGCTGGCCGCCGCCCGTTCCAGCCAGGGCTTGAATCCGTCATGGCTTTCCGGTGCCTCGTCCGGCAGGTAGCGGAACCTGAAATCCGCGTCCTCCATCGTGGAGGCCGTATAGAGGCCCTCCCCGTGCCGCTCGACCTCGAGCGGTTCCAGCCTCACATAGCGCCCCTCGAAGTCCTTGAACTCCGGCCGCGGGCACGGCTTCCAGTACCACAACTCACTCATCTGCGCCGCCCTTGTGCACGCCCCCACGGCTCGTCGGCACACAAGGATACTGAACCGACTAACCAGCTTTTTGAGTTTTGCCCATCGATCCTCCTTTTCGCAAGCCGCAAAGCATGACTTTCCCGCCGCTTTATTTCCGCGCGGATTTCGCCCATACCGGCCATGCAACCAAACTGCGCACGGACAACCGCCATGCTTCACACCATTCAGGGCTTCGATCGTATCGGTGAGGAGAACGCTTTCGCCGTGCTGGCGCGGGCGACGCAACTGGCCGAGTCCGGCCGCGACATCATCAATCTCGGCATCGGCCAGCCGGATTTCAAAACGCCTGGCCATATCGTCGAGGCGGCGATCAGGGCGTTGCGCGACGGCCATCACGGCTACACGCCGGCAACCGGCATCCTGCCGCTGCGCGAGGCTGTCGCCCGGCGCACGCTTGCCACGACCGGTGTCGAGGTCTCGCCCGACAACGTGCTGATCGTGCCGGGCGGCAAGGTCACCATGTTTGCCGCCATCCTGATGTTCGGCGAACCTGGCGCGGAAATCCTCTATCCAGATCCGGGCTTCCCGATCTATCGCTCCATGATCGAATTCACCGGTGCCACGCCCGTGCCCGTGCCGATCCGCGAGGAAAACGGCTTCGCCTTCTCGGCGGAAGAGACCCTGTCGCTGATCACGCCGAAGACGCGGCTCATCATCGTCAACTCGCCGGCCAACCCGACCGGCGGCGTCACCCCGCGCGCCGAGATCGAGAAGCTGGTCTCGGGTCTGGCGCAATGGCCGGACGTCGCGATCCTGTCGGACGAGATCTATGACGTCATGACTTATGACGGCGAAGAGCACGTCTCGCTGCTGACCTTCCCGGAAATCCGCGACCGGCTGATCGTGCTAAACGGCTGGTCGAAGACCTGGGCGATGACCGGCTGGCGCATGGGCTGGTCGATCTGGCCGGACGAGCTCTACGACAAGGTGCGCAAGCTCGCCGTCAATGCCTGGTCCTGCGTCAACGCGCCGTCGCAATTCGCCGGCATTGCCGCGATCGACGGCCCGCAGGATGCGGTCGCCGAGATGATGGCCGCCTTCGACCGCCGCCGCAAACTGGTGGTCGAGCGCATGAACGCCCTGCCGGGCATCACCTGCGCCACGCCGAAGGGCGCTTTTTACGCCTTCCCCAACATCTCCGACACCGGCTGGCAGGCCAAGAAGCTCGCCTCCGCCCTGCTGGAGGAAGCCGGCGTCGCCGCCATCGGCGGGCCGGATTTCGGCATTCTCGGTGAAGGTTATCTGCGCCTGTCCTATGCCAATTCCGAGGAGAATATCGGTAAGGCCATCGACCGGATCGGGGAGTTTCTGGCCCGCAGGGACAACCGGCAGAACTGAACTTTCCCGATCAGGCCGGTCGCGTCAAAGTCCCTTCTCGAACCAGCGATGGGCGTAGGGATTGTCGTTGTAACGCTCGATGTCGCGATAGCCTAGCCGGGCATAAAGCGCATGCGCCTCGCTCAGCGTCTTGTTGGTGTCGAGCTTGACCGTGGTGTAGCCGAGATCCCGCGCAGCCGCTTCGAGCCGCGTGACGATGGCGCTGGCAACACCCAGCCCGCGTGCCTGCGGCGCGGTCCAGACGCGCTTGATCTCGCCAATCTCCGCGTCCAGCCGCTTCAGCCCGCCGCAGCCGGCGACCTCGCCCTCGATCCGGGCGATGACGAACAGCCCGTCCGGCGGCGCCAGTTCGGCGTCCTCGTTCGGATTGCCGATGCTTGAATCGAAGCCGGTGTCGAACCGCTGGGCCAGCTCCGAGAAATAGGCTTCGAGGCAATACCGTGCGTCGGCGCTGTCCGGTGGCTCCGTCGCGATGTCCAGCATGGAGGCGCGCACCAGACGCTCGACCTCACCCATGGCCACGACGAGCCGCTCCCGCCGACTTTCGTCCAGACCGGTCAGAATGGAACCGGCCATCTCTTCCGAAAGCCTGTCATAGGCTTCGAATTCGCGCTTGCCTTCGGCGGTCAGCACGATTTCGCGCGCTCGTCCGTCGTCGCGCTTGCGCCGCACTTCGATCAGCCCCTGCGCTTCGAGCGAGCGCAGCAACCTGCTCAGATAACCCGAATCGAGTCCGAGCCTGTTTCTCAGCGCCATGAGATCCGTGGTGCCGCTGCCCGCCTCGAAGATCACCCGCGCCTCGGCGAGCGGCCGCCCGCGCGCCAGATAGCTCTCGTCGAGCGCACCGATACGCTTCGTCACCAGCCGGTTGAACCGGCGAACCTGTGAAATCTGTCCGGAAACCATTATCTGACTTTAGTCAGATAAATTGCGTCGGGCAAGACGGGAAGAGGTCAACCCCGTCCCACATAGGGCATGTTCGTCGCCATCACGGTCATGAACAGCACGTTGGCATCGAGTGGCAGGCTCGCCATGTGCAAGACCGAACTCGCGACATGGGCGACGTCCATGGTGGCTTCCGGCGCCACGGAACCGTCGGCCTGCGGCACGCCCCTGGTCATCGGCGCGGCCATTTCGGTCAAGGCATTGCCGATGTCGATCTGCCCGCAGGCGATGTCGAACGGCCGCCCGTCAAGCGCCAGCGTCTTCGTCAGCCCGGCGATCGCGTGCTTGGTCGAGGTATAGGCAACGGAGCCCGGACGCGGCACATGCGCCGAGATCGAACCGTTGTTGATGATCCGCCCGCCCTTCGGCGACTGGTGACGCATCTGGCGGAATGCTGCCCGCGCGCACAGGAAGGCACCGGTCAAATTGACATTGACCACCCGGTTCCATTCCTCCGGCTCGATCTCGTCGACCAGCGAGCCGATCAGCCCGGTGCCGGCATTGTTGAACAGCAGGTCGACCCGGCCGAATTTGGCAACCGCTGCCTCGAACAGCCCATCCACCTGCCCGGGATCGGTCACGTCGCAGGCATGTGCCAGCGCCTGACCGGGGCCACTCGCCTCCGCCACCGCCTTTTCCAGCACCTCGGCCCGCCTTCCCGCGAAGACGACGTTCCAGCCCGCCTCAAGCAGCGCCAGCGCCGAGGCCTTGCCGATGCCGGTCCCGGCACCGGTCACGATGGCCGTTCCGCTCATGTGCAATTCTCCTATCGTGTCACCAGTTCCGGACCCATAAGCGAATAGGGCAGCCAGGTCGACATGACAGGCACATAGGTCACCAGGATGAGGAACACGAACAGCACCGCGACGAAGGGCAGCGCCGCGCGAACCACCTGCACGAGGCTCATGCCGGTGATGCCGGAGGTGACGAACAGGTTGAGCCCGATCGGCGGCGTGATCATGCCAATCTCCATGTTGACCACCATGATGATGCCGAGATGGATCGGGTCGACGCCGAGTTCCATGGCGATCGGAAAGACCACCGGCGCCACGATCAGCAGCAGTCCGGACGGCTCCATGAATTGCCCGCCGAGCAGCAACAGCAGGTTGACCGCGATCAAGAAGGTGAACCAGTTGAAGCCGTAATCCAGCATCAGCGCCGTGATCGCGTCGGGAATGCGTTCCGAGGTCAGCACATGCGCGAACAGCAGCGCGTTGACGATGATGAACATCAGCATCAGCGTCGTCTTGGCCGCGTCGACAAGCACCTTGCGCGTTTCGACATGGAAGAAGGCCGGGAAGAACTTCACAAACATCAGACTGAGATTGCGCCCCCAGATCGGCAGACCCGCCACCAGATAGCCCGGCAGGTTGGCCGGTGACGCATCCTCGCCGCGCCACAGCGCATAGGCGATCATGATGACGAGAGACAGGCCCAGGCCCCAAAGCGCGCGGCCGCCGGCGGTCACGCCCTCCCAGTCGGCGGTGAGGAAGAAGGTCAGGATCATCCACACGAAGAAGAAGGACAGCGCATAGACGGTTGCGGAGAAGCCGACGCGGGCGCGCCGCGTGTCTTCTTCCTGCACCCAGGGAATGTCTTTCATCGGCCCCATGTCGCGATAGACGAACAGCGCCACGAAGAAGGCATAGACCGAGGCGACGGCGGCAGCCTCCGTCGGGGTGAACACGCCGCCATAAATGCCGCCGATGATGATGATGATCAGGAACAGGCCCCAGCCGGCCTGCTTGCCGCCCTCGATGATCTCGCCGAAGCCTCGCCACGGCTCGGACGGCAGGCCGCGCCAGCGCGCGGTGATGTAGATGGCCACCATCAGCATCAGCCCGGCGACCAGCCCCGGCACCACGCCCGCCAGGAACATGCGGCCAACCGAAACGTCGGTCGCCGCCGAATAGACCACCATGACGATCGACGGCGGAATGAGGATGCCGAGCGTGCCGGCATTGGCGATGATGCCGGCGGCAAACGACTTGGAATAGCCGACCTGGCGCATGCCGGCGATGGCGATGGTGCCGATCGCGACCACGGTCGCCGGCGAGGAGCCGGAAAGCGCGGCGAACAGCATGCAGGCCAGCACGCTTGCCATGGCGAGGCCGCCGCGGAAATGCCCCACGGTGGAAATGGCAAAGCGGATGATGCGCTGCGCCACGCCGCCGGTCGACATGAAGGCCGATGCCAGGATGAAGAACGGAATCGCCAGCAGCGTGTAGTTCTGCGAAGCGGTGAACAATTGCAGCGCCACCGACGACATCGAGTCGTTGGAGAAGAAGGCGATGACGAGGATCGAGGAAAGGCCCAGCGACACCGCAACCGGCACGCCGAGGAAAAGGAGGCCGAGAACGAGGCCGAAGAGGACGATCATCTCCATGGCTCAGCCCTTCACTTCGTTGCTGGGTTCGCCGTCAAGATCGTGCTTGTGCTCGGCGACCAGTTCCTCGGCCTCGTGGCCGGCGATGATGAGTTCGCGATCGCCCTTCCAGATCGCAACGAAGGCCTGCGCCGAGCGGAAGGCCAGCAGCGCCAGCCCGATCGGCAGCATCAGATAGGCGATCCAGCGCTGCACGCGGTCCTGAAAGCCGAAGGATTCCTGCAGGAACAGCGGCCATTTGAGATCGTCGAGCCCCGTGCCGCGCTGGAACATGAAGGTCCAGTAGCCGACCGCGCCGGTCTGGCGCCAATTGGTCGAAAGATCCGCGCCGAACAGGTTGAGCCAGGCGGCATTGATGAAGATCGCAGCATAGGCAAACACGCAGGCCGCGCCGAAGAGCGCCGCCCAGCGGAACTGGCGTTTCGGCAGCAGTCGGATGAAGGCGTCGACGCCCAAATGGCTGCCGATCTTTACGCCATAGCTCATGCCGAACAGGATCAGCCATGCGAACAGGACACGCTGGAATTCGAGCGCGCCCTGGATGCCGGTGTTGAAGCCGTAGCGCAGGATGACCTGAACGAAGGCAACCAGTGTGATGATCGCCAGCAGCGCGGCGACGATGTTTTCCTCAAGCCGCGCGACCGTCTCGGGTCGCTTGCGTTCCCAGGCCCAAAGTCCGGTGATCAGCGCCGCCAGCGCCAGATACGGCCACAGAGCCGCCCAGTTGACCGACATGGTCACCTCCCCGCATATCCGACGCGCACGCCTTTCCGGCTTGTCGCGCTACCGGTTTCGCCCCGTTCCCCGATGCGAAACCGGGCGGGTTTGTCACCCGCCCGGCAGTTTGTTGGCAATCCCGATCAGTTGGTGCCGTTGGAAGCAACGGCCGCGTCGATCAGGTCCTTGCCGATATCGCCCTCGAACTGGGTCCAGACGGGCTTCATCGTGTCGACCCATGCCTTACGCTGCTCGGCGTTCAGTTCGCGGATCGTGCCGCCGGCGTCGAGAATGTTCTGCCGGTTGGCTGCTTCCTGGTCGGCGACCGAGGCATTGGCCTTCGCCGTGACGTCATCGACAATGGCGACGAACTGGTCGCGCACCGCAGGATCGAGCCCTTCGAGCCATTCGGTCGAGGTCACCAGCAGGTAGGCGAGGAGCTGGTGGTTGGTCTCGGTAATGCCGTCCTGCACCTCGAAGAATTTCTGGGTGTAGATATTCGACCAGGAATTCTCCTGCCCGTCGACAACGCCGGTCTGCAGCGCGCCATAGACTTCCTTGAAGGCGAGCTTCTGCGCGGAACCGCCCATCGCCTCGATCATGGCGACGGCCACGTCGGAGGTCTGGACGCGGAACTTCAGCCCGTTGGCATCCGACGGCACCAGCAGCGGCTTGTTCGCCGAAAACTGCTTCAGGCCGGACGACCAGTAGCCAAGACCGGTATAGCCGTCGCCTTCCATCACCTTCAGCAGGCCCTTGCCGGCATCCGATGTCGTGAAGGTCTCGACCGCGTCCAGGCTGGCGAACAGGAAGGGCAGGTCGAAAAGGCGATACTTCTTCGTATAGGCCTCGAACTTCGACAGCGACGGCGCGGCAAGCTGCACGTCGCCGAGCAGCAGCGCCTCGAGCACCTTGTCGTCGTCATAAAGCGTGGAGTTCGGGAACACCTCCATGCAGGCGGTGCCGTTCATCTCCTCGTTGACGCGTTCCGCAAGCATGGTCGCGGCGTCACCCTTGGGGTGGCCGCTTGCCGCCACCACGTGGCTGAACTTGATGACCATCTCGCCGTCGTCGCACTGGGCAAGGGCGGCGCCCGACGTCATGCCGATCGCAGCGGCGACAGCCGCACCGATAAGATATTTCATGAATTCCTCCCGTTACACGCCGGTTTCTCCGGCAAATCGAACGTTACGTCACATTATCTCCAACCCGACGGCACGCCGGCCAACAGGGGCCGGCAACCGTCGCGCATAACCTATTATGACACAAGGATACGGTTGGCGCGACGCCGATCGCGCAACCATGCATACACAATTCGTCTATCCCGAAACCCGCCCGAATCCGGCGTGACAACCGGTGGGGCGCCGCCAGCCGCGTCGTGCGGTCAGCGCGGCAGCGACGCTGCCTCAGTCGCGATCTGGGTGATTCCCGCCCAGTCTTCCTCCGCGATGCGCTTGGCAGGTGCCAGCCACGACCCGCCGACGCACAGCACGTTGGGCAGCGCCAGATAGTCAGCCGCGTTGCCAACGCTGACGCCACCCGTCGGGCAGAAGGCGATCTGCGGCAGGGGCGAGGAGAGCGCCTTGAGATAGTCGGCGCCACCGGCCTGCGAGGCCGGGAAGAATTTGAGATGCCGATAGCCCTGCTCGAGCGCGGCCATCATCTCGCTTGCCGTCACGGCGCCCGGCAGCAGCGGCACGGCGCTGTCGGCGGCTGCATCGAGCAGACCCGGCGCGGTTCCCGGCGACACCATGAATTTCGCGCCCGCCTTTTCCACCGCCGCGATCTGGTCGGGCGTCAGCACGGTGCCGGCCCCGGGGATCGCGCCCTCGACCTCGCCTGCAATTGCCCGCAGGCATTCGAGCGCATTGGGCGTTCTGAGCGTCACCTCTATCGCCGGAATGCCGCCGGCGACCAGCGCGCGCGCCAGCGACACGGCGGCTTTTACGTCGTCGATCACCACCACGGGAATGACCGGGGCAGCACGCATGACCGTCGAGACGGCCTTCTGTTTCTCGTCCATCATGTTCATGATCCATGACTACCGCATCGCACCATCGCGTGAAAGCCACTTGTACGGCTTCACGCCGCATTCGCGGCAGGTGGCAGTCGCCGCGTCATCGCCTCCATCGTCGCCGGTCCGTAGACGCCATCGGCCGCGACACCCATGTCCGCCTG
Organism: Rhizobiaceae bacterium; assembly: GCA_041987205.1. Taxonomy (GTDB): domain Bacteria; phylum Pseudomonadota; class Alphaproteobacteria; order Rhizobiales; family Rhizobiaceae; genus BOKV01. The sequence continues at coordinate 15,287 of JBHIWX010000013.1, read as the reverse complement.
AAAGGCGCGCAGCGCACGCTCCGTCGCATGGCCGAAATCGCCGTCGGCGATCAGCGGATAGCCAAGCATCCTGAGGTCACGCTGCAGGTGCTCGACCTGCATGCCGCTGGCGCCGAGCCGCAGCAGGGCACGGTCGTGCCGGCCCACGAGCCCCGGTCGGCCGCCATGGCGCAGGAAGACCTCCGCCATCTTCTCGTCATAGCGGTTGTGCCGGTATCCCGGCCCGTTATAGGCGCGCGCGAACCCCGCCCAGTCATGGTTCTCCAGCCGTTCGGCAAGACCCGCCTTGACGATGAAGCGCGCCATGACCCGTACCTGCCCCGCCACGCCGTCGCGGGCCTGCGCGACGAGCGCGTCGACACTGGCGAAGCCGAGCCAGCGCCAGTGATCGCCCATCACCTGCCCGACACCCCAGGAGGTCGCCGCCAGCGCGGCCGGCCGGTCGATGGAAGAGGCCTTGCCAAGCAGCTTCCAGCGCGCGGTCTGGCTGCGCGGATTACGCACCTTTCCGGCGATTGGATGGGCAAGCCCGGCGGCCAGTGCCTGATTGCGCTTGGCGCGCGGCAGCAGGCGATAGAAATAATGCCCCTCGAAACGAATGAGCGGTTCGGCCCGGCCGTCGACCAGCGCGGTGACACGCCCGCCGCTTTCGACCTCTGCCACCGCGATCAGGGCGGTGGCGTCGAGGCCGTGCTCCTCGGCAACTGCGCCGATGGCTTCGACGAGATCGGGATCGAACATGGGGCAACTCCACCGGCGGATGACTTTCCGCCAGTATCGGTGCGGCCCTGCGCATGGGGACTGGCCTCCGACGGGCTTTGATGCCGGACCCGGATAACGGACTGAACCGGCTGGGTTTCACTCCGCAAAGCCGACAACACCCGTGATATGCCTGTTCCCGTTTCGGCTGTGAGAGAAGCCGGGCCCTTTCGGGATCAGCCTTCCTTCACCACCACCACCAGGTCCATGACATTGGTGCCGGTGGGGCCGGTGACGAACAGGCAACCGGCCTGGTCGAGCCAGGTGCCAGCATCGGCGCGCGCGAGCGCATCCTCCCCGCCAGGCAGCGATTGCCAGTCCGCGCCGGTGACGACCCCGCCGGCCGCATCCGTCGGCCCGTCCGTGCCGTCCGTGCCGGCAACGAGCACGCAGACGCCGTCCATGCCGTCGATCTCGCGCGCCAGCGCCAGTGCCAGCGCCTGGTTGCGCCCGCCCCGGCCCGGTTCGTCAGGTAACACCACGGTCGGTTCGCCGCCATAAATCGCAACGCCCGGCTTCTGTCGGCGGATGGCTTCGCCCAGAAGCCTTGCGACCTCGAAGACGTCGCCATGCAGCGATTCCGCGTTGGCAACGACTTCCAGCCCCATCGCCTCGGCCTTTGCGGCCGCTGCTTGGCGTGCGATCGCATTCGAGGCGACGATGCGCGTGTCACACGCGAAGCCTGCCTGAGCGGGACACAGGCCGATGCCCGATCCGATCACCGCGACATCGTCGCCCGGCACGTCGGAAATCGCGAGCACCTCGACCGAGCGGCCGGTGAAATGCGACAGCAGCCCGCCGCCCTTGATGCGGGAAATCTCGCGCCGCCTTGCATTGATCGCATGGATGTCCTTGCCCGAGGCGAGCAGCCTGGCGTTCTCCGCCCGCAGCGCCGCGAGATCGAATCCCTCGGCGGGCACCTCCGCCAGCGCCGAGGCCCCGCCGGAAACCAGCAGCAGCAGGGACTGGTCCGCACCCATCGCCTGGACCGCCTCGAGAAGCGCCGCACCGCCGGCCAGCGAATTGTCGTCAGGCACCGGATGCGCCGCTTCGACGATCCTCAGATGACGCCGGAGCCCGATCTCCTCGCCGGTCGATTCCTCGTCATGACCGTATTTGGTCACCGCCAGCGACGGGATCGCCTCGCCGAAATGCCCGAGTGCAGAGAGCGCCATCGGCACTGCCGCCTTGCCGACGGCGAGAATTTGGTCGGGAGGCGCGATCTGACTATCGCCGAGCGCAGCGGCCACGCTGGTACGCCCGCCGACGGCCTCGACGCCTGCCCGCCAGATGGCCTCGGCGGACTGTATCAAAGCTTGCGTAGTGTCGTTCCGATTCATGTAAGACCTCTGTTGCACCGCAACATTCGTTTCACGCGACCTGCCTCTCGGCAAGCCGTTCAGCCCTGCGGAGTCATGACCTTGCGCGCTCTCGCCCGCTCGATGCCGAGGCGATGCTCGCGATAGACGATAATGAGACCCGCCGCCACGATCAGCACCGCACCGGCCAGCATCGCCGAGGTCGGCACCTCGCCGAACAGGAAATAGCCGATACCCAGCGCCATCAGCATGGAGACATATTCGAAGGAGGCGATCACCGCCGTCTCGGCATGGCGATAGCTCGCGGTGACGAGGATTTGGCCCGCCCCGCCGAACAGACCCGCCGCGACCAGCAGCACCGCTTCGCGCATATCCGGCACGACCCAGCCGAACGGCAGGGTGAACAGGGCAAGGATGGTGGCCATCAGGGAGAAATAGAGCACGATGGTCGTGGTGTGCTCGATCTGGACGAGCTTGCGCACAAAGACCTGGGCCAGCGCCGCGAAGATCGCGCCAAGCAGCGCGCACAGCGCACCGATCGTCGCCAGCGCGTCCATCTGGCCGGCTTCGATCACGCTCAATCGCGGCGCCAGCACGATGACGACGCCGACGAGACCGACAAAGACCGCGCTGAGGCGATAGGCGCGCAGCCGCTCGCCGAGGAACATCGCCGCCAGGATCGTCGCGACCAGCGGCGCGGCATAGCCGATCGTCACCGCCTCGGGCAGCGGGATCAGGCCCAGCGCGGTAAAGCCAAAGAACATCGACGTGCCGCCGATCAACCCGCGCCACAGATGGCCGAACGGATTGTCGGTCCGGAAACTCTCGCGCAACCCGTTGCGCCAGGCGAGCCAGATGAGGATTGGCGGAATGGCGAACAGCGAACGGAAGAACATCGCCTCCCCTCCCGGCACATGCGGTGCGGTCGCCTTGATGCAGCTCGACATCGCCATGAAAACGGCGACTGCGCAGACCTTCAGGAAGATGCCGTAGAGCGGATTGTTGTCCCGGATCTCCGTGTTCATTGGCTGAGGCATTCCCGTCGGATAAAGTGATTCAGGTCTGGTTGGAAACGGTCATGTCGGTTTGGGCGCTCGAACCACACGCGCATTCGGTCCGGCACACACCGTAAACCCGGCCGAACCGGGGCATCGCCGCCACGATACTTGACCGCCTCGCTGCTGACGCTAGGTAAGCTTCCAACATGACACCTTTGTTTACCATTCCGATTAGCGGTTTGTTGGTAGCCTTCAAATAGTCCTCGGGTTTGCCGGGCGTCCGAGAGATTCCACATGACGGATTACATGCACCGCGCCGCCAGGGCCAGCCTGCTTGGTGCCAAAAGCGAAAACCTGATACAGCGCGCACTCATGACCATCCGCCGTCATCTGGGGATGGAGGTCGCCTATTTCTCGCAGATCGTGGACGGGCATTCCGTGCTGCGCCGGGTCGACGCACCCGGCCTGGAGCATATGGTCAAGGTCGGTGATTCCTACCCGCTGGAAGACATCTACTGCGGCCACATTCTCGCCGGTCGCCTTCCCGAACTCATGGCCGACACCGCCGACGAACCGATCGCCCGATCGATGCCGATCACCAGCGCCGTGCCAATCGGCGCCCACATCTCCATTCCCGTCAAACTGACCGACGGACGCACCTACGGCATGTTCTGCGCGCTAAGTCGCGCCCCGCAACGCGACCTTAACGAACGCGATCTGGAGACCATGCACGTCTTTGCCGATCTGGTCGCCGGGCAGGTCAATGACGAGATCGAAGCGGAGATGAACGAACGCGCACAGGTCGAGCACATTCGCGAGGTCATCGACCGGCGCGACTTCCGGATCGTCTACCAGCCGATCTGGGATTTTCGCCAATCCCTGCCGATCGGCTTCGAGGCGCTGTGCCGCTTCGCACCGGAGCCCTACCGAACGCCGGATATCTGGTTCCGCGGGGCCGCCTCGGTCGGCCTGGACACCGAACTGGAGCTGAAAGTGATCGGTCAGGCCGTGCGCGCCCTGCCCGAACTGCCGGACAATGCCTATCTGTCGTTCAATGTGTCGCCGCGCACCGTGCTGGAAGGCGATCTGGGCGACCGGCTGGCAGATGTGGCGCTCGACCGGCTCGTTCTTGAAGTGACCGAACACGCTCCGGTCGACGACTACGACGTGCTGCGTGATGCGCTGGTCGAGCCGCGCAGGCGTGGGCTGCGCCTTGCCATTGACGATGCCGGCGCCGGCTTTGCGAGCCTGCATCACATCGTCCAGCTCGACCCCGACATCATCAAGATCGACATGAGCCTGACGCGCGACGTCGATACCGACGCCGCAAGGCGCGCGCTCACCGCCGCCCTGATCTATTTCGGCCGGGAAACCGGGGCGACCATCCTGGCCGAAGGCATCGAAACAGAAAGCGAACTGGAAACACTTGGCGCGCTCGGCGTTCATCTGGGCCAGGGCTATCTGCTGGGAAGACCGGCCAGCCTCGACGAGGCAGCCGAAATGTCGATTGCAACGATCGCAGGCAGTTCCCTGCACGGGAGACTTACGGCCAGCGGCTGAGCGCCCCGCCCGCAGGGATACCACGCGGGAAAACCCGGAGCCTGGGATAGAAGGGACGCGCCACACCCGGCGGCGCGTCCATGGTTTGTTTTCAGCGACCGGTCAGGCCGCGCATTCCAGCAGCATGGTGCCGGCACCCGTGTTCGAAATCGGGATGTGGTAGTTCTTGTGCAGAGGGTTGACCTTGTCGCCCAGCGCGCCGCGCATCATCATCCACATCAGGAATTCGGTGCCCTGCGACCCGGCTTCCCTGACCAGCTCATGGCGCGAGATCTTGGTCAGTTCCTCCGGTGCCGTGACGATCTTCTCCATGCACATCTGGTCGAATTCCTTGTTGATGTGCCCGGCACGCTGGCCGTCGAGCTGGTGCGACAGGCCACCCGTACCCATGACGACGACCTTGACGTCTTCCGGATAGGAAAGGATCGCCTTCCGTAGCGCCTTGCCGAAATTGAAGGCGCGGTTCAGCGTCGGGATCGGATGCTGCACCGTGTTGGCACTGATCGGAATCGCCCGCGGCATGTCCGGATTGTGCGGCGCGCCCGGCCAGAAAAGCTGCATCGGAACGACGAAGCCGTGGTCGACCGCCAGTTCCTGGCACGAAGTGATGTCGAACTCGTCGGCCACCATGCTCTCGATAATGTGCCACGACATCTTCGGATCGCCGGGGAACGGATCGAGCGCGGGAATGCCCCAGCCCTCGTCCTCGTTCTTGTATTCATGCGCCGCGCCGATGGCAAAGGTCGGCATCTGGTCGAGGAAGAAGCCGAGCCCGTGATCGTTGTAGATGTTGATCGCGACGTCCGGCTTGTGGTCGCCGAGCCATTCTCGGATCGGCGGATAGCCGGAAAAGAACGGCTTCCAGTAGGGATCCTCGTAGAGTTCGTTGGCGATGGCATTGCCGACTGCGGGAATGTGCGACGAAGTCACGCCGCCGATGATCTTGGCCATGATGTCAGTCTCCCTGCCTGCGCAATTTTTCCTTGAATTCCTCGGTGGTCATGCCGGTCTGCTGGGCACCGACATCCTGGACGGAGAGCTTGTAGATGCCGGCGAGCTTGGCGAGGTAGTAGATGTTGCCGCCGGCCGCGATCATCGCCAGCACGTTCTTGGCGCGCACGGCCTGCTTCTGCTCGTCGTTGAGACCGTATTTTTCCATGTATGCCTCGGGATCGGCCGCGAATTCGTCGCGGTTGGCCTTGGCGTTGAAGGAATAGCACATCTTGTTGAGCGCATAGCCTTTCATGGCCATCTCGCCGTCGAAGAGCGTCGTGCCGGGAATGTCGATGTGATGGTCGAAATCGTGGTGGTCCATCTTCCCCTCCTTTGCTGATTTCGGTCTCGCACGCGGGCATTCCGCCCCGTTTGACCTGGATCAAGCCGGCTCGCGCAGGGGCGAAGATTGAATGGACGGAACGCAAAACTTATGGCTGCGCCCGCGCATGCGAAATCGACTGCGCGAGATCTTCCGCGCAAGTAAAAACGGCTGCGCGCATCCGCACGTCGAAATAAGGGATTTGCAGGTTTACGGTGCGGGCGGCCCGGGGCGGATCAGAACCAGTAGAGGCGCATCGGATTGTCGACGAGGAGCTTCTGCTGGCTCTCCTGCGTCGGCGCGATCCTTGGAATGAAATCGACCAGCGCACCATCGTCGGGCATGTGCGATTTCATGTTGGGATGCGGCCAGTCCGTGCCCCACAGCACCCGGTCGGGAAACTGTTCGACGATCCGCGCCGCGAACGGCACGACGTCGTCATAGGGCGGCCCCGATTTCGTCAACCGCTCGGGACAGGTCACCTTCGACCAGATCGTCTCGTTGTCGGCCATCAGCCGCACGAAGCGTTCGAAATCGGGATGGTCGACCCCCTTGGTGACGTCCGGTCGGCCCATGTGATCGACAACGATCATGGTCGGCAATTGCATCAGGAACGGTTCCAGTTCCTCCAGATCCTGCGCCTCGAAATAGACGACGATGTGCCAGCCGAATTCCTTGATTTTGTCGGCGATCGAGAGAAAGGTTTCCTTCGGCGTGGCGTCGACCAGCCGCTTGACGAAGTTGAACCGCACGCCGCGCACGCCGGCCGCGTCCATGGCGGTCAGTTCCTCCATGGTGATGTCCGGCCCGACGCTGACGACGCCCCGCGCCTTGTCGCCGGCAGCCTTCAGCGCATCGATCAGCGCCGCATTGTCCTTGCCATGACAGGTCGCCTGCACGATCACGTTGCGCTCGAAGCCCAGGAAGTCGCGCAGCTCGAACAGCTTGTCCTTGCCCGCATCGCACGGCGTGTATTTGCGTTCCGGGGCGAAGGGAAATTCCGCCGACGGCCCGAACACATGGCAATGCGCGTCCACCGCGCCAGCCGGCAGCTTGAAATCCGGCTTCTTCGGGTTCGGGTGGAAGACCAGCCAGTCCGGGTCCATCACTTGCACGCTCATGCGAATACCACTCCATCCATCAGCTTGCGCGCCGTGCGCAATACGCCGGCGGAAACCAGTTCGCCCTTGTCGTCAAGATTGGCGACGACGGAAAATTCCCCGGTCGGATGCTCCACCGAAAGCGTCTTGGGATTGCCCTCGGGAATCTTGGCGATCCTGGCCGCCGGCCCGGATTTCAGCATGCAGGCGGTGCCGACGCTGACCGCGCCCAGCACACCGATCGCCTTGTGCACGCGATGCGGGATGAAGGTGCGCGTCGAGATGCAGCCGCCGTTCTTTGCAGGGCTGACCATGGTCATCTTCGGTACGGATTTCTCTTTCACGTCGCCCAGATTCATCAGGGGCCCGCATTTCAGGCGGATCGCCTCGAGCTTTGCGCGCAGTTCGTCATTGGCTTCCAGCGCCTCCGGCGTCTCGTCGCCGGTGATGCCCATCGCCTCCGCCGCCATCACGACACACGGCATGCCATTGTCGATCATGGTGACTTCCACGCCCTCGACCATGTCGGAATCATTGCCCGTCGGCAGCAGCGCGCCGCAGCTCGAACCGGCCGTGTCCTCGAAGACGATCGGTTGCGGCGAGGCCGTGCCCGGCACGCCGTCGATGCGCGCATCGCCCTCATAGTTCACCTTGCCGCCCGGCGTCGCAATCGTGGCGATGGCAAGCTGGCTTGTATTGACCATGAAGATCCGGACATCCGTCGTGCCGTCCTGAGCCTCGACCAGCCCGCGCTCGATGGCGAAGGGTCCGACGCCGGCGAGGATGTTGCCGCAATTCTGCGAGTCCGTGACGATCGGCTGATCGACGAAAACCTGCAGGAAGAGATAATCGACGTCGACGCCCTCGCGCTCGGATTTCGACACCACCGCGACCTTCGAGGTCAGCGGGTCAGACCCGCCCATGCCGTCGATCTGGCGCGGATCGGGCGAGCCCATCACGCGCAGCAGCAAGGCGTCACGCGCATTTTCGTCCTGCGGGAGGTCTTCGGCCAGAAAATAGCCGCCCTTGGAGGTGCCGCCACGCACCCACATGCAGCGCACGCCATCCTTCGGAATGTCAGACATATTTCAGGCCCTTCTCGGCGAGCCGGCCGCGCATGTCGTAGAGGTCGAGGCCCAGTTCGCCCGAGGCGAGGCGCTCGCGCTTCGACTGTTCGTTCGCCTCGCGCTTCTGCGCCTTGGCCAGCACGTCGGCTGCTTCCTCGCGGCGAACCACGCACACCCCGTCATCGTCGGCGACGATGATGTCGCCGGCATTGACCAGCTGGTTGGCGCAGACCACCGGCACATTGACCGAGCCGAGCGTCTCCTTGACCGTACCCTGCGCGAAGATCGCCTTCGACCAGACCGGGAACTGCATCTCGGTCAGGTCGCGCACGTCGCGCACGCCGGCATCGATAATCAGCCCGCGCACGCCGCGCGCCATGGCCGAGGTCGCCAGCAGATCGCCGAAATAGCCGTCCTCGCACGGGCTGGTCGGCGCCAGCACCAGAATGTCGCCTTCCCGGCACTGCTCGATGGAGACATGCACCATCCAGTTGTCGCCCGGAGGCGCCGAAATGGTAACCGCCGAACCGGCGATGCGCGCGCCGGAATAGATCGGCCGCATGTGCGAGGCGAGCAGGCCCTTGCGACCCTGCGCCTCGTGCACGGTGGCGACACCGCATTCACCGAGTCCCGAGATGACGGCCGGGTCGGCACGCTCGATATTCTGTACGACGACAGCCATGGTCGCTTGCTCCTGGAAGAGTGTTTAACGGCGCTCCGGCAGTCCGTCGAAAGCGGGCATCCCTTCCGGGATGACGTGATACGGCGCCATCTCGGCACAGAAGATTGCCATTTTGGGTTTGCCGTAGTCGGCCGGATCGTCGAGCGTGCCTGCCTTGACGATCAGGAAATCAATGCCGGGACGGCGCGTCATGACGTGCGTCCCGCAATTCGGGCAGAATTCGCGCGTCACCGCATGTTCGATGTCTGACCGCTTGAAGGGCTTCGCCTCGCCTTGCGTGTAGGTGAAGGAATCGGGCTTCACCAGCATGTAATAGTTCGGCCCGCCGCCCGAAATATACTGGCAGGGCCGGCAATGGCACTGCGCCGACATGACCGGGTCGGCGCTGATCTCGTAGCGGACTTCGCCGCAGTAACATCCTCCACTTGGCATGAACGTATCTCCCTAGAGTTCATCGACGGTGCGCGGGAAGATCGACTGGAAGCCTTCCGCATATTTGCAGTCACGGCCGCCGGACTGTCCGCCCGAATTGCGCTTGAAATGGTTCGCGCGATTCTGCGCGACACGCTCGTAGAAGTGCCAAAGATGCTCCTGGCCTTCCATGCACTGGATCGCCGCCCATTTCTTGTCCCAGACGGGCGTGATGTCGAGGAACACGTCGGGCTTCCATTCCATCTGCTCGGTCTGGTGCGGCTCGAACAGGTAGAGCTGCGGCGCACCGAGCACCTTCTGGCCGGGATTGTGCCCCCACGCCTGCGCGATCATCCGGGTTTCGAGCGCAAACTGCGTCGTGTTCATGTGGTCGGTGTTGTAGGGGTCCCATTTCGAATGGGACATCATCCAGTTCGGTTGCACCGCGCGGATCACGTCGACCATGCGATCCTGCGTCTCGCGCCCCAGGTCGAGCGGATAGTCGCCGACATCGAAGAACTGGATGTCGTGCACGCCAAGCGCCTTGGCCGCGTTCTCCGCTTCCTTGCGTCGCTCGGTCTTGACCTTTTCGAGCGTCATGCCCTCCTGCTTCCACAGCTTCGCGCTCTCGCCGCGCTCGCCATAGGACAGGCACACGACGGTCACCTCGTAGCCCAGCGTCTGGTGCAGTGCGATGGCGCCGCCGCCGCGCCAGACGAAGTCGGCGGAATGGGCGGAAATGACGAGAGCGGTCTTGGACATGGCGGATTCCCGTTGTTGGCAGTTTTGCCGAAAATAGGCCGAAACGCTTCCAATTGCCTATTTCGAAAGCGGGCCCTAGAATAAGTTTTAGCTATACCCATGGCATTTCAGGTAACCGGGCGAGCCAAGCACGGCATGGCATTCGACCTTCCCAATCTCCGGCACATGCGCGTGCTCCGCGAAACGATCCGCACCGGCTCGATCTCGGCCGCCGCTTCCGCCTGCAATCTGTCGCAGCCCGCTGCCAGCCAGGCGATCGCCGGCCTGGAACAGGAATTCGGCACACCACTCCTGATCCGCAAGGCCCGCGAACTGATCCCGACGCCGGCAGGTTCCCTGCTCGCCGCCAGATTCGGACGTGCGCTGGATCATCTGGGCACCGGTGCGCGCGCAGCGCTCCGCGTCTCCAGCGGCGGCGAGGGTCGGGGTGGCCGACAGACTTTCGACCACAATGTCACGGCCGCGCAACTGCGCGCGCTGATCGCGATATCGGGCACGGGCAGCTTCGCCCTCGCGGCGAAATCGCTCGACCTGTCACAGCCTTCCGTCCACCGTGCCGCGCGCAATCTGGAGGCGCTGGCGGGGCTTGCCTTCTTCCGGGCGACGCCGATCGGCGTCGAACTGACCGCCGCGGCGAAGGCCTTCGTGCTCGGGGCGAAGCTCGCCCAGGCCGAAATCCGTCAGGCAAAGGAGGAGGTTGGCCGCGCGCTCGGCGAGGACCACGGCACCTTCGTGCTTGGTTCCCTGCCGCTCGCGCGCACCTACATCGTGCCCGCCGCAACCCATGCGATGATTTCCGAATTCGACCGGGTCCAGATCCGCGTCGTCGACGGGCGTTACGGCGAATTGCTGCGCTCGCTGCGCGAGGGAGAGATCGACTGCCTGATCGGCGCCCTGCGCGATCCCGCACCGGCCGAGGATGTCGTGCAGGAACACCTGTTCGATGATGCGCTGGAGATCGTCGCCCATCCCTCGCATCCGCTGTTCAGGCACCCCGCGCCAACGGTCGAGGACACGCTCGCTTTTCCCTGGTTCGCGCCGCCGCGCGACACACCAGCCGGTTCCTACCTGTTCGAAACGCTGAGGATCCACGAACGCGAGGCAACACCCGTGCGGGCCGTCTCCTCTTCGCTGGTGATCATGCGGCAATTGCTCGGCCTCGGCGACTATGTATCGATCATCTCGCGCCATCAGATCATGGTCGAGGAACATGACGGCCACATCGCGCCGCTGCCGATCCCGTTGCACGACAACAGCCGGGCCATCGGGCTGACCTACCGGGCGGACTGGCAGCCAACCGAAACGCAGATCCGCTTCATTGGGTATCTGCGGGAATTCGCCGGGAAAAAGGCGACTGCCACCGCAAAGGCGAGTGCCGCCGAATAGCTTTTTCCAATACCCGCCCATGCGTTTGAATTGGAAGGATCGGGGTCGGGTGCTATGTTCCCCTCAAACGAAAGCACATGTCCGAGGCAGGATCGGCTCGCGCCGTAGACCTGCCCTTTCACGCGAAGTGTGGAGGCCAGAAGGTCAACCATGACGAAAAAGGACTATGAAGATATCCCGGGAACCTTCGTCTTCGACGCGGACCGTTCCCGCGAGGGTTACCACCTCAACCAGTTCTGCATCTCGCTCGGCAAGCAGAAGGGTCGCGACGCCTACACCGCCGATCCGGAAGGCTATCTGGCCAGCTTCCCGATGACCGAGGAACAGCGCCAGGCCGTCCGCGACCAGGACTGGAACCGCATGCTCGAGCTCGGCGGCAATGTCTACTACACCGCCAAGCTGGCCGCCTATCACGGCATTAACTTTCAGGGCCTTGCCGGCCTGATGACCGGCATGGGCCGCGACGAGTACCGCAAGATGATGCTCGAGGGCGGAAGGCCCATCGAGGGCAACCGCTACAAGTCAGAGTGGGGAGAAGAATAACAATGGCCCGCATCACCGCAGGCGTCGCCTGCTCGCACGTACCCGCCATCGGCGTCGCCATGGACACCGGCATCACCGGTGAACCCTACTGGCAGCCCGTGTTCAAGGGCTTCGAGAAGTCGCGCGAATGGATGAAGGAGAACACGCCGGACGTGATCTTCCTCGTCTATAACGATCACTGCACGGCCTTCGACGCCTCCTGCATCCCGACCTTCGCGCTCGGCTGCGCGGCCGAGTTCCAACCCGCCGACGAAGGCTGGGGCCCGCGTCCCGTGCCGGTGGTCAGGAACCACCAGAAGCTTGCCAGCCATATTGCCCAGTCGCTCATTCTCGACGAATTCGACATGACCATCATGAACGAGATGGATGTCGACCACGGCCTGACCGTGCCGCTGTCGCTGATGTTCGGCGAGCACGGCCCTGAGGACGAATGGCCCTCGCTGGTCATCCCGCTCGCCGTCAACGTGGTGCAATATCCCGCACCGACAGGCAATCGCTGCTACAATCTCGGCAAGGCGGTCCGCCGCGCGGTCGAGTCCTTCGAGGAAGACCTCAACGTCATGGTCTTCGGCACGGGCGGCATGAGCCACCAGTTGCAGTACAAGCGCGCCGGCCTGATCAATCCCGAATGGGACAATCGCTTTCTGGACCTGATGACCAAGGATCCGGTCTTCGCCAGCCAGATTCCGCATGTCGAGTATCTGCGCGAAGCGGGTTCGGAAGGCGTCGAAATGGTGATGTGGCACGTCATGCGCGGCGCCCTCGACGAGGACGCCGTCGAGATCCATCGCCATTACCATGTCCCGGCCTCCAACACGGCGGTCGGACACATCATCCTGGAGAACAAGGCTGCCTGATCGGCGGCAGGGAGAAGCAGTACCATGCGAATTTGTGTCGCCGGCGCCTATGGCGCCTTCGGAATCAAGCATCTCGATGCGCTGGCCGCCATCGACGAGGCCGAGGTCACCTCGGTCATGGGACCGAGCCGCGACAAGATCGACGCGCTGGCCGCCGAACGCGGCATCGGCCACGCCGCCACGACCCTCGAGGAATGCTTGGCGCAGGACAATGTCGACGCCGTCATCCTGGCGACCCCGACACAGCTTCACGCCGAGCAGGCAATTGCCTGCATGAAGGCCGGCAAGCCGGTTCTGGTCGAGATTCCGATGGCCGACTCGCTCGCCGACAGCGAGAAGATCGTCAAGGTCCAGGAAGAGACGGGCGTGCTGTGCATGGCCGGCCAGGTCCGCCGCTTCAATCCCAGCCATCAGTGGATCCACAACAAGATTGCGGCCGGCGAACTCAACATCCAGCAGATGGATGTTCAGACCTATTTTTTCCGCCGCTCCAACATGAACGCCAAGGGCGAGCCCAGAAGCTGGACCGATCACCTGCTCTGGCACCATGCCTGCCACACGGTCGACCTGTTCCAGTACCAGACCGGCGAGGTCGTCTCCGAGGCCTATGGCCTGGAAGGTCCGCACCACCCCGAGCTCGGCATCGCCATGGACATGTCGATCGGCATGAAAACGCCGTCCGGCGCGCTGTGCACCCTGTCGCTGAGCTTCAACAATGACGGGCCGCTCGGCACCTTCTTCCGCTACATCTGCGACAACGGCACCTATGTCGCCCGCTATGACGATCTGTTCGACGGCCGCGAGAACCCGATCGACCTTTCCGACGTGGCGGTCTCGAACAACGGCATCGAACTGATCGACCGTGAGTTCATTGCCGCAATCAATGAAGGCCGTGAGCCCAACGGTTCGGCCCAGCAGGTGCTCGACGCCATGCGCACGCTCGACAAGATCGAGAAGTGCTTCTGAGGGCAAACCGCCCGGCCTAAACACCTGCAGTACGACCGTCCGTCAAACGACAAAAGCCCGGCTCATCAGCCGGGCTTTTTTTTTCTGAACTGCACCGCCTGAATTGTACCCGCTTTGAGGTTGGCCTGCCCCTGATGAAGGAGGCAGGCGATGAAATGATCCAAGTTTCCAGATCAACAGATCATCCATCCCATTACCCAGCAGGCAAGCGCAGCACCGCCGATAAGGGGCATTTCCAAAGAGCATAAGGCTAGGATGTCACCTACAGGTCACGACTGTTCAAACCTCGAGACCGTTACGAACTGCCAACAAAAAAGCCGCCCCGAAGGGCGGCGTTTTTATGGTTGCGGGGGTAGGATTTGAACCTACGACCTTCAGGTTATGAGCCTGACGAGCTACCGGACTGCTCCACCCCGCGTCAAACTTGGGCATATGCCGAGCTCGACCCTGTAGGCCCGAGTGGCATCGGTTTCTGTCGGCGGCATCACCGCTGATGAATTGAGTGGGCGGCAATGTGCGAAGAGAAGAATGTCTCGTGAAATCCATGCATTTGGCAGACCTGGCGGCGACCTACTCTCCCGTGCCTTGAGACAAAGTACCATCGGCGCTGAGGCGTTTCACGACCGAGTTCGGAATGGGATCGGGTGCAGCAACCTCGCAATAACCACCAGGTCGGCGAAATGCATGTGAACTGGTCTTTCGAAACCTTCCGAAGAAGGTGCCGGCACATTCCTCAAGCGGGCGAAGAGCCCGCCGCTGCGAAGCAGCGCCCCACCGGAGCCATCGGCGAAGCCGATTGGCGTGAGGTCGAAAATGGCCATTGGTAATGAGAACGATCAAGCCGATCGAGCTATTAGTACTGGTAAGCTTCACGCATTACTGCGCTTCCACACCCAGCCTATCAACGTGGTAGTCTTCCACGGCTCTGATAGGGAAAACTAGTTTCCAGGTGGGTTTCCCGCTTAGATGCCTTCAGCGGTTATCCCGTCCGCACATAGCTACCCTGCTGTGCCGTTGGCACGACAACAGGTCCACCAGTGGTGCGTCCATCCCGGTCCTCTCGTACTAGGGACAGATCCTGTCAATTTTCCTGCACCCACGGCAGATAGGGACCGAACTGTCTCACGACGTTCTGAACCCAGCTCACGTACCACTTTAATTGGCGAACAGCCAAACCCTTGGGACCTGCTCCAGCCCCAGGATGTGATGAGCCGACATCGAGGTGCCAAACAACCCCGTCGATATGGACTCTTGGGGGTCATCAGCCTGTTATCCCCGGCGTACCTTTTATCCGTTGAGCGATGGCCCTTCCACGCGGGACCACCGGATCACTATGACCGTCTTTCGACTCTGCTCGACTTGTCAGTCTCGCAGTCAGGCTGGCTTATGCCATTGCACTCAACGAGCGATTTCCGACCGCTCTGAGCCAACCATCGCGCGCCTCCGTTACTCTTTAGGAGGCGACCGCCCCAGTCAAACTACCCGCCACACAATGTCCCGGACCCGGATAACGGGCCGCGGTTAGACATCCATAATGATAAGGGCGGTATTTCAAGGGTGAC
>JBHIWX010000012.1:0-62659 GCA_041987205.1 Rhizobiaceae bacterium | reverse complement strand
ATCCTCGACGCAATCCAGGCCGTCTATTGCGGCGGCATCTTCCAGCGCATCGATTCCTTCGGCTTCGGCGCCATCGTGTTCGGCGCGCCGGCGGTGCTGGCGATCGCCTGGGTCTGGCTGACCAGGCCGACGCAACTCGCCGCCGCGCTCAAGGCGCGGTCCTCGCTGATCTGGCTCAACATCACCACGGCGGGCGCCTGGGGCACCTATCTGATCGCCATCCAGCTCATCGAGCCGGCGGTAGCCTTCACGCTGTTTTCCGGGATCATCCCGGTGAGCGCGCTTGTCGCCGCGCGGATCGGGATCGGCGCGCCCGTCGGTCGTCAATCCACCATGGAGAAGGCCGGCATGGTGCTGCTGATCGTCGGCATGGCGCTGCTCGCCGCGTTCACACTCATGGGCCTGTCGGGCTTCGTGCGGGGCGGGCTGGCAGTCGCGCTCACCGGCCTCGGGCTGGCGCTGGTCGCCGGGACGCTGATCACCGGCATGCTGTTGTCGAGCCACGGGCTGGTGCGCTCCGGCGTCGGACCGCTGGCGCAGTTCGGCCTGCGCTTCCCGCTCTACATCGTGCTGGCGGCGGGCGGCTATGCGCTCGGCCTCGACGCCAAGGCATCGATCCCCCTGCCCGACTATCTGGTCGCGGTCGCCATCGGCCTGGCCGTCCTCGCCTTCCCGATCTATGCGGTGCAGAAGGCGGTGGCGCTGACCTCGACGGCGACCATCGCGGCGTTCGCGGCGGCCGGTCCGCTGGTCGTCTTCGTGCTGCAGATCTTCGAGGGCCGGGTCGACTATTCGGCGGCGACGCTTGCCGGCCTGATCGTCTACTTCGCCGGCGCGCTCACCTCGGCGCTGGCCGGCGCGCTCGCCGGGCTCAGACGGGCACGCGCCTGACCGGCCGCGATCCCGAAGGCAATTCCGGGTCCTTCTGCCCTGCAAAGGCAACCCACGGGGCAACCCAAAGGCAAGGTTGAGCGTTTGGCTCACGCTCCCGCGCGCCGTGTGACGCCTGTCACAGCGCGCGGCGGGAGAATGTGCGAACCTTGGTCAACACTGTCAGTGGGGACAGACATCATGAGAAAGCTACCGATTGCCGGACTTGCCGCGGCGGGCGCGTTAACCGCGCTGGCCCTGTTCACCGCCTTTGCACCGCCGGCGCTCGCCGCGTGTCCGCTAAACGGCGACACCAACATCAACGTCGTCGGAGAGGTCATCGCACAGGACGAGGACGCACCGACGCTGACGGTCAGGCATGCCGCCTGCGGCGAGATCCTCGTGAAAATCCCGGCCCGGGACGATGCCGATCTCGATCTCTATCTCGACGAATGCTTCATCGGATCGTCGGCCAGTTCGACCGGCGACATGGTGGACGGCACGCTGATCCCAAGCGAGCTGGGCTGTTTCTGACCGGTCAGGCTTCCGGGTCCTCGCCCGGCCAATCGACCAGATGGTCCTCGTAATCGTCGACGGTAAGCCCGTCCTCCGACACGGTGCGCCCGCGCACCGAAATGCCGGCCTCGTGCACCGTGTCGTGGCTGCCGGAGACGAGATGGTGCCACCAGTAGAGGTCGCGCCCCTCGCCCACCAGCCGGTAGGCGCAGGTCGGCGGCAGCCATGAAAGGTTCTCGACCTTCTTCAGATCGAGGCGGATGCAGTCGGGCACCTTGGCGAAGCGGTTGTCGTAATCGGCGCAGCGGCAGGAATGATCGTCGAGCAGGGTGCAGGCGATGTCGGTCCAGAAGATCTCGCCGGTGTCCCAGTCCTCCAGCTTGTTGAGGCAGCAGCGCCCGCAGCCGTCGCACAGCGCCTCCCACTCGGCCCGGTTCATCTCGGCCAGGCGCTTGCGCTTCCAGTAGGGGGCAGTATCGGCGGTCAAATCAGGTGCTTTCATCAGGCTAGGCCAGGGGGCTTGGACCGAGGGCTTGTTTGGCACGGAAATAGGCCGGACCGACGAAACGGGCAAGTCGCGGTTGGCGACCGATCCCGCGCGCAGGCACAAGCCCATGGCGGCGTTCAACAAAGGCGTGAACCAAGAAAACGTGAAACCCCTCCAAAACCCGGCCCGTTTGGTGTATCTCATTTGGCAGGGGCTTTCGGCTGGCGGCGAGAATCGGGTTTTTCCGATCACGACCGGCCCGGAATTGTGAGGAAAACTCCGCTTGCGCGATCCCTTTGGCAAATCCGGCAAGGGCAAGGCACGCAATCGCCTGCTCGAAATCGATTCGTGGATCGATTCGACGCTTTTCAACCTGTTCTCCGATGCGGGCGACAAGTGGGAAGCGGTCACCATCTTCTTCCGCCGCTTCCGGGTCACCGGTTTCAAGAAGTTCGTGGTCGAGGTCGTCGACGAATCGATCACGCTCGGCCTTGCCGGGCTGATCGTGCTCGCCGCGCTCGCCATGCCGGCCTTCGAGGAGACCAACAAGGACTGGCGCGCCAATACCGACTATGCCGTGACCATGCTCGACCGGTACGGCAAGGAGATCGGCCGGCGCGGCATCCGCCAGACGGATTCGGAAGAGATCGACGCCCTGCCCGACCTGTTCGTCAAGGCGGTGCTGGCGACCGAGGACCGGCGTTTCTTCGACCATTACGGCATCGATTTCATCGGCCTGTTCCGCGCCATGGTCGAGAACGTCAAGGCCAATGACGTCGTGCAAGGCGGCTCGACCATCACCCAGCAATTGGCCAAGAACCTGTTCCTGACCAATGAGCGCACGCTGGACCGCAAGATCAAGGAAGCCTTCATCTCGCTGTGGCTGGAAGCCAATCTGACGAAGAAGGAAATCCTGAAGCTCTATCTCGACCGCGCCTATATGGGCGGCGGCAATTTCGGCGTCACGGCGGCCGCGCAGTATTATTTCGACAAGAACGTGAAGGATATCTCGCTGGCCGAAGCGGCGATGCTGGCCGGCCTCTACAAGGCACCGACGCGCTATGCGCCGCACATCAACCTGCCGGCGGCGCGCGCACGCGCCAATGAGGTGCTGACCAACATGGTCCAGGCCCACTTCCTGACCGAGGGCCAGGTGATCGCGGCACGGCGCATACCTGCCTCCATCGTCGAGCGCAATGACGAGGAAGGCCCGAACTATTTCATGGATGCCGCCTTCGAGGAGGTGAAGAAGCTGGCGGTGCGCTATCCGACCCGCACCTTCATCGCCAAGACGACGGTCGACCTCGATCTGCAGAAGGCGGCCGACGACGCGGTGGAATCGGTGCTGCGCCAATACGGCAAGCAGTACCATGCCGGCGAAGGCGCGATGGTCGTGATCGACAATGAGGGCGCGGTGCGCGCGATCGTCGGCGGGCGCGACTACGGCGCCAGTCAGTTCAACCGCGCCACCTCCTCCAGGCGCCAGCCCGGCTCTTCCTTCAAGCCCTTCGTCTACGCCTCCTCGATCGAGAATTTCGGCTATGACGAGAACACGCGCGTCACCGACGGCCCGATCTGCATTCGTAGTGGCGGCCGCTCTTGGTGCCCGCACAACTATTCCGGCGGCTATCGCGGGCGGATGGATTTCACCACCGCGCTGATCAAGTCCTACAACACCGTGCCGCCGCGGCTCTATGTCGGCGGCTACGACAACCTCAAGGCGCTCGGCGGCGAACGCATCGAGGAAACGGCTCGCAAGATGGGCATCACCTCGCCGATGGTGCTGAACCCGCCCATGGTGCTTGGCGCCAACGGCCTGACGCCCTACGAGATGGCGACCGGCTTCGGCACCTTCATGACCGGCGGCACCAAGCTCGACAGCCACATGGTGACCCAGATCACGGATTCGCAGGGCAATGTCCTCTACGACTACAAGCGCGACCGCGAACCGCCGCAGCAGGCGCTGAGCGAACGCACGGTCACCGCGATGAACCGCATGCTGGCCCAGGTTCCCGAGCGCGGCACGGGCCGGCGCGCGGCGCTGGAAGGCATTCGCGCCGCCGGCAAGACCGGCACGACCTCGGCCTATCGCGATGCCTGGTTCGTCGGCTATACCGGCAATTACGTCGCCGCGGTGTGGTACGGGAATGACGACTACACGTCGACCAACCGCGCCACGGGCGGCAGCATACCGGCCATGACCTGGAACAAGTTCATGACCTATGCGCACCAGAACATCGACCTGTTGCCGATCCCCTATATCGACGATCCCCTGCCCGGCGTGGAAATCGCCGAGGACGGCCGGCCGGCAGGACGCTCAAAGGAAGACGAACAGCCGGTGGCACGACCGAAGACGCTGTCGGCACAGTCCGAGGAGATGCTGCGCACACTCGAGCGCAGGCTGCGCGAGGCGAGGCCGGTAAGCTCCAACAAGGTCGTTGCGGCGCGTTCCGGCGAAGCCGAAGACCTGACACGTTCCCGCTAAACGAATTCGAATGGACACCTGACCGTGCGATCCTCGATCGTCATCCTGATCATCGCGCTCGCCGGCCTGATCGGTGGCGGGGCGAGTGCGTGGTACGCGATCGACCGTTCGCAGGGCTTCGGCACGATCGCCATCGGGCCGTGGACGGCGGTTCCCTATGCTAGCGCAGAGCAGGTCGATCCCTATACGGTCGCACGCTCCGTGGTCGAAGGCAGTGTCCCGCTCGGCGTCACCGAGGGGCTCGCGTTCAGCGCGCTGACCGACAGCAATGGCCGGGGCCTCTCGCTGTCCTGCGACTACGAAATCTCGGGCAACACGCCGTCAGCCAAATTGTGGACCCTGGTCGCCTACGGGCCGAACGGCAGACCCGTCACGCCGGCGCCGGGCGGCACGTCGGCGCTCTATTCAGGCGCGGTGCTGCGCTTCGGTGACGGCTCCTACCGCGTGTCGCTGTCCCGCCTGGTCAAGCCGGGCAACTGGCTCGCCGTCAGTGGCGACGGCGCGTTCCGGCTGGCGCTGCGGCTCTACGACACGTCGATCAGCGGCAGCGCGCATCTCGATGAGCTGCGCATGCCAACGATCACCAGGGGAGCATGCAACTGATGCGCTGGCGGGTCGCATACTACGTCATCTGTGCGCTGGTACTGGCCGGCATCGTGCATATCAGCATCATCCTGCTGATCCCGACCTATGGCACGCAGGATGCCTACGCCGTCATCTCGCGCAAGATCGAGCCTTTCGCCTTCCGCCAGATTCCGGGGACCGGCGAAGACGCGCTGCTTTCTGATGTCGATCCGTTCTTCGCCTACGGCGTCTGCCGCTTCGAGATGGACCAGAGTGGCCTGGCGATGAGCGGGCCGAGGATCGATACCTTCTGGTCTGCCACCGTGCTGGACGAGGACGGCACCGTCATCTACAGCCTCAACCACCGCACCGCGATCGAGGGAAAGCTCAGCCTTATCCTGCTCGACTCAACCGCGATATTGCACCTGCGCGAGGTGGCTCCGCCGGAAGCGGAAACCGCGATCATCGTGGAGGCCGACGTCAAGGCGGGGTTTGTCGTGTTGCGCGTGCTGATGCCCGACGAGAGCTGGAAGAGCCGCGCGGAAGCCTTTCTCGGCGACGTGTCGTGCGAGCCCTACACGCCGAGCGAAGCCCCACCGGAGGAAGAGGAAGCCCCGGCGTCCGGCTGATCGGGGAACCTCAATCAGGCCTCGGCCTTTTTCCTGTCACGGCGGCTTTGGGCGCGCTGGATGTCCTTCTGGCCGCGACGCGAATAGCGCACACCGGTGAAGAACAGGATTTCCGCATCGCCACGCGGGGCGGGCGATTTCGGCCTGTCTGACCGGCCGGGTCTGGGTTCCGGAAAACGTATGATGTTGGTCATCGCGGTCTCCGTCGAAGGCGCCTTTCCAATCACTGCTGGATTAATGGTAACGCTCCGCGCCGGTTGCAAAACGAAGCACCGGCACAAGTCGATTGAACCCCGCTATGGTTAACAGAATGTAAAGATTTGTCGTCGAGGCTCGTGAATGCGCCGGACACCGATTCGGCTTAGCGACGGAATGCTTCGATGGAACCCTTGTCACGCCCCGCCTCCAACCCGATCAACGCCAGGACAGCGCCGCGAAATCCCGCATCGTACGACCGCAGGCCTTCGAGCATCGAGGCGCCGATGCAGAACGCCCACCGGATGGCATCGCCGTCGGACAGGGGAATCCGTCCCGAGGTCTATGAGGAAATCTCCATCGATCCGGAGACGGTGCGCGGCTCGGACAAGAAGGCCCGGCTGCTGCTCGATGCGGCGAGCGATTTCTGCATGCGCGAGCGCCCGCGCGAGGAAGACATCAAGGTCTTCCGGGAGTTCTTCACCCAGTTGATCGGCACCTGCCGGCCGGCAGACCGGCGGGCGCTATCGGCGACCATCGCGCCGAACGCCTATGTGCCCCGGTCGATCGTCTTCTACCTCGCGCTCGACGAGACGGAAGTGGCCGCCCCGGTGTTGCTGCTGTCGCCGGTCATCAAGGAGGCCGACATCATCGCGCTGGCGCGCAAGCTCAGTCACGCCCATCTCGAAATTCTGTGCCGGCGCAACGATCTGACACCGGCCGGTGTGGTTTCGCTGCTCGCCCATGGTGGTCGACATACTGCCGAACTGCTTGCGAAAAATGCGCTCGCGCCGAGGGACGCCGCACCGCGCCTCGATCAGGCCTTGCCCGAACATGCCGCCAGGGCGGAAGCCGAAAAGGTCGTCGCTCCCGCTGATGGGAGAAAAATCGAGAGACCTCGGCAAGCGCCGCGGACAACGATCGTCCCGGAGGAGACGGGGTTCGCCCGGTTCGCCAGTGCGAGGACGGATCGAAGCGACGAACTGCTGGCGCTCGCGGCCAAGGGCGGTCGCCTCGGCCGGGACAGGTCGCCGCCTGCCACCGTCAGCCTTTTGCAGCCGCGCCCGGCGGTCGAAAGCGACGAGAAGAAGCTGGCGCGACGGCTGCTGGATGCCGCGCGCAGCGGCGGGCAGCTTGCCGTGGCCGATCTGATGGCAAGGAAGGCGCAATGTTCCATCGAGATCACCGCCGGCCTGATCGCACAGGAAAGCATCGAGCCGCTCTGCGTGCTCATGAAGGGGCTGGGGATCGATGCCCTGCCGGCCACCCAGCTCATTCTGCTTATGCGCCCCGAAACCGGTCGCAGCCGGGAAGACCTCGCCAGAGCAACGGGATTCTACCGGCTGCTTGACGACACCGATTGCCGGCACTTCGTCGAGACCCTCGGTGGGGAGAGCAATGCTTCGGAAAGACACAAGGGGAGCCTTGCCGATGCGATCTCGGCGCGGCGGCGCGAAATCGCGACGCGCGAACCGATGCGCCCCGTCTCTAGGCCTGTGCGCGACGTCAGCGGCGACATCCACCCCGCAGAAGGTTCAGGCAGAGGCTGAGGCTTCAAACGATGGTCGGGAACTCGGGCGTCTCGCGCCGCTCGATCTCGACGATCCAGCAATCCGGATCGAACGCGACCTGCCGGTCGAGATAGGCGCGCATCTCCCCTTCGCCGACACCGTCGGCAACGCATTCGAAGCGGCGGTCGGAGACCTCGTCTTCCTCGAAGAAACTCTGCGGGGCGGGTGCGTAGACGCCATAGGTCGCGTCGAGACGGTTATGGACGATGAAGATGGCACCGGCCTCCGGCGATCCCTTGCGCAGCACGGCAGCAAAGGCGCCGGTAGTGGTCTCGGCGCGCATGAGGGCCGAGACCCAGATCTGGCTGGTCAGACGCATGGTCGAAATCCGGTCTCCGGCAACGATTCGGCAGTGCCGGCGAGCCTGAAGCCAGTTCAGCTGTTATGCAATGCGCCGATCTGTTCCAGCTTGCGGATGACAGCTTCGTCAGGTTCGCCGCTGACCTTCAGCCCGTAGCGTTCCTGAAAGTTTCGGATCGCCTCGACTGTGTGAGGGCCGAGCACGCCGTCGACGGCAATGCCGGCCTCGCCGAAATTCATCAACCCGATCTGGATGCGGGCGATACGCGCGGATTTGGCGATGTCCTCGTCCGATTGCGGCGTCTCGAGCGCGGTGACCGGCGCGGCAAGCGGCTGACTCACCGTGCTGACCTGTACGGGTTTCGGCGTCAACTGCGGCTCCGGTGCACGCGCGGTTTCGGGCGCATCCGGCACTGCGGACCGGCTCATCAGTTCGCGGATTTCCTCGAGCAGGGTCGCGCCGACCCTGCCGTCCGGCTCCAGACCATTGGCACGCTGGAAAGTTACGACAGCATCGCGCGTGACCGGGCCGTAGACGCCGTCGATCTTGCCGCGATAAAGGCCGATCCGGGCGAGACGTTCCTGCGCCTCCCGGACCTGTTCGCCTTCGTCCGCCATCGGTTCGGGTTCGATGTCCGGTCGCCTGGAAGGCACCGGGATGACGCTCGGCAGGAAGGTCTCGGTCTGCACGGTATGGACCGGCACCCTGGGAGCGCTGCGGTCGACCGATTGCGTCGTGACGGCGTCGCGCGTTGCCCAGATCGGGTCGGGATGGCCGCCGGGCTGGCCCAGCAGCGCGTTGCCGGTCACCAGCGCGAAGGCGACGAGAAATGTGGAGCTACCCGCCGCAATGGATGGGTAGTCCTGAATTGTCGCGAATGCGGCTCCAGCCAGTTTCTTCATGTCCACCCTCCTTTCCCGCTCACACAGCCTTGCGCGTGATGGTGAAGCTGCCTTCCGAGCAGCCTGCCTCGCGCGACAGCTTCAGCACTTCGATCTTTTCGCTGGCGGGCACCGGTTTTGCCTCGCCCATGGCGATCGGCAGGGTTACCGTTACGGTTGTCCCCCTGCCCTTGCGGGAATCGAATTCGAGTTTGCCGCCATGCAGTTCGACGAGTCCGCGCACGACGGAAAGGCCAAGGCCCGTGCCCTCATATTTGCGGTCGTACTTGCTGTCGGCCTGATAGAAGGGCTGACCCAGGCTCTCCATGTGTTCGGGCGAAATGCCGATGCCTTCGTCGCGCACGGCGATTGCCACGTTGCGGCCGACGCGCTTGGCCATGACCTCAACCCGGCCGCCAGGCTCGGAGAACTTCACCGCGTTGGACAGCAGGTTGATCATGATCTGCTTGACCGCGCGCTCGTCGGCGCTGATCTCGGGCAGGTCGGCCATGTCGGCGGCAACCAGTTCGATCTCGCGCGTCTGTGCCTGGCCGCGCATCATCGCCGCGCATCCCAGAAGGGCGTTGGCGAGATTGAATGGCTCCGGCACGATCTCGTACTTGCCCGCCTCGATCTTCGACATGTCGAGGATATCGTTGAGCACGTTGAGCAGGTGGTTGGCCGAACTGTGGATCAGGCCGACATATTCCTTCTGTCGACCGGCCGGCATCTGCTCCATGGCATTGGACTGCAGCAGTTCGGAAAAGCCGAGAATGGCGTTGAGCGGCGTGCGCAGTTCGTGGCTCATGGACGCCAGGAAGCGGCTCTTGGCGATGGAAAGGCTTTCGGCCTTCTCGCGCGCGCCACGCAGATCCTCTTCCAGCAGGCGACGGTCGGAGATGTCGCGGGTGACGACCAGCGCCAGAACGCCGGCGCCTCCGTCCATCGCCGCGCTGGCCGGGCGGCAGCGCATTTCATACCAGCGCCCACGTGCGTGACCCTTCGTGTCCGACGGACGCTGAACGCGAAACTGGGCGCGCGTCTCGCGCCCCTTCGCCAGGCAATCATTGATGGCACGCGCAGCGGCAACGCGATCCTGTACCTGGATCTGCGTCAGGAAGCCGTTTTCCAGAAGCGTTTCGGGCGGGCAGCCGAACAGGCTGACGGCATTGGCGTTGACGTAGACCGCCTTGCCGTCGGCACCGTGCAGCGAATAGCAGTCGGGACCCATTTCGGCCAGGTCGTTTCCCGGCACCAACTGCCTGCCCAATCCGGAAATGGACGTCATGCCTCGTCTTTCTTCCGCTTGTTCTGGGCTACCCGAACGGGGCCGCCATCGCGGATACGCTGAAACTCAGACGAAGTGGAACAGGACAAACCCAACCACCCCTGTAAGCCGAGACTTGCACAGCAGCTTTAACACAACGCTAAACGCGACCCGTCGAGACCCTCCCGGAGGGCGTGCGGAAGCCCGTTCGGGCAGCAATTTCCGGCTATGGTAAATGCAAGGTTGAAACGACGTATCGAGTGGCTGCGAACCCGTGCCGGGCGCAGGAAGAATGCGAGGTCTCCCTTATAAGGAAGCGCGCACCACAGGATGACACGGTCCCGCAATCCGGCCTGAACGGCGGATAATCGGACCTGACAGGCCGAAATTCGAAATCGATAAAATTTGAATCAATTTCGCCAATCGACCCAAATCGGGACTTAAGCTGTAGCTGCTAGATGTTCGCCGGGACGAAAGGCAAGGGACATGTTTTTAGTACGCGCAATCTTCTGGCTATCGATCGTGGTGGCACTCATTCCGGTCAACCCGGCCGACCTTCAGGAAGGTCAGAGGCCGGTCTCGACGCTGGAGACGATCGGTGCCGCACAGACCCTGATCAGCGACATGGGCGGGTTCTGCGAACGCAATCCGCAGGCCTGCGGCACGGCAAACGAACTGTTCGCGCAGTTCGGCGCCAAGGCACGCACCGGCATGCGCTATGTGTCGGCCTGGCTCGAGGAAAAACCTGCCGAGGCAAATGGCGGCGCCGACGGCATCGCGGCCGGCGGCACCGACCTTGCCGCCACGGATCGCGATACGGTTCGCACCGGCTCGGTCACGCGCTGATCCGCTTTCGCATTCAAGATCGGTGCGCTATCGCAGCGCGCCCTTCCGGCCTCCCGTCGCATCCGTTATAGAGGTGCGAAACAAGGTGAGCCGATGAACGCCCCCGTCAATCTCGATACCATCCTCGAGGATTTCGAGTTCCTCGAGGACTGGGACGACCGCTACAAATACCTCATCGAACTCGGCAACGGGCTCGACCCGCTTGCCGATGACGAGAAGACCCCGGCCAGCAAGGTGCAGGGCTGCGTCAGCCAGGTGTGGATCGTCACCGATGCCGGCGAAGGGACGGATCCCGTGTTGACCTTTCGCGGCGATTCCGACGCCCATATCGTGCGCGGCCTGATCGCCATCACGCTCGCCCTTTTCTCGGGCCGGCGCGCCTCCGAGATCACGGCGACGGACGAACGCGAAGTCTTCGACCAACTGAAGCTCAGCGAGCATATCACGCCGCAGCGCTCCAACGGCCTTCGCTCCATGGTGGCGCGGATCAAGGCGGAAGCCGCCAGACGCGCCAGCTGAGCGGCCATCCGCCTCAAAGGCTCGGGCGATAGTCGGCGTCGCCCCAATGCACCATCGACCTGCTGCGCGCATCGGCCCGTACCTCCAGCCCGTAATGACCGGCAAGCAGGGCAAGCGCGGTGCGAAGCATGAGCTTGGCGGATCGCGGCGGCCAGCTGCGCTCGCGCTCGACCTGTTCGAGACCCTTGAGGAAGCAGCAGACATCCAGCGAGACACCGGCGAGCGAGGGTTCAAGTGCTGCAAGCGCCCGCTCGACACGCCGTCGCGCGTCATAGGCGAAATCGGAAAGCTCCGCGCCCGCGCCCTTGCCGCCGGAGCCCGATCCACGCGAGATTGGCCGATCCAGCGAAGCCGTCATGCGCGGTGCCAGGCGACCACGCTCGAAATCGGCGCGCAACCGCTCGCCGGCCGCAAATTGGGCGGCCGAGAGATAGGCGCTTCCATCGCGCGCCTATCGGGTGAACAGGCGGGTCAACGGCGACTCCCCGTCATTGACGGTGACCTGCTCGCTGCCCCGCGCCGTATCGATCACGCGTTTCGACAGACCGCCATGCTGGGCGAGATAGCCGGCGTCAGGATGCTGAAGCCGCCGCAGGGCGGCTACTCCCTCAGGTGTCAGCGTCGTCTTCAAGCCTTGCCGGGCGATAAGCCCGTCACGCTCGCAGCCGTCTACAACGGTTTTGGCAAAGGTCATGGTCCGGCCGCGAAGGCTGATCCGGTAGTTTTCTTCCACCGGTCCCTCGAGCCGGGCGCTGCCGCAAGCCGCCTCGACCGTTCTCAGGAAACGCATCAGATGACGACCGGCGCCGCGTTCAGGCTGCATGCTCATGATTGCGAAGCCGCTCCCCGCAGGCCGGCCGGGCCCGGGCCGGTTCGGGGAGGCTCGTCCCGATCGGATCCCTCACTCTCTTTTCCTGCGACATGCAATTCGGCACGGGACATGGATCTGGCGAGGTCCACCATCTCGTCGAGTTTCGACAGCATGTCGTCATGCATCGGATCGTCGCGCAAATCCTCGACCGTGCGGCAGGCATGCGACACGGTGGTGCGGTCGCGCCCGAACATGTCAGCCACATCCATGTAGGGAACCGAAAGGCTTGTATGGAGCAGATACATGGCGATCTGGCGTGCGCGGGCAACCTCGGCGGAGCCCCTGCGGCCCGACAGCATCTCGCCCTCGTCGATCTGCAGGGCACAGGCGACGAGCCGAACCACGAAGCGCGCGGCCACGCTGACGGGCCTGGCAGTCCAGCCCCTGGATTGCGTCCAGTTTTCCGATCCGGAACCGGCATCGCACAGGCCCTGATACTGCAGATCGGCTTGTGAAAATGCGTGCACGGAGCCGTCTACGGTGAGTGACATGTCGGTCATTGCAACGTCCCTATGAGGAATTTTTTCCTATTTTGATCGAGACTGTCGCACGGGGACAAGCGCAATGCCTGAAAAAACTTATGGTTGTATTTTATATTTTTGAATCAATCTATTAGTGTTCCAGAAGCGAAGCGCGCGCAAAAAACGAATTCACACCCCCACGACCGGCGAAAGGCTGCACCCCGCAATTGGGGTATCGGCCATGTCATCGGAAAATCCACTCGTCAAACATGGTGCGCAGATGCGCCGTCGGGCGCGCAGCCTGGCACGGCAGCGGTTCGCGCAGCCGGCCGACGCGCGCCAATTGCAGGCCATCGTCCTCTCGGTAACCGGCGAATTGCACGACTTCGATAAAGGTGGGTCGCCACCGTGGAGCGTGCCGGAAAAACTCGTCCGCCTCACGGAACGGATCGAACGCGCGCTCGCCCGGGAACGCGGAAGGGCCCGGTCGGGCCATCGCAGCTACGACTTCAATCGACACATCGCGCTGCACCAGGCACTGCTGGCACTCGAACGCCTGGGAACTTCATCACGCAGGCGCAAGGGTCCAAAACAAAAAGCCGGCCCGAATGGGCCGGCTTTTGGAACCTGAAGATCTCGACAGCTTATCTGCGCTTGGCGCCCTTCTTGCGACCGAGGCCCATGTCGCGTGCCAGCTTGGAGCGGGCTGCGGCGTAGCTAGGCGCGACCATCGGATAGTCCGCGGCCAGACCCCACTTCTCGCGGTATTCTTCCGGCGAGAGGTCGTAATGGGTACGCAGGTGCCGCTTGAGTGATTTGAACTGCTTACCATCTTCCAGGCAGATGATGTAATCGTCGAACACCGACTTCTTGGGAGAGACAGCGGGTTTCGGCTTTTCGGCAGGCGCGGCGGAAGCGCCGGACTGGAGCTTGGTGAGTGCGCCATGCACCTCGCCAATGAGGCTTGGAAGATCAACCGTGGACACCGGGTTGTTGCTGACATACGCGGAAACAACATCCGCAGTCAGTTCGACAAGTACGGTGCTTTCACCGGCGAGTGGGTTTTCGATATTGTCCATTTTTCTATCCTGGTTTTCTTGTTTTAAGGCAACGCCGTCACGCGCTGCCAAAGTCCCGCACATGTAATACTGATTCGCCAGACGGCGTCGGAACTCTGTGGTGCAGATATCGTTCGCAAAGATTCAATGTCAAGTTAATATGGTACAAATATTACAATTGTTACTATTTTTTCTTGAAAAGACGTTGGTGATAAAGATTATGCGTATATTAGATAGAATTTTAATATCCAGACACGCAAAAGCTGTACTGAGTGGTGAGGGCACTACAACTCTCGGCAAAATGTTATTGCCGCCCCTCCAATTGGGGAATGCGGCGTGCAACTCGCAACGCTCTGTGACGGGCGGCATGCAGTCGCTTTGAAACCAGCAAACGCATGCTCTGTCGCAACGTCAGGCGTCAGTCGTGCTGGGCCATTTCGTCGATGACCGACTTGTCCCAGAGGCGATAGCCGACCGCATAGGCCGCCTTGGCCAGCAGGTGGGCGGAGACCGGGGCGGTCAGGATGAAGAACACGACGCCGGCCAGCGCGCGGGTCACCGTGGCGAGATCGTCGGCGACCAGCGCCAGTGCGATCATCATCAGGCCGGAACCCATGGTGCCGGCCTTGGAAGCGGCATGCATGCGCGAATAGATGTCCGGCAGGCGGATGATGCCGATGGCGGCGGCAAGCGCGAAGACCGCGCCGACGATGATCAGGCAGCCGGCGAGATAGGTGGCGACGATCATGACGTGCTCTCCTCGCTTCCGGCCCGGTCCTCGTCGCTCATGCCACGTTCGAGCACGAAACGGGCGAAGGCGATGGTCGCCAGGAAGCCGACAAGTCCGAGCGCGATGGCGATGTCGAGATAGAGCGAGAAGCCGGTCTTGACGCCCACGACCGCGATGTAACCGATGGCGACCGCGACCAGCGTGTCGAGTGCCAGGATACGGTCAGGCAGGGTCGGGCCGACGACAACGCGCAGCACGGTGATCAGCAGTGCCGCCGTGAGCAGCCCCAGCGACAGGATGACGGCGAAATCCAGAAATGCCTCGGCCGAACTCATCGAAAGGCCTCCATGATCTTGCGTTCGAAACCGCTCGCGATGTCCTGCTTGGTGCCTTCCGGGTCCGAGCAGTCGACTGCATGGACGAACAGGTAGCGGCGGTCGTGCGAGACATCGACGGAAAGCGTTCCCGGCGTCAGCGTGATCAGATTGGCGAGCAGGGTGATCTCGAAGTCGCGGTCAACCTTGAGCGGATAGGCGATGATGCCCGGCTTCACATCCATTTTCGGGCGGCAGACCAGGATCAGGACCTTGGTTGCCGACATGGCGAGCTCGTACAGGAACAACAGCGCCAGCGAGACGATCTTGCGCGCACGATCGATATAGCCGGCGGTACCAACCTGCTCGCGGATGAGCCAGAGCGCGAACATGCCAAGCACGAAGCCGAACAGCAGGTTGATCTCGGAGAAGGAGCCCGAGACGGCCGCCCAGGCGATCGCCAGCAATACGTTGATAAAGAACAATATCATTGCTCAGCTCCGAAGACCGACCCGACATAGGCTTCCGGCGCCAACAGCCCCCCTGCCCCTTCCAGCGCGAAAGCTGCGAGCGGTTCGGGATGAAGCCCCAGAAACAGGGTGAGCGCGACCAGCGCGGCGAAGGGTACGTAGGACGCAAGGGCGGGGCCGCCAGCAAGCCTGTCGATCTTCCAGCTTTCCGCTCCGTCGCGCGCACCCTCGGGCCCGCCGCGCCAGAAGACGTAGAGCCACGTGCGCACGACCGCGAGACTGGTCAGCAGGCCGGTGACCAGGATCGCCGCGGCCAGCCAGTCGGCACCGCCGGCAAGCGCGGCCCGGACGAGGACCAGTTTCGGCCAGAAGCCGGACAAGGGCGGCAGGCCGGAGACAGAAAGCGCCAGCACGAGGAACCCGGCCGCGAACCAGGGCGAAGCCGCATAATGGCCGCCCAGCTCACGCATGTCGAAGGAACCGGCGCGACGGCCGATGATGCCTGCGGCGAGATAGAGCGCGGCCATGACGATCATCGAATGCACCGCGTAGACGATGGTGCCGGTCAGGCCCGGATTGCCGCCAAGCGCGACACCCGCCAGCATGGAGCCGATGCCGGAGACCACGAGGAAGCCTAGCAGGCGCCGGATATCGGTCTGGGCAAGCGCGCCCAGCACGCCGAACAGCATGGTGGCGGCGGCCATCCAGCCGATCCAGACGGTCAGCAGGCCGTGCTCGGCCGGGAAGATCATCACCACGATGCGCAGGATGGCGTAGACACCGACCTTGGTCAGCAGGCCTGCGAACAACGCCGACACCACAATGCGCGGCGTGTGATAGGAGGCGGGCAGCCAGAAATTGAGCGGAAAGGCAGCAGCCTTCATCGCGAAGGCAAAGAGATAGAGGGCGACAATCGTCTTGATCGGCGCTTCGGCCGGCGGCGAGGATGCTGTCCGCGCGATGTCGGCCATGTTGAGCGAGCCAAACGTGCCGTAGAGATAGCCGGTCGCGATCAGGAACAGGGTCGTTCCGACGAGGTTGAGGAAGGCGTATTTCAGCGCGCCGTCGAGCTGCATCTTCTCGCTGCCGAGCACGATCAGACCGAAAGAGGAGATCAGCAGCACCTCGAACCAGACATAGAGGTTGAAGGCGTCGCCGGTCAGGAAGGCGCCATTGACGCCTGCCATCATCAGCAGCAGGAACGGATAGAAGCCGTAGCGCACGCGAACCTTGTCGATGTCGATCATCGAATAGAGGCCACAGACCAGCGCCACGACGGAGCCCGTCAGCGCCAGGATCGCACCGGTCAGGTCGGCGGAAAAGGAAATGCCGAAGGGCGGCAGCCAGCGCCCCATGGTCACGGTGACCGGGCCAGACGCGGCGACATGGCCGAGCAGCATCGCGGTGAGCACGACAAGCAGCGCCAGCACGATGTTGGCGGCGGCAGCCTTCTGCACGGGTGCGTTGCGCAGCATCAGCAAGGCGGCACCGCCCAGGATTGGCAGCACGACGGGCGCGATCAGCAGCCAGTCGGCCAGTTCCAGCGGCGCGGTGATCATCGCGCTGGCAATATCGGTGCTGTGTCCGGGTTCGACGGCCATCTACGGTACGGTTCCTGTCAATAATCCTGCGGCGGCAGCTTTTCGCCCGCCGGTTCGGCGAAGCGCATGTGTTCGGCGTCGTCCGTCTCCAGTTGCTGGTAGGCGCGATAGGTCAGCACCAGCAGGAAGGCGAAGAAGGAAAAAGAGATCACGATCGCGGTGAGGATAAGCGCCTGCGGCAACGGATTGGCGGTCTCGGTCGCCGGTGCCGAAAGGCCTTCGGCGATGATCGGCGGCACTTCCCGCGTCAGCCTTCCCGCAGTGAAAATCAGCAGGTTGACGGCATTGGACAATAGCGCCGCGCCGAGCAGCATGCGGATGACATGCTGCGACAGCAGCAGATAAATGGCCGCCGCGAAGAAGATGGCAACGAGGAAGGCGAGCGCGGTTTCCATCAGTCACGCTCCCTTTCCTCGAGCGCCAGCGCGATTGAGGTGATCGCCCCAACGACAACCAAGTAGACGCCGATATCGAAGACGAGCGGCGTGGACAGCACTATCTCGACTTCACCGACCTTCGGGAAGATCCAGAGCCCGGTCAGATAGGGAACCCGTGCGAACAGCGAAGGCAGGCCCGCGCAGGCGGCGATGAACAGGCCTGTGCCGGCAATCGACATCGGGTGGAAGAACAGCGCGCGGCGCACCGGCTGCACGCCGCAGGCGATGCCGTAGATCGCGAATGCGGAGGCGGCGATCAGGCCGCCGATGAAGCCGCCGCCCGGCTCGTTATGCCCACGCAGCAGCACGAAGATCGAGAACAGCACCATGAGGCTGGTGAAATACGGAGCGACGGTTCGGAAGATGACCGTGTTCATTGGGCCTTTGCCTCCGCTTCGGCATGGGCGTCAGTGGTCGCGGCAGACACCGTCTCGACACCGGGTTCGGGGCGCGGCCGGATGCGGATCAGCGCCAGGATGGCAAGGCCGGCGACCATGACCACCGCGATTTCGCCCAGCGTGTCGAGACCGCGGAAGTCTACGATGATGACGTTGACGATGTTGCGGCCGTGGGCGATCACGCGGCTGTTGGCGGCGAAGAAATCCGACAGTTCGGAATTGAACGGCACCTGCACGACCGAAAGTAGTAACAGGCCGAGCGACACGCCGCAGATGATCGCGAGCGAAGCGTCGACGACGACCTGGACCGGCGGGCGATGGTCGGATTTGTGCAGTGTCAGGCGGGTCATGACGAGGGCGAGGATGACGACCGACAGCGTCTCGACCATGAACTGGGTGAACGCCAGGTCCGGCGCGCCGAACAGGATGAAGATCAGCGCGACGGCGAAGCCCTGGATGCCGAGGCTGACGATGGCCGTCAGTCGGTCGCTTGCCCGCAGCACGGCGAGGACGCCGATGAAGGCGATCGCCAGAATACCCCATTCGTAGAAGGTCAGTTCCGGCCATGCGGGCACGGTCGGCAATTCGCCCCAGCCGATCAGGCCAGCCAGCAGCGTGGCGCCGAGCACCAGGAAGACGACGGTCATGTAGTAGTCGAGACGGCCATTGTGGATGACGCGGGTAACCGCCGCCGACAGGCGCACGGTGCCGGCAACAAACTGGTCGAAGCCGCGATCCGGGCCCCAGCCGATGATCAGGAGCAGGCGCGCCATGGCGAGGCGCGCGATGTCAAGCCGCAAATAGACCAGCACACCGAGCGCAATGGTGACGAGCGAGAGCGCCAGCGGCACACCGATATGCAGCGCGAGCTCGGCGTGGGCGTGGACCTCGGTGCCGGCAATCGCGCCCGACATCGGCGAGACGAAGAGATGGTTGGTTGCGCCGGCGAAGATGGCCGAGCCCAGGCCGACAAGACCCAGCGCGACCGGGCCCGCCCAGAGCAGGATCGGACCTTCATGCGCATGCTTCGGCGTTTCCTTGACTTCGCCCAGGAAAGGCTTGATCGCGATCGCGGCGGCGATGACCAGCATCAGCGCATTGCCGGTGATGGCGACCAGGGTGAAGATCATCGACCAGGCGTCGGGTTTGGCAAGCGCGGCGTAGATTTCTTCCTTTGCGAGGAAGCCGATGAAGGGCGGAATGCCCGACATCGACAGAGCGGCAACCGCCGCCGCCGCGAAGGTGATCGGCATGGCGGCGCGCAGGCCGCCGAGCTTGCGGATGTCGCGCGTGCCGGCCTCGTGGTCGATCGTGCCGGCGACCATGAACAGGCCGCCCTTGAACAGCGCATGGGCGACCAGATAGTAGACCGCCGCCTCGATCGCCTTCTCGCCGCCGAAGCCCGTCAACATCACCAGTAGGCCGAGCGAGGCGACCGTGGTGTATGCGAGCATCAGCTTGAGATCGGTCTGGCGGATCGCGAGCAGCGTGCCGACGATCAGCGTCGCGCCGCCGAAGACGGGCAGCACGGTTTCCCAGGCGACCGTCTCTCCCATGACCGGGTTGAGGCGCATCAGCAGATAGACGCCGGCCTTCACCATGGTCGCCGAATGCAGATAGGCCGATACGGGGGTCGGCGCCTCCATGGCGTTGGGCAACCAGAAATGCAGCGGGAACTGCGCCGACTTGGTGAAGGCGGCGCCTAGCACCAGAATGAAGGCCGCGATGTAGAGCGGGCTTTCACGAAGCGCGTCGCCGCTCGCCAGCACCAGCGACATCTCGCTGACACCCGTCGCGCCATGGATGAGGATCACCGCCGCGATGAGCGACAGGCCGCCGCCGCCGGTGACGACCAGTGCCTGCAGCGCGGCGCGGCGCGAAGCCCGGTAATTGTGGTTGAAGCCGATCAGCAGGAAGGAGGTGATCGAGGTCATCTCCCACAGGACCAGCAGGCAATAGAGATTGTCGGCCATGACGAGGCCGAGCATCGAGCCCATAAACAGAAAGATGAAACCCAGGAACCGGCCAAGCTGTTCGTGGCCCTTCAGGTAGCCGCCGGAGAACAGGACGATGAAGGTGCCGATGCCCGATATCAGCAGACCGAAGACAAGGCTTAACCCGTCGATGCGGTAGGACAGGTTGACGCCCAGCGTCGGGATCCAGGCAAAGCCGCCGGTGAACACTTCACCGGATGCGATTGCCTCGGCCTTGCCGACGAGATGCCAGAAGATCGATGCGGGAAACAGCGCCAGCGGCCAGGAGGCATTGTGCGCAAGCAAGCGGACCAGGACCGGGGAAAGCAGCGCCGCAACGAAAGGCAAGGCCAGGAACAGCAAAGTCTGGTCTGCGACGTCCAACATCATTCCCTATCGTTCCCCTGTGCCTGACGCTCATGGTCGGGCCGGTCTTTTTTTCTGCCTGCTAGCACTTAAGGCGTGGCGCACGCCGCCGCAAGGGCAAGGAACGCCGCAGGCAGGCACAACTCCGCGAGCGGCGTCGACGGTTGATTGGCGGCGGGGATGGATTATCTTTCCAACAACGAATATCGGCAGCCCACCCGGTCCACTCTGACGGGGCAAACGGAGCATCAAATGGTCAAGATCGTCAAGGACGACAGCGCGTGGCGCGCCCAACTCACACCTGAACAATATCAGGTCACCCGCAAGCACGGCACGGAGCGCGCCTTCACCGGCCCACACCAGGAAGAGAAGCGGCCGGGCGTGTTCACCTGCGTGTGCTGCGGCAAGCCCCTGTTCGACACCAAGGCGAAGTACGAATCCGGCTCGGGCTGGCCGAGCTTCTATGAACCGATCGACGGAGAGGCCGTAAGCGAGCATTCCGACCGTTCCTTTTTCATGAAGCGCACGGAAATCCGCTGCACCGATTGCGACGCGCATCTGGGCCATGTCTTTCCAGACGGGCCGCAGCCGACGGGCCTGCGCTATTGCATGAACGGCCACGCACTGGATTTTGAACCGGCTGACAAGCCCTCCGAAACCGAATAGGTTTCAAGCAGTCCAGCCCGCCTTCTGCCTGCACATATGCGGGCGATCATACATTTGCAGGAAATCTTCATGCCCTTCGACGCCAAAGCGGCGATGCCGCCCCACGCCGCAAAGAAGCCCGTCACGACCACCCATCACGGCATCAAGAAGACAGACGATTACGGCTGGATGCGGGCCGACAACTGGCAGGAGGTCATGCGCGACCCAACCGTGCTCGCGGCCGACATCCGCGCGCATCTGGAAGCGGAGAACGCCTACCAGTCGGCGCTGATGGCAGACACGGAGGCGTTGCAGACACAGTTGATCGCCGAGATGCGCGGGCGGATCAAGGAGGACGATTCCTCGGTGCCGATGAAGGATGGTCCGTGGGCCTATGGCTCGCGCTACGCGGAGGGCGACGAACATCCGAAATTCTTCCGGCTGCCCGCTGAAGGCGGTGATGAAGCGATCATGCTGGACGGCCATGCCGAGGCCGAGGGCAAGGGTTATTTCAGGATCGGCTCGGCCAGCCACTCGCCGGATCACAAGCTGTTGTCATGGTCCTTCGACGACGCGGGCTCGGAACTCTTCAAGATCCATTTCCGCGATCTTGCGAGCGGCAAGGACCGCGACGACCATCTGACGGAAACGAGCGGTGGCGGCGTGTTCTCGAAGGACTGTTCAAGCTTCGTCTATACGAAGGTCGACGCCAATCATCGCCCTTCGAAACTCTATCTCCACCGCCTTGGCGCGACGCAGGACGACGACACCCTCTTGATGGAGGAAACCGATCCGGGCTTCTTTCTCGGCGTCGGCACGACCTCATCGGAAGACTGGATCGTGTTCTCCACGCACGATCACGAGACCTCGCAGTCCTGGCTGGTGCCGGCCGACCGGCCCGACGCCGAGCCTGTGCTGGTCGCCGCGCGCGAGACCGCCGTCCAGTACTCGATCGATGAAGGCGGCGGCACGCTCTACATCCTGACCAACCGGGCCGGCGAGGGCGAAGCGAACGCCAAGGACTTCAAGATCGTCACCGCGCCGGCCGATGCACCGGGTGTCGAAAACTGGCGCGATCTGGTCGCCCACAAGCCAGGCCGGCTGATCCTCGGCCATGAGGTCTTCAAGCGGCATCTGGTGCGGCTGGAACGCGAGGACGGCCTGCCGAGAATCGTCATCCGCCGGCTTTCCGACGGCGAGGAACACGCCATCGCCTTCGACGAGGAGGCCTATGCGCTGGGGCTGGGCGGTTCGCTGGAATTCGACACCGATATCATCCGCTTTTCCTATTCCTCCATGACCACGCCGGGCCGCGTCTACGACTACAACATGGAAACGCGCGAGCGCACGCTGCTCAAGGAGCAGGAAGTGCCGAGCGGGCACGACCCCGCGCGCTATGTCACGCGGCGAGTTTTCGCACCGGCCAAGGATGGCGAGACCGTTCCCGTCACCCTGCTCTACGCCAAGTCGACGCCGCTCGACGGCTCCGCGCCTTGCCTGCTGTACGGCTACGGTTCCTATGGCGTGACGATCCCGGCGAGTTTCAGCACCAACTATCTGTCGCTGGTCGACCGTGGCATGGTCTATGCCATCGCGCATATCCGCGGCGGCAAGGACAAGGGCTTCGCCTGGTACGAAAACGGCAAGCGCCAGACCAAGACCAACACCTTCACCGATTTCATTGCGGCGGCAGAACATCTCATCGCCGAGAAGATCACCGGCAAGGGACGGATTGTTGCCGAGGGCGGTAGCGCGGGCGGCATGCTGATGGGCGCGGTCGCCAATCTGGCGCCGGAATTGTTCGCCGGCATCATCGCGGAAGTGCCCTTCGT
This sequence comes from Rhizobiaceae bacterium, assembly GCA_041987205.1. Lineage (GTDB taxonomy): Bacteria > Pseudomonadota > Alphaproteobacteria > Rhizobiales > Rhizobiaceae > BOKV01. The sequence continues at coordinate 40,372 of JBHIWX010000012.1, read as the reverse complement.
CGACGTGCTCGACACCATGCTGGACGACACGCTGCCGCTCACCCCGCCCGAATGGCCGGAATGGGGTAATCCGATCCTGTCGAAGGAGGATTATGCGACCATTGCCGGCTATTCGCCCTATGACAATGTGCGCGACAGGGCCTATCCACCCATCATGGCGATCGGCGGCCTGACCGACCCGCGCGTGACCTATTGGGAGCCGGCGAAATGGGTCGCGAAGCTGCGCGACCACCAAAAAGGCGATGCGCCGATCATGCTGAAGACGAACATGGGTGCCGGCCATTCCGGCGCGCCCGGCCGCTTCCAGCGGCTGGAGGAAGTCGCGTTCAGCTACGCCTTCGCGTTGAAGGCGGTGGGGCTGGCATCCGGTGGTCAGGCCTAGGGTCCAATCCCGGATGACACGACTGCATCGACTCTGAGGGGCGTGCGGAAACTTAGCTTTCCGCGCGGCGCTTTCGCGTGATTTCGCCGACATCGATCCGGTACCGTCCCGATCGCGGAAACGAACGCCCGTATTCGACCCCTTCAACTCATCACAGACACGATGCCAGCCACTGCTCGATGATGTGCGGTGAGGCACGCTCAGGACAAGCGATGGGACGATCCTTCGTTGGGGCTTGACTTTTAAAACGCTCTCAATCAATTGATTGATGGATGAACACAAGAGCCAAGACAGTATCCGATCCGGCGCGTTGCGACACCGACGAGCGGCGGCGGCAGATCGCGCTCGCCGCGCGCGCGCTGATTGTCGAGCGCGGTTTCGAGGGCTTGCGCACGCGAGACATCGCCGAGCGCGTCGGCATCAACGTCGCCACGCTGCACTACCATGTGCCCTCCAAGGAGGCGCTGGTAGAGCTGGTGGCGGAATCGCTGCGCGCCGAATTCATGGCCCAGCACGAGCGGCGCCCGCGGGAGGGCCTTTCGCCGCTGGAACTGCTGCGACAGGAGATCGCCGATTTCCGCGACGTGGAATTGGAGCGGCCGGAACTGCATCAGGTCATGGTGGAACTGGCCGAGCGGGCGCGGCGCGACGAGAAGATCGCCGCCGTCATCCGCCCGATGCAGGCCTACTGGCACAGCCAGCTTGCCGACATCCTCGCACGCGGGCGCGACGACGGCAGCTTCCGGGCGGACATCGATCCGCCGGCGGCTGCATCCATGGTGATCGGCGCCATGATCAGCGCGCGCAAGCGCGACGACAACATTGAATTCTTCGACCGGGTGGCGGCCGAGATCGAGCGGTCGCTCACCCTGCGATAAAACCGAGGTCCATCGACGTGAACCAGACGACGCACTCCACACATGCAGGCCATTCGGCGCAACAGGAAGATTATCCGGGCCGCTGGATGGCGCTGATCCTTCTGCTCACCGGCGGCTTCATGAACATCATGGACATTTCCGTGGTGAACGTGGCACTGCCCAGCCTGCAGTCCGCGTTTTCGGCGACCTCGAGCCAGATCGAATGGGTGGCGGCAGCCTATGTGCTCGCTTTCGCGCTCGGCCTGCTGCCGCTCGGGCGGCTCGGCGACCGCGTCGGCCGCAAGCGCATGTTCCTTACCGGCATCGGTGCATTCACCGTCTTCTCTGCTCTCTGCGGCATGGCGATCGACATGCGCATGCTGATCATCGCGCGCGTGTTGCAGGGCCTCGCCTCGGCGATGATCATGCCGCAGATCCTGGCCTCGGTTCAGGTGATCTTCCCGCCGCGCGAACGCATGCACGCCTTTTCCTATTTCGGCCTGTCGGCCGGCCTCGCCTCGATCGCCGGACCGCTCCTCGGCGGCCTGCTGATCGGCGCCAATCTGTTCGGCCTCGACTGGCGCTGGATCTTCCTGGTCAACGTGCCGATCGGTGTGATCGTGATCGTGGCCGGTCTCAAGATCCTGCCCGAGATCGAAGGCCATCCAAACGTGCGCAACGACTGGGGCGGCATCGTCATTGCCGCGCTTGCGGTGTTCTGTCTGAGCTTTCCGCTGGTCGAAGGCCATTCGCTGGGCTGGCCGGCATGGACGTTTGCAATGATGGCGCTCGCCCTGCCGCTGTCGCTGGCCTTCTGGTTCTACGAACGGGCACGCGGCGGCAGCGGCAAGAGCCAGGTATTGCCGCTCTCGCTGCTCGCCAACATCAATTTCAGCATCGGCTCGATCCTGCTGATGGCGATCTTCGCCGGATCGATGGGCGTCTTCCTGCCGATCACGCTGTTCCTGCAGCAGGGCTTCGACTACACGCCGCTGATGGCCGGGTTGACCATGGCGCCGTTCGCCATGGGCGTTCTCGTCGGCTCGCAGATCATCCGCGCTTTCGGCAACCGCTTCATGAAGGGCCGGCTAATCGTCGGCGCGATCGCCTACGGCATCGGGATCGCCATTCTGCGGACCATCATCGGCGTGGTTGGCGACGATATCCATCCGCTCGTCTTTGGCGCGCCGCTCTTCGTCTCCGGCATCGGGATGAATTTCACGATCTCGACGGTGATGCGCACAGCGCTCGCCGACGTGCCGCACAAGGATGCGGGCTCGGGCTCTGGCGCGCTGCAGACCTTCCAGAACCTCGGCAGCGCCTTCGGCATCGCCATTGCCGGACAGCTGTTCTTCGCGACACTGGACAGTTCGTTTGCGGCCGACCAGTCCCGGCACGCGGCGTATGTCTCGGCCATGGAAGTCTCGTTGATCTTCAACATCGCGACCTTCGTCGCCGTCGCGCTGCTGGCATTCGCACTGCGCGAGCCGGGAGCGGCCAGCGATGCAGGCGGCCGTGCCGAGCGGTCGGCGGAACAACCGCCGGTGCCGGTAGAGGTCTGAAGGAAGGAAAACTAACCGGGCGCTCGCGGCCCGCATCCATCAATCGGATGACGCGACGGCCGGCACGGATTTGAGATAGGCCGCGATGGCCTGACGGTCCTCGGCGCTCAGCTTCGCCATGTTGCGCTGGACCTCCACCATCGACCCGCCGAAGGAATCAAACTCCGGGGTGAAACCGGATTCCAGCGAATAGCCGATATCCTCGGCGCTCCATGAGCCAAGGCCGGAAGCGTCTGGCGTGATGTTGGGAATCTTGCCGTTGCCCTCGGGCGCCGGCCCGCCGCCCAGCCAACGCGCCTTGTCCGGCCCGCCGATCGGATTTCTCGGCGTGTGGCACTCGGCGCAATGGCCGGGGCCTTCTACCAGATAGCGGCCAAGCGCCAGCTTCTCGTCGCTCTCGTCGATCGCGACCACCGGGTCGGGCGACAGGAAGAGCAGCTTCCACAGGCCAAGTCCGCGACGGACCGTGAAGGGAAACGAAAGTTCGTGCGGTGTGTTCTCGCGGCTGACCGCCGGCACGGTCTTCATGTAGGCCCATAGGTCGGCGATATCGCCGGACTTCATGCGGATATAGGATGTGTAGGGAAAGGCCGGATAGTAATGCTGGCCGGCAGGCGAAACGCCTCGCAGCATGGCATTGGCGAAATCTTCCGCCGACCATGCACCGATGCCGGTCTCGGGATCGGACGAGATGTTGGGCGCGTGGAAGGTGCCGAACGGTGTTGCCAGAGCAAGCCCGCCGCCCAGCGCCGGGCCATCCTCACCAGCGTCCGCTTCCGCCGATTTCGGATCGGCATGGCAGGAAGTGCAACCGCCGGCGTGGAAGATACGTTCTCCGGCGACGGCGTCGCCCGCCTCCATTCCAGCCAGTTCGTCGGCCGACAGACGCGCGGGCATGGTCAGCCAGAAAAAGACGGCAGCGGCCGCAATGGCGAGAACCACCAGTGCGGCCGCTATTCGTTTCATGCGTTCAGACTCTCGATACGGTCGATTGCCGGATCACTTCTTGACGCGGAAGGCTTCGTGGCAGGACTGGCAATTGCCCGCGACCTGCTGGAAAACCGGCATGAAGGCGGCCTTGTCAGCCGGCGCGGCGGCAATCGCGGCATCAAGATCGGATTCCATCTTCTCGACGGCGGCCTTGAACCCTTCCTTGTCTTCCCAGATCGCCGGCGCGGCGGTGGTATCGCCACCGCTCATGCTGTCTTCGGGAAACAGCTCTTCAAACCCGTCCATGTCCTCGCGCATGGTGTTGAACGCTGCGAGAACGGCGGCAGGATCGTAGTCCATCTCGCCCTTGACGGTCTTGACGAGCACGCCCATGGCGGCCCCGTTCTTCTTCATCGCCGCCTGACGGTCGGAGATGGCATCGGCGTGGGCCACGTTCGTGGCAAGAAGCATGGCTCCGGCCACACCCAGAATGAATTTGTGCATGAAAAGACTCCGCTGGCTGGTTAGCGTAAAACGCTCGGTCGCTTGCCCGAGTTCACTATGGCACGACAATATGAAGGTTTCGAGCCGGGTTGGATCAAGCCTCTCGCTTCTTCGGTAAACATTTCGTCAGCAAGACTGTCCTAGATGGGGTCGCCGAAGCGCGAACTCCGGCGTCCCTTTCGGCATCACCTCGCGGGCTCAGCCCATCGCGGCGGTGAAACGCTCCTCGACATAATCCCAGTTGATCAGGCTGTCGACGAAGGCCTCGAGGTATTTCGGCCGCGCGTTGCGATAGTCGATGTAATAGGAATGTTCCCAGACATCGCAGCCCAGAACGGGTTCTGCGCCGTGCACAAGCGGGTTTTCACCGTTCGGCGTCTTCATGATCTCGAGCTTGCCGCCCTTGAGCGCGAGCCAGCACCAGCCCGAACCGAACTGACCGACACCGGCGGCGACGAAATCGGCCTTGAACTTGTCGTACCCGCCGAGATCTGAATCGATGGCTGCCTTCAGCTTGCCCGGCAGCGAGGTTCCGCCGCCGCCCTTCTTCATCCACTTCCAGAAATGGATGTGGTTGTAGTGCTGTCCGGCATTGTTGAAGAGCGCCTGGTCCTTGCCATAGCTGCCCTTGACGATCTCCTCGAGCGACTTGCCCTTCAGGTCCGACTTCTCGAGCAGTTCGTTGCCCTTGCTGACATAGGCCTGGTGGTGCTTGTCGTGGTGAAATTCCAGCGTTTCGCGCGACATGAACGGCGCGAGCGCTTCGTAATCATAGGGGAGTTCGGGCAATTCGAACGACATGATGGCTCTCCTCGAGACTGTATTTCAGATTGTTGCGAACCGGCTTCCCGCCACACGCGGTAGAAATCCTGCGATCCATACCTATTCCGGGAAGCTTGACGAGACAATGGCCCCGGGACCAGTTTGTTCCGTCAAATCGGGGTTGGATCGAGGGTGATCCGGGAGGCAATCGTGAGCTATGCGGCCTATGTATTCGACGCCTATGGCACGTTGTTCGACGTGCATTCCGCCGTGGCGCGCCACGCCGGAGAAGTCGGCCCGCAAGCGGCCCGCGTCTCCGAAATCTGGCGCAACAAGCAGCTGGAATATTCGTGGACGCGATCGGGCATGGACGGCTATCGCGACTTCTGGACGCTGACCGGCGAGGCGCTCGATTTCGCGCTGGCTTCGGTGCCGGGCGCCAATGCCGGCGCACGCGAAAAACTTATGGAAGCCTATGAGACGCTCGACTGCTATGGCGAGGTCGCCGAGGTGCTGCAAGCCCTCAAGGCCGGCGGCACGAAGCTCGCGATCCTGTCGAACGGCTCGCCCGGCATGCTGGAAAGCGCGGTGACCTCCGCCGGCATCGACCATCTGCTCGACAACGTCTTCTCGGTGGAGGCAGTCGGTGTGTTCAAGACGGTGCCGAAGACCTATGCCATGGTGACGGACGCCTACGGCATAGCGCCCGGCGAGGTGTCGTTCCAGTCCTCGAACCGCTGGGACATTGCCGGTGCGGCGGCCTTCGGTTTCGAATGCCGATGGATCAACCGCACCGGCCAGCCGGACGAATACACCGATCTGAAGCCAGTGGCGGTGCTGAAGGATTTGCGCGGGTTGTTGTAGCCCGAAGCGGCTCTAACGCCCCCGCTTCAGCCCGCCCAGAATGCCGCGCACAAGCGCCCGGCCAAGCTGGTTGGCGACGGTGCGCGCCAGCGACTTGACGGCAGCCTCCGTCACCGATTGCCGGTTGGAGCGCCGCGTGCTCGTGCGCCGTGTCGAGGATTTGCCATAGGGCGCGCGCGGGCTCGCCGGTTCGCCCCACGGATTGGACCACGGGTTGCGGTGGTCGTAATCGGCGCGGCGGCTCTCGGCCAGTTCCTTTTCCTCGCGCTCCTCACGCTCGCGCTCTTCCTCTTCGCGCTTCGTGGCTTCCTCGGCGCGTTTCTGCAGTATCTCGAAAGCGGATTCGCGATCGATCTCCTCATTGTACTGCGCGCCGACCGGGCTCATGTCGATGAGTTCCTGACGTTCCCTGTCGGTCAGCGGGCCGAGGCGCGAGGATGGCGGGCGGATCAGCGTGCGCTCGACGATGGAAGGTGCACCCTTGGCCTGCAGCGTGGAGACCAGCGCCTCGCCGACGCCGAGATTGGTGATGACGTCGCTCGTGTCGAACTCCGGATTGGGGCGGAAGGTATCGGCCGCCGTCTTGACCGCCTTCTGCTCGCGCGGCGTATAGGCGCGCAACGCGTGCTGGACACGGTTGCCGAGCTGGGCGAGCACTTCCTCGGGAATGTCGATCGGGTTCTGGGTAACGAAGAACACCCCCACCCCCTTGGAGCGGATCAGCTTGACGACCTGCTCGACCTTGTCGACCAGTGCCTTGGGCGCCTCGTCGAACAGCAGGTGCGCCTCGTCGAAGAAGAAGACCAGCTTGGGTTTTTCGGGATCGCCGACCTCGGGCAGTTCCTCGAACAGCTCCGACAGCAGCCAGAGCAGGAAGGTCGCGTAGATGCGCGGCGAGGACATGATCCGGTCGGAGGCGAGGATATTGATCGCGCCGCGCCCATCGCGTGTGGTGCGCATCAGGTCCTCGATCTTCAGCGCCGGCTCGCCGAAGAATTTCTCGCCGCCCTGGCTGTCGAGTACCAGCAATTGCCGTTGGATGGCGCCGATCGAGGCGGTCGAGACCAGGCCGTAGGTCTGGGCAATCTCCTTGGCACGGTCGCCCATGGAGGTGAGCAGCGCGCGCAGATCCTTTAGGTCGAGCAGCAGCATGCCCTCATCGTCGGCGAGCTTGAAGGCGATGTTGAGCACGCCTTCCTGCGTGTCGTTGAGATCCATCAGGCGCGACAGCAGGAGCGGCCCCATCTCCGAGACCGTGGCGCGGACGGGATGGCCCTTCTCGCCGAACAGGTCCCAGAAGATCACCGGGAATTCCTGCATCTCGTATTCGTCGGCAAAGCCGATGGTCGAGGCGCGCTTTTCGAGAAAGTCCTTCATCTCGCCCATGGCGCCGAGGCCCGAGACGTCGCCCTTCACGTCGGCGCAGAACACCGGCACGCCGGCATTGGAAAAGCCCTCCGCGAGGATCTGCATCGACACCGTCTTGCCGGTACCGGTCGCGCCCGTCACGAGGCCGTGACGGTTGGCGTATTTCAGCTCGAGATATTCCGGCTCGTTGATGGTGTCGTCCGGCTTGCGGCTCGTGCCGAGATAGATCCGCCCTTCCTCGAGCATGGCGCTCTCCCTGTCGTTCCTGGCCCGCTCCGGCGGACATTTGCTGGCATGGTTCCTGCTCGAAAACGGGACGAATGGCAAGATAGACAGGAACTGTCCCGAAATGAAACGCAATTCATCCGGCATCACACGCAGACTGTTCCTTGGCGCGACAGTGACCGGCTCGGCCGCTGCCGCAGCCGCCGTAGTGTCCGTTCCGGCACAGGCAGGCGACAGCAACCTGCTCGCCACCGCACAGTTGCGCGGATCGGTCAACGCGGCCGAATTCGGCCTGATTCCCGGCACGATCGACGACCAGAGCCGGCGCCTGCAATCCGCGCTGGAACGCGCGGCGGAAGAGGACAAGCCGGTTTTCCTGCCGCCCGGCACCTATTTCGTCTCCAACATCACCCTGCCCTCGCGCACGCGCCTGACGGGCATACCCGGCGCCACCCGGCTCGTCTTCGCCGGCGGCGGCCATTTTCTGTTCTCCGAAAACGCCAGGCATCTCGAACTGACCGGGCTAGTCATCGACGGCGCCAATCGCGGCGTGCAAAGCTATGCCGAAGCAAGCCTGCGCATCTCCAATGCCGAGCATGCCGTCGTCGAGAACTGCCAGGTGCTGGGCAGCGTCGAGAAGGGCATTCACATCGACCGCTCGCGCGGGCGCATCACGCGTTCCATCATCTCCGGCGCGGGCGGTGATTGCGGCATCTATGCGCTGGAAAATCGCGGGCTCTCGATCACCGACAACGAGGTCTCGGCCTGTTCGAACGGCGGCATCCTCGTCCATCGCTGGCAGGCCGGCGAGGACGGGACGATCGTGACCGGCAACCGGGTCTTCAACATCGGCGCGCTCAATGGCGGCACCGGCCAGTGGGGCAACGGCATCAACGTGTTCCGGGCGCATTCGGTGATGATTGCCAACAACCATATCGGCGATTGCGCGTTTTCGGCGATCCGCTCCAATGCGGGTTCCAACGTCCAGATCACCGGCAACCAGTGTCTTCGTTCCGGCGAGACGGCGATCTATTCGGAGTTCGAGTTCGTCGGCGCGATGATCTCGGGCAATGTCATCGACGGCGGCGCGCGCGGCATCTCGATCACCAATTTCATGCAGGGTGGACGCATGGCCGTGTGCTCGGGCAATCTGATCCGCAACATCCGGCGCACGGCCCCCTATGTCGACAAGGACCATCCGTTCGGCGAAGGGATTTCGGCGGAAGCCGACACCACGGTGACCGGCAATGTCATCGAGAATGCCGAACGCTTCGGCATGATGCTGGGCTGGGGTCCCTATCTGCGCGACGTCGTCGCCACATCCAACGTGATCCGCGGCTCGGAAACCGGGATATGTGTCTCGGTGGTGGAGGGCGCGGGCAATACGGTCATCTCCGACAACATCATTTCCGGCGCGCTCAACGGCGCCATTGTCGGCTATCGCTGGCAGGACGCGGTGACCGGCGATCTCGGCAATGGCGACAATGGCGGCTACGACCACCTCGCCATCGAGCGCAACCGCATCAGCTGATCGTTGTCCCCAATCGGCCTTTGACCTCTGGTACCTGAAGGTCTACACGCCTGGCCCTGATCGGGATCGCCGGATCGGTCCACGATCCGCCGCGAACCATCGCGCAGGGAGGTAGCGAGGCCATGACCGGCGGAACCGACGAAAACCGCAACGCCTCTGCGAAAGGCTTCGATCCGGAGGGCGCGATCGGCCTGCCGGCCGATCAGCCGGGCGCCGCGCAGCCGGTCTCGCCGCATGCCGTGACGATCCCGCGCGGCGCGTCGGGCGAGATCACGACCGGCATCGTGCTGATGGTGGTGTTCACGGTCATCGCGCCCTGCGTCGATGTCTTTGCCAAGCTCGCCACCGATTACGCGCCGTCGGCGCAGGTCACCGCGGTGCGTTTCGCGGTGCAGTTCCTCGCCCTCACCCCCATCGTGCTGTGGCGCGGCGGCCTCGCCGGGCTGACCGCCGCGATGGTCGGCATCCACGCCGTGCGCGGCGTGCTGATCGGACTGGCGACGATTGCCTTCATCACCGCGCTCAGCCACATGCCGCTCGCCGACGCAGTCGCCATCTTCTTCATCGAGCCAATGGTGCTGACCCTGCTGGGTGGCGTGATCCTGCGCGAGAAAGTCGGCTGGCGGCGATACCTCGCCAGCTTCGTCGGCTTTGTCGGCGCGATGATCGTGGTGCGCCCGAGCTTCCAGGAACTGGGTCTCGTGGCGCTGCTGCCAGTCGTCACGGCCACGACCTTCGCCGTTTACCTGATCCTGACGCGGCGCATGTCGGCGCGCGAGGATGCGATCACCATGCAGGCGTTCGCCGGCTTCTTCGGCGTGCTGTTCATCGGGATCATCATGTGGCTTGGCCAGGGCAGCGGTTCGGCCGTGCTCGATCCCGTCTGGTCGAACGCGACCGGATGGGGGCTGATGATCGGGGTCGGCGTCATGGCAACGATGTCGCATCTCGTGCTGGTCTACGCCTTCCGCAAGGCGCCCGCCTCCGTGCTCGCGCCCCTGCAATATCTCGAGATCGTCGCGGCAACCCTGCTCGGGTTCTTGGTATTCGGCGACTTCCCCGACGTGCTGAAATGGCTCGGCATCGCCATCATCGTCGGTTCGGGCCTGTTCATCTTCTGGCGCGAACGCCTTGCGGCGCAGCGCGATGCGGTGGAATAGTCCCGGCAACCGCAAGGAGAGATGCGTGACCGTGTTGCCGGAAGGATTCCATTCGATCTTCGTCGATTGCGGCGAGGTGCGCCTGCACGCCGTCACCAATGGCGTCACAGGTGCCGACGGCAGGCTCGACGATGCACGCCAGCCGATCCTGTTCCTGCACGGATTTCCGGAATACTGGGCGGGTTGGCGGCCGGTATTCACCCGGCTTGCCAATGACTACCTCGTCATCGCGCCGGACCAGCGTGGCTACAATCTTTCCGATGCGCCGCAGGACGTCGAACACTATGCGACGGGCAAGCTGGTCGGCGACATGCTGGCGCTGACGTCGCGCCTTCTGGGCGAGCGACGCTTCATCCTCGCAGGCCATGACTGGGGCGCATCGGTCGCCTATGCGCTTGCCATCGGCGCACCAGAACGCGTTGCCGGCCTCGTCATCGCCAACGGCGTGCATCCGATCACCTTCCAGCGTGCGCTCCTGAACGATGCCGCCCAGACCGAGGCGAGCCAGTATTTCCACCGGCTGCGCATGCCGCGCGCCGCCGAAAGGATGGCCGAGAACGACTACGCCCTGACGCTGGGCATGCTCGAGAAATTCTCCCTGACGGCGTGGATGAGTGACGAAGAGCGCGCAGGCTACCGCGCGGCATGGTCGCAGCCGGGACGGCTGAATGCCATGCTGAACTGGTATCGCGCCACACCGCTCGTGGTGCCGAAGCCGGATGAAGCGACGCCGGAGGCGCCGCTGCTGCAATTGCCGGCGGAGCGGTTCCTGGTGCCGATGCCGCATCTGCTGCTCTGGGGCGCGGCCGACACCGCCCTTCGGCCGAGCGCGACCGAAGGGCTCGAAGCCTTCGCGCCACGGCTGGAGCGCATTGAGTTGCCTGACGCGGATCACTGGATCATCCATACGCATGGCGAGCGCGTCGCCCGTGAAATCGCGCGCTTCGCAGAAGGAATTTCAGCATGACCGACTATGTTCTCGCGCCGCCCGCACAGGCCTCCGTCGCCGTCGCGGGCTCGGACGAACGCTTTGCCGTACGCCGCATTGTGTGCGTCGGCCGCAACTACGCCGCCCATGCGCGCGAGATGGGCAACGATCCGGATCGCGAACCGCCCTTCTTCTTCATGAAGCCGGCCGACTGCGTGCGCGATTCGGGAAGTCCCCTCCCCTATCCGCCGATGACCGCCGATCTGCATCACGAGATCGAGCTGGTGGTGGCGATCGGAAAGGGCGGCGTCGATATCGACCCGGCTGCCGCGCTCGATCATGTATGGGGCTATGGCGTCGGGGTCGATCTCACGCGCCGGGACCTGCAGGACGAGGCCAAGGCGAGCCGCCGTCCGTGGGACTGGGCCAAGGGGTTCGATGCCAGCGCGCCCTGCGGGCCGCTGGTACCGGCGACACAATGCGGCCATCCGACGAGCGGGTTCATTCGGATTTCGGTCAATGGCGCGATACGCCAGGACGCGGACCTGTCTGAGATGATCTGGCCCGTGCCCGACATCATCGCGTTTGCCAGTCGTTCGATCGAGCTCAAGCTAGGCGATCTGTTCCTCACCGGCACGCCGGCCGGTGTCGGTCGACTGGAGCCGGGTGATGCCGTCACCGGCGAAATCGAGCATGTCGGCTCGCTTGCGTTCACCGTTGCCGCCCGGCCTGCCTGATATCCATTGTCTGATACGGGCTATTCCGGATCAGTCCATCTCCCTGGGGATATAGCCACCGGTCTGGCGCTTCCACAGCCGGGCATACAGGCCGTCGCGTTCGAGCAGTTCGTCAGGCGTGCCCTCTTCCGCGATCCGGCCCTCGTCGAGGACGACGATGCGGTCCATGCTGGCGATGGTCGACAGGCGGTGCGCGATCGCGATCACGGTCTTGCCCTCCATCAGGATCGCCAGCTTGTCCTGAACCGCTGCCTCGGCCTCGCTGTCGAGTGCCGACGTTGCCTCGTCGAGCACGAGGATGGGCGCGTCCTTCAGCAGGACGCGGGCAATGGCGACGCGCTGGCGCTGCCCGCCGGACAGCTTCACGCCGCGATCGCCGACAAAGGCCTCATAGCCCTTGCGACCTTCCGCGTCCGCCAGATCGGCGATGAAGCCTTCGGCCTCGGCGAGCCTTGCTGCTTTCTCCATCTCCTCGACGGAAGCCTCGGGGCGCGCATAGCGGATGTTGTCGCCGACGGAACGATGCAGCAGCGAGACGTCCTGGGTGACGACGCCGATTGCGTGGCGCAGGCTTTCCTGCGTGACCTCGCGAATATCCCTGCCGTCGATCCGGATCGCGCCGCCATCGACGTCGAAGAAGCGCAGGAGCAGATTGACCAGCGTCGACTTGCCCGCACCCGACAGCCCGACCAGCCCCACCTTCTCGCCGGGGCGGATGGTGAGCGACAGGTTGCGGATCACCCGCTGGCCCTCGCGGTACTCGAACCGGACATCGGCGAAGGCCACCTCGCCCTGCGTCACCGCCAGCGGTCCGGCATCCGGCGCATCGGTGATGGCCGGCGGCGTGGTGATGACGGGCATCGCATCACGGATCGTGCCCACCGCGTGAAAGATTTGCTGGCCCATCTGCAGGAAGGCGCGCGAATTGGCGTTGAGCCGCTGCACGATGGCGATGGAGGCAACGAACTCGCCCGTGGAGACAAACCCCGCGACGAGACCCCAGAAGCCGATGGCGACATTGGCGAGGATGAGGAGCGCGTTGAGCGCGACGACCAGGGTATCGGTCGTCAAATTCAGGCGGCGCTCGGTCTGCTGTGCACGGATGGCGTCGCCCATCACGACGCGCATGCCGTTGGCCTCGCTGTCCTCTGCGGCGAACAGCTTGACCATCTGGATGTTCGCGTAAAGGTCGGTCATGGCGCCGACCACGCGGCTGCGCGTGCGGGCCGAGCGCCGTGCACGCTCCGAAAAGCGCGGCACGGCCCAGGCTGCCAGTGCGATGTTGACCGCGATCCAGACGAGGACCGGCAGCATCAGCGGCCATGAAAGGGCGGCGAGCAGGACGAGCGAGCCGAAGAACTGCACCGAGAAATAGGGAATGGAATAAAAGGCGACGACGATCTGCTGCTGCAGGGCGCCGGCGGCCTGGGCGATACGCGAGGCGACCTGGCCGGCAAAGGTATCGTGGAAGAAGGCGAGGTCCTGGCGTTCGACGGCCTTGTGCCCCTGCCATTGCATGGCCGCCGGCATGTTGACCGCCACGGCCAGCCCGTTCAGGGCGTTGGCGATGAAGATCAGCAAAGGCATCATCGGGAAGACGAGGAAACCGAGGAGCGCCAACGTCGGCCATTCGGCGCTCAGGAATGCCGCCGCACCCTGCGCGCCGATGCCGTCGACGGCGAAGGAAACACCCCAGATGATGGCGAGGTTGATCGCCTCGAGCAGCATGACCAGAAGGGCGACGGCGATTAGAACACCGCGAAACATGCCCGCGAAATGCAGAACCAGCGCGAACGGCCCCTTGGACGGCAAGGGCCTGTAGGGAACATCCAGCGGGCGGATGATCGTCTCGAACGGACGAAAGATGAAATCGGCAACGGACATGACGGAACGGACTGGTTGGCCGGTGGGTGGGCCGGCGGAAAAAGGACTTGCGATGGGAGTTTCTGCAACTAGCGCGATTCAGGTCGCAGGGGAGCACGAAGGTGCCCGGTTGCGTGGGTGCCCCGACTCCACTCGCCTCAGAGATTAGTAGACCAAATTCACCATGAACAGGGTGATTACCGGGAAGGCGGTGAGGATCGCCACCCGGATGAGATCGCTCAGGACGAAGGGCAGCACACCCTTGAAGGTCTGGATAATCGGGATGTCGCGCGCCATGGAATTGATGACGAACAGATTCATGCCGACCGGTGGCGTGATCAGCCCGACCTCGACGACGATGAGCACCAGGATGCCGAACCACAGCGCGAAGGATTCGGTGTCCATGCCGAAATCGAGCGCCGTCATGATCGGGAAGAAGATCGGCACGGTGAGCAGCACCATGGAGAGCGAATCCATGACGCAGCCGAAGATCAGGTAGAAGAACAGCACGATCGAGAGGATCAGCCAGGGCGAGAGGGCAAGACTGCCGACATAATCTGCGGAAAGCTGCGGCAACTGCGACAGCGCCAGGAAGCCGTTATAGACGCCCGCGCCCAGCACGATCAGGAAGATCATGCCGGTGGACGACGCGGTCGCCAGAATGGAATCTACCAGCGAGCGACGGGTCAACCCGCCATTGATCAGCGCGATCAGCCCCGTGCCGGCCGCGCCCACGGCCGCCGCCTCGGTCGGCGTGAAGACGCCGGTGTAGATGCCGCCGACGACGGCAATGAAGACGAGCAGCACGGGCCAGACGTCGAGGAGGGCGCGGAAGCGCTCGCCATAGGGCACACGCTCGCGCACGCCACCCGATTCCGGGTAGAGACGGACATAGATCGAGATCGCGATCATGTAGCCGATGGCGGCCAGGAAGCCCGGCACGAAGGCGGCGACGAACAGCTTGGCGATGTTCTGTTCGGTGAGAATGGCGTAGATGACCAGGATGACCGAAGGCGGAATGAGGATGCCGAGCGTGCCGCCGGCGGCCAGTGTGCCGGTCGCCAGCGCGGAGGAATAGCCGTAACGGCGCAGTTCGGGCAGGGCCACCTGCGCCATGGTGGCGGCAGTGGCGAGCGAAGAGCCGCAGATCGCGCCGAAGCCAGCGCATGCACCGATCGCCGACATGGCGACGCCGCCCCTGCGATGGCCCATCCAGGTCTCGGCCGCCTTGAACAGTGCGGTCGACATGCCGCCCAGCGTGGCAAACTGGCCCATCAGCAGGAAGAGCGGCACGATCGACAGCGAATAGCTGGAAAAGGTGCCGTAGGTCAGGCTTTTGAGCTGATTGAACATCATCAGTGTAGAACCGGTGATGATGTAATTGCCGCCGACACCGACGAGCAGCATCGCCAGCCCGATCGGAATGCGCAGGAAGATCAGGACGAGCAGGACCGGGAACGACCAGAGCCCGATTTCGAAATTGCTCAATGCACCGCTCCCGCGCGTTCGACATACGCACCATCCCGGAACTCGGCAATCGAGCGAAGCAATGCGAAAGCCGCGACGATGACGAAGACCACCGCACCGAACATGGCCCCGGCGTAGCCCCACCAGAGCGGGTACTGCAGGATGAAGGTCGTCTCGCCGTAGGACATCTTGTCGAGCGTTCCTTCCCAGTGGCGCCAGGCGAGCAGTGCCGCAATCGCCAGCATCAGGAAGTTCGCGGCGACGTCGATGACACGGTTCATCGTGTCGGGGAACCAGTTGGCGAGGATCTCGACGGTGGCATGACCGCGCTTGAGATGACACCAGGGCAGAAAGGCGAAAATCGCAAAGCCCGTGCCGGCTTCGACCAGTTCGAAATCACCCGGGACAGGCTGGGCGCCGATGCCGTTGAAGAATCCGCCGACGGCGCGCAGGACCGGATAGAGCGGCATCAGCCAGCTCTCGCTGTCATGCAGATTGGCAGCGGTCAGCATGGCACGGCCGGAAACGCTTGCCACGGTCAGCAGGGTAATAAGTATGAGCACCAGCCCGCCAAGCAGCGCTGTCCACCGGGCGATCCAGGTCACCACCCGTTCCAGTCCCTTCATCGACAGTCCCCCTCTGGGCCACGCCTGTCCACCCCGCAATGTTCTTGCATGCTTTTGCGCGGATCGGCAAGGCTGGGCGAGACGCTAGAGGGGGCGGCAATGTGCCTCGGGATTGCAGGCTGTCGCGTTTGCAACTCCCGACTGGAGCGCTTCAGTCGATGCGCTCCAGCCCTTTCAGGAAGCGGCGGTAATTGGCGACATAGATTTCGGCAGACAGGCCGAGACGGGCCGCGGCAGCGTCATCGAGTTCGCGCACCACGCGTGCGGGCGAACCGACGATCAGGGAGTTGTCGGGAAATTCCTTGCCTTCGGTCACCAGCGCGCCGGCGCCGACAAGACAATTCCTGCCGATCCGCGCGCCATTGAGGACGACTGCGCCCATGCCGATCAGCGAGTTGTCGCCGATGGTGCAGCCATGGATGATGGCGTGATGACCGATCGTGCAACCCTCGCCGACCGTGATCGGATAGCCCGGATCGGTGTGGAACATCGAGCCCTCCTGCACGTTTGAGCGGTCGCCAATGACGATCGGCTCATTGTCGCCGCGAAGGACCGAACCGAACCAGATGCCGACATCCTTGCCGAGCGTGACATTGCCGATCACATGGGCATCGGGCGCAACGAAATAGCGCCCCTCCTCCGGCAATGTCGGGGCCTTGCCGTCCAGCTTGTAGATGGGCATGCAGATCCGCTCCCTGTTACCCTGCGTTTCAAACTCGCATCGACAACCGCATCAAAACGGTGCGGGTGTCAATTCATCGCGGTTACTTTTTCACCGAGGCGCGCTTCGGCACACAAATATTCGTCAACCCTATTGAAAAGACGGGGATTTTTTAGATAAGTTCCACGCGGGGGCTTAAGTGGGGAACATACTTTATGATTACTTTGGTAGCAGGCTCTGCCTGCTCCGGTAAGTCGACGTTTATTGAACAGAGCGGTATCTGGTCGGAAAATGAGATCGTCTTCGGAATAGACCTGTTGAAGAACGGCCTGCCGTCGCGGGGAGTCGTTCACTACAACCTCTTGCGCCACGCAGCAACGCTGGACGCGGACGAGACGTTTCCGAAGCAGTGGAGCCTGCTCGACGAACCGGGGTTCGCGGCGCTGATCCAGTCGGGCCGCATCGAAAGGGCGATCGTCATCGTTGCTCCGGTGAGCGATTTGGTGGCGCGTGCACCGGCGCGCGGACTGCAGAACAAGCGCAAGCCGAAAGCCTTGGCAAAGACCATCCGCTGCAAGCTGAAATCGCTTTCCCGGACACTCTTGCGACGGCACCTTTCGACCGACAGAAAACCCAAACCGGCGATGACCGATATCATCGCGAAGGTCGATCATCTGGCACTGTACCAGCAATTGCTGGACATTCTGGAGAAGGCCGGAATTCCCTACGAGTTGAAATACTCCGGCGGCCGGACCTATGAGACTATTCCCGTCTTTACCGCAATCGACCGCTCCATGCTGCCGCGCTCCGTCGCTGACGCGACACAGGTGCCTCAAGGGGACGCGGCAGGCGTCTTACCTTCCGGAAGCCGACGACACGCATAGGCAAGTCGAAACTCACCCCTTTCCGGGCCAGGGAAGCACGAAGAGCGGCAGCGAAAGATGCGTCGCCGCGTCACCTGTCCCGCTTCTGACCACGAGCGCGAACTCGCCGGTGCGGGGCGGGAGGCGGATTGCCATATCTGCGCCCGGACCCACCTCCTGTGTCGGCGAGGCGGATTCGGCGACGGGACGGCCATCTTCAAGGATGGCGTAGTCCATCCTGAGCGAACGGCCGTCTCCCGTGCCGACCGACAGTTTCAGGATCATGCCGGGAAAGCCGAATAGCTGCCCGGCATTGGAACCAAGGCTCATTGCACCCTCTTCAGCGAGGGTGATCGAAGGCGCCTCGCCATTCGACAATTCGTTCAGCATGCGCTGGGCGTGATGGGCCGCGTAGCGCGCCATGGCATGGGTGCGCTTGAGCCGCCAGTCGCTGTCGGGCGTCAGCCCGGCCTCGGCCAACGCCCCTCCCCTCTCATAGAGATGCGGATAGAAATTCTCGAAGCGAACGTCTTCCTCGAACCAGTCCGGCATCCAGGAATCGAAGCTCTCTGGCCAGAACAGCGTCGTGGTCGGGCGTGCCACGAAACGGTCGGGCTGACGCGCGCAGACCGCGTTGAAATAGAGCCCCCATTCGCAGATCGGACCGCTGGCGCCCGGCAGGAACTCGTCGAACACCGCGTTGGCGGCAGCCTTATCGACGATCTGGGCCTGGTGGGCGGCGAAGCCTTTTTCGGGCAATCCCGCACCGGCCAGCATGTCCGCCGTGTTCCATTGCTGACGATCGAAGGAGGTCGGCTCGCCGAACGAGGCCGATTTCCAGCCGGACAGCGAGGGGTGGCTGTAACGCGCGACCATTCGGCGCTTGTCGAAGAAATGGTCTCCGGGCAATTCGCGCAGCAGGATGCAGTCATCGTCCATCGCCAGAAAGACATCCTCGACGCTTTCGTGGCGATAGAGCGCGGCGCGCAGCCGGCAATTGCGTTCGGCATGTTCGGCGTATCTGGCGTGTTCGGCCAGAACCTCGCCATCCGCCAAAACGGTGGCGGCGATGCCGAGACCGTTCAGTGTCGAAATCATCTTCGATTTCATCGAATCGGCGGTCAGCACGACGACGCGATCGGCGGCGTAGTGGCGTTGAAAACTTACGATCGAGCGCGCGATCCGGTCCGGTCTCGCCGAGATGTAGACAAGCTGGAGCGAGTCTTTCGGCGGATGCGCGGTCATCAAGCCCTGCCGTGCGATTGCCGATCAAGCGCCACGATGGCGCGGGCGGCACGAAACAGACGCTCGCGATCCTCGAAGCCGGCGGCGACTTGACCGTTGGGCCGCGCACGGTTCAAACGCCCGGCAGCAGCGATCATGTCGGCATTGGCGCGCGCCATAACCCACGACAGCAGGTGGCGATGCACGGGAACGCCAGCGACCAGATTCCGCGCGGCGTGGCGAAAGGTCGGATTCGATCCGGCCACACCCAGCAATTTGCGCAGGATCCAGTTCATCTTCATGCGCTCCCGGCATCCATCTGTTTCGCTCTTGAGTATCGTTTCATTGTCACCGGATTGTTGTGTCACTTGCGAAGCGGGCGGTCAATTTGGTGCCGATTGGGACATGTGGACCGGGCTTCAGGCTTTAGGCTTTGCCAGCCTGCGATACAGTTCGGCGTAGGAAGCGGCCATGCGCTCGCGCGTGAACAGCGACTCGTAGCGCTTCCGGGCCGCCTGCCCCAGCGTGTCGCCCAAAGCCGGATCGCGGGCAAGCGTGCGCATGGCCGAAGCGAGCGCTCCGGGATCGCGTGGCGGCACGACGATGCCGGTCTGGTGGTCGACATTGACGTAGCTCGTGCCGGTTCCGATCTCGCAGGAGATCATCGGCCTTTCGAACATCGCCGCCTCGACCAGCGACAATCCGAACGCTTCGGCGCGCAGGTCGGACGGGAAGACCAGCCCGGTCGCAAGCGAGAGGATGGCGAACTTGTCGGCGTCGTCCACCGCGCCGAGGAAGCGCATATTGGACAGACCCTCGGCCCTGCCGCGCCAGTAAGCTTCCCTTCGGCCGCCTCCGATGATCACGATCGTCTGCCCGACGTCGCGCGCGGCCTGCAGCAGGGTTTCCAGTCCCTTGTAGTAGCGCAGGGCGCCGGTGAAGAGGAAAAATCGCGTCGGCAGTTCGCGACGCCAGCGGGCCACTTTGTCCGGGTCCAATTCGTCCCTACGGTCCGCCATGCCGAGCGGGATGATCTCCACACGGTCGCGGTAGCGGGCAAGGACCGGGCTCGTCTCGGCATACTGCGGCGAAGTCGCAACGATGGCCTTCATGTCCGACAGGAAGCGATGCATCAGCGGGCGATAGAAGGTGTTGATGAAACGCTGGCGCACGACGTCGGAATGATAGGTCACGAGCGCCGGCTTGCCCCTTGCATGGAGCAGATGCGCGACATCCATGAACGGCCAGGGGAAATGGTAGTGGATGATGTCGGCCTCACGCGCGAGTTCGCGAAACTTGCGCAGGGCATCAAGCGAAAACGGCGTCGAAGCCGGCTCGAGAAGAATTGACGCCTTGATCGCGCGGTGCCCGTCCAGCGTCACCGTGTTCCGCCCCGGATCGCGGCTGAGCGAGAGCACCGTCGAGTCGATGCCGAGCGGTGCCGTGCCGGCCGCGATCTCCCGGATCACGTGTTCGCCGCCACCGAAGGAGTCCGGGTAATACGTCTTGTAGAAATGCAGGACGCGGATCGTCATCGGCGGTGCCCGCACGCGTCAACGGCGGCCTCCAGCGCCGCTTCCATGGCGTCAGCGCTGCTCTCGAGTGAATAGCGCCCGGCATTGGCCCGCGCAGCCTTGGACAGACGGGCGAGCAGGGCGTCATCGCGAAGCAGTTTTTCGAGCTGTGCGGCGACAGAGGCGGCATCGTCCGGATTTGCATAGAGCGCGCCCTCGCCCGCCACTTCCGGCATGGATGAGCGGTCCGACGTCAGGACCGGCACGCCGAAACGATGCGCCTCGACGATCGGCAGGCCGAAGCCTTCGTGCAGGGACGGCATCGCGAGGCAGCGTGCATGAGTGTAGAGCTCGGCCAGGTCGCGATCGTCGACATGGCCCATAACCGTGACGCGATCGGCGATGCCGTTTATCGCGGCAAGATGGGCTGCGTCCTGCCCTCCCCAGCCGGCGCCACCACAGATCACGAGCCGATGGCTGGTCTGCAGTTCGCGCGGAAGGCGGGCGAAGGCCTCGACCAGGCCTTTCAGGTTCTTGCGCGGCTCCTGCGTCCCGACGAAGAGCACATAGGGGCCTTCAATCAGGGGCCGGTCGATACCCGTTTCGTTGGGCCCCTCGCCCGCTCGCGCGGCAAGGCTCAGTACGGGCGGCGGCACGATGCGGACCTTGTCGCGCGCGGCAGGGAAAAATTCGGCGATGTCGGCGGCTGTCGCCGCCGAGACGGCGCAGAGAATGTCCGCGCGTGCGATTGCAGACCCCATGAGGAAGCGGTCGCCTAGCCACCCCTTCAGCCGCATGGTCCGGGGCGCGCGGCGCCAGACGAGATCATGAATGGTGACCAGCCTCGGCAAATCGTCGGGAAGACCGGGCGGCAGACGGTGGGCCGGGCCCCAGAACACATCAGGTCGAAGCTCGCGCACGCCGGCCGGCAGCGCGGTCGCCGACCAGAGCAGCCTGCCCGCTAGCCCCGGCATGTTCGATGACCGAATGTTAAAGCCGGATGGCAGTGCCAGGCCGACGTCCGGCTCGCCCGGCATCAGGAAGGTCAGTTCGTGCCCGCGTGACGCCAATGCCGCGCCGATCTCCAGCAGATAACGCGCCAGGCCCGACAGTTCGGGGAGCAGATTTCTTCCATCCACCGCTATGCGCATACACCGAACCTCAGCTCGACAAACCCGAACCACCGCAACATCCGGCATGTTGGCCGAAGTCGCAGGTCTCTGGTGTGCGAATCCGAAAAACCTGCCCTGCAAGAGCCATAAAGCACGGCAGGCCATGGGTCCAACGCAAGGTTAATCGGCACTCAAGCGGCCGCAACCTTAACCATGCAACACGATAGCAGCTGCAATTAACCATCGCGAAGACAGGATTCCTTGCCAAAAGCTGATCGGTTCGGGTACTCGAAACCGTCTCAATCATCGGAAAATACCGAGGATATGGCTGACACCTCCTTGAAATTCGGCACTAGCGGCCTTCGCGGCCTCGTCAGCGAACTGAACGGCCGGCCGGCCTATGCCTATTCGCTGGCATTCGCGCAGATGCTGATCGCGCGCGGCGCGGCCGGCAGGGACGGGCAGGTTTTCGTCGGGCACGATCTCAGGGCCTCCAGCCCGGCGATTGCGGGGCTGTGCGTGGCAGCCCTCACCGATGCGGGGCTGACGGCGGTGGAATGCGGCCCGCTGCCAACCCCAGCACTTGCGGCCCACGCCATGCACGAACATGCACCTTCGATCATGGTGACGGGAAGCCACATCCCGGACGACCGCAACGGGCTGAAATTCTATCTTCCCACCGGCGAAATCGGGAAAGCGGACGAGGCGGACATCGCGCAGCGCCACGCGCAATTGGGCGCCGATCTCGCCTCCCGGCAGGCGCCGGTCACCGAAGCGGCGGACACAAGGGCATTGGCCTTCTATGTTTCGCGTTATCTCGACCATTTCGCGCCCGACACGCTGGAAGGCCTGACCATCGGCGTCTACCAGCATTCCTCCGTCGCCCGCGACGTGCTGGTCGACATCCTCTCGCCGCTGGGCGCCAAGACGATCGCGCTGGGTCGCTCGGATCGTTTCATACCGGTCGACACCGAGGCGCTGCGCCCGGAAGACAGGGCATTGCTCAAGGGCTGGGCCAGTGAGCACAAGCTCGATGCCATCGTCTCGACGGATGGCGACGCCGACCGCCCGCTGATCGCCGACGAAAACGGCGCATTCATCCGTGGCGATCTGGTCGGCGCGCTGACCGCGCGCCATCTGGGCGCCTACAGCATCGTGACGCCGGTCACCTCGAATTCGGCGCTGGAAGCCTGCGGGCTGTTCGACCGCGTGGTGCGCACGAAAGTCGGCTCGCCCTATGTAATCGAGGGCCTCGGCAAGGCCGAACGCGACAGCGGCAGGATCGTCGTCGGCTTCGAGGCCAATGGAGGCGTCCTGCTCGGTTCGACCGTCGACGGCTTCGAAGACCGCGCATCGCTTGGGGCCCTGCCGACACGCGACGCCGTACTACCCATCGTGAGCTGTCTGGCGGAAATCCGCCGTCACGGGCGGCCCCTTTCCGAGATCGCCGCAGAAATCGGGTTTCTCCCGGCCGCGAGCGACCGGCTCACCGACGCCCCGAGCGAGCAATCGTCGTCCTTCCTCAAGCGTCTGGCCGAAGATAACGCCTTCGCTCAGGCGAGCTTCGCCGAACTGGGCGGCGCGGCGCGGTTCGATACCAGCGACGGGGTGCGCATATTTGCCGCCAATGGCGAAGTGGTCCATTTTCGCGCTTCCGGCAATGCGCCGGAGCTGAGATGCTATGTCGAAACCCGTGACGCGGAACAGGCCGCAACACGCCTTTCCTGGGGGCTCGAACTGGCAAAACGTAACCTTGGGAGCATTCGAGCGTGACGCTTATCCCGGCAATCATCTGCGGTGGCGCGGGCTCGCGGCTCTGGCCGCTCTCGCGCGACGCCTCGCCCAAGCCGTTCATCGAACTGCCTGACGGCGGCACGCTGATCGGCAAGACCTGCGAACGCGCGGCGCGCCTTCCCGGTGTCGAGGAAATCCTGACCGTCACCAATCGCGAATTGCTGTTCCTGACGGCCGACGTCTATGCCGATCTCGAGCCGCGCGCGCACACTTTCCTGCTCGAACCGGTGGGCCGGGACACGGCTGCCGCCGTCGCGCTGGCCTGCCTGCAGGCCGAAAGGAAACACGGCCCCGAGGCCGTCCTGCTGATCCTGCCGGCCGACCATCTAATCCTGGACGAGCCGGCGCTCGAAGCTGCGGTCACGCGCGCCACGGAGCTCGCCTCGCAAGGTCGCATCGTCACTTTCGGCATCGCTCCTGAGCGGCCCGAGACGGGCTTCGGCTATCTTGAGGTCGAGGGCCATGACGTTATCCGTTTCGTGGAAAAGCCCGATCTCGAAACAGCGGCAACCTATGTGGCAAGCGGACGGCATTACTGGAATTCCGGCATGTTCTGCTTTTCGGCCGGCACCATGATCGAAGCCATGAAGGCGCTTTGCCCGGAAATCCTGGACGGCGCCCGCGCCGCGCTGGAGGGCGCGCGCGAAGGATCGGTCGGCGATTGCACGACCTACGAGATCGAGAAAGAGGCGTTTGCGTCCGTGCCGGCGATCTCGATCGATTACGCGGTCATGGAGAAGGTCGACAATGTCGCCTGCGTCACGCTTTCCTGCGGCTGGTCCGATATCGGTTCGTGGGCGGCGGTCTCCGATCTGATCGCGGCCGACGAAGCTGGCAACCGGGTAATCGGCGAGACGATCCTGGAGGACGCGCGGGATTGTTTCGTGCATTCGGAGGATCGACTGGTCAGCCTGGTCGGGGTTTCTGACTTGCTGCTGGTCGACACGCCGGACGCGCTTCTGGTGGCGCACAAGGATCATGCGCAGAAGGTGAAGTCGGTCTACAATCGGCTGAAGGACCAGAACCACGATCTGGCGAAGCTGCATCGCACCGCCCACCGGCCCTGGGGCTCCTACACCGTGCTGGAGGAAGGCGAACGCTTCAAGATCAAGCGGATCGTGGTCAAGCCCGGCCAGCGGCTGTCGCTGCAGGCGCATCATCATCGCGCCGAGCACTGGGTGGTGGTTTCGGGCACGGCGAAGGTGGTCAATGGCGAGACCGAAATCCTGTTGTCCACCAATCAGTCGACCTTCATTCCATGCGGCCACAAGCATCGGCTGGAGAATCCCGGTATCCTGCCGCTGGTTCTGATCGAGGTGCAAAGTGGCGATTATCTTGGCGAGGACGACATCGTTCGGTTCGAGGACGTCTACGGACGGGGATAAGACCTTCCCTTGCCCGGGCGGGCTGACCTCTTGAGGATGTTCTCCACGCTCGAACTCGACCTTGTCGCAGGGGATGGTACGCCTGACGGTTCCGTCGCACTTGCGGGCCTCCCCCAGCCACTGGCGCGCGGCCTCTATTCGCTCTCCTTTCGAACGCAAGCGCCCGACGGGACGTATCCCGTCAAGCTACGCTATGAAACGGCCGATACCCGGAAGCGCACAGGCACGGCCCATCTCGAATTGAAAGTCGCCAGGGGACGCGCGCATGGCCGTTTTGTCATGCCGGAGCCCGGCGACGCGCTCCGGCTCGAAGGCCTGGTCGGGAAGATCGCGCAGGGCAGCAGCAAGGCAAAGCTGCGCAGGCTGTCGTCCCGGCTGGTGCACGCGGAGAAGCTCGCGCGTACCGGCCTGCAATGGGCATCGGAGCCTTCGCATCTTCGCAGGCGGGCGAGCCAGGCGCTCGCCATTCTGCAGCGGCAGGGGCCGGCTGGCCTGTTGCAGGCCATGCGGCGCAGGGCGGACGCACGGCATCACCAGCAGGATTTTGCGCAGCGTTATGCGCGCTGGGCCGAACATCAGGATGCCGATCTCGCGGCACACCGCAAAAGCCTTGCCGCAAAGGCCACCGCCTTGCCGGCGCAGACGCTGATCTCGGTGATCATGCCGGTCTTCGATCCCCCGGTCGACGCGCTGCGCGAGGCGATCGACAGCGTCCGAAACCAGATCTGGCCGCACTGGGAATTGTGTATCGTCGACGATGCGTCGAGCGACCCTCAGATTCGGGCATTGATCGAACAGATGGCCTCGGAAGAACCGAGGATCAGTCCGGTCTTACGCAAGGAACGCGGCCATATCAGCGCGGCATCGAACGATGCCCTCGCAATGGCCGGGGGCGAATGGGTCGCCTTCCTCGACCATGACGACCGATTGTCGCTGGACGCACTGCTCGAGGTCGCGACCGTCATCACCGCAAACGCGGATGCGGGATTGATCTATTCCGACGAGGACAAGCTGGACGGCAATGGCAAACGCTGCCTGCCCGCCTTCAAGCCTGACTGGGACCCGGAACTGTTCCTCTCCTACAACGTGATCAACCATCTGGCCTGCTACCGGACAGCGCTTGTGCGCGAAGTCGGCGGATTGCGGGAAGGTTATGAAGGCGCGCAGGACTACGATCTGGCGCTACGGGTGAGCGAACGCCTCAAGCCGGAAGCCATCGTCCATATCCCGCGCATCCTCTATCACTGGCGCATGGCGCCCGACAGCGTGGCCTCCGGGACCGGTGCCAAGCCCTATGCGATGGAAGCCGGCCGGAGAGCCCTCGCGGATCATTTCAGGCGCACCGGGGTCGAAGCCAGTGTGCATTTTGAAGAGACGTTTTATCGGGTCGACTACCCCCTGCCGGCCAAGCCACCCAAGGTCTCCATCGTGATCCCGACGCGCGACAGGCTTTCGTTGCTTGCCACATGCGTCGCATCGATCCGGGAGAAAACCGATTATCCCGACTACGAGATCATCATCGTCGACAACGGTTCAATGAAGCGCGCAACGCTCGACTGGCTGGCGCGTAATGAAGCCGAGGGCAGCATCCGTGTGCTGCGCGAGGGAGGTCCGTTCAATTTCTCGGCCCATAACAATGCCGGGGTCGCGGCTGCGGCTGGCGAGATCGTCGTGCTGCTCAACAACGATATCGAAATCGTCACGCCGGACTGGCTTCGCGAATTGGCGAGCCTGTGCCTGCGACCCGGCGTCGGCGCCGTGGGCGCGAGGCTGCTCTATCCCGACGGCACGCTGCAGCATGGCGGCGTGGTACTCGATCCGGAAGTCGTGGCACGTCACTGGTTTCGCGGTGTCGCCGGCGATCATTCAGGCCCCGGCCAGCGCCTCAAGGTACGCCAGGCGCTCAGCGCTGTAACAGGCGCATGCCTTGCGACAACGAAACAGCTTTATCTCGAACTCGGCGGGCTCGACGCCGACAATCTGCAGGTCGCCTTCAACGATATCGATTACTGCCTGAAGGTTAGCGCCGCCGGTCTACGCGTGGTGTTCACGCCGTTCGCCGAACTGATCCACCATGAAAGCGCCAGCCGGGGCAAGGACATGACGCCGGAGAAGTCCCGGCGGCTCTATGCCGAAATGGCCTTCATGAAGGATAAATGGGATGCCGCTCTGGCTTTCGATCGCATGGCAATGCCCGGATTTCCGTCGGAACTTGGAAAACCTGGCCTGATCGACTAGAACAATCCGGATTTTCGAGTATTTACAATGCTGTTCAAACTTTCCAGACAATCATTTCCATTAATTTCGATTCAACGCCGCCATCATCAAAACAAAAATTCACAGGTACATTGATCAGAGCACTCGGGAGCGATACCACCTGACACGTTCGCAGGCGTGTTACCGTAGCGCAGGCTTCTCAAAGCACCAATCCTGTTTTCCTATCCGGGTAGTCGTACATGAAGGGCATCATACTGGCAGGCGGAACCGGCTCTCGGCTGTATCCGAGCACGATTGCCGTGTCGAAGCAGTTGCTTCCCGTCTACGACAAGCCGATGATCTATTATCCGCTGTCGACGCTGATGCTCGCGGGGCTGCGCGACATCCTGATCATTTCGACGCCGCAGGACACCTCACTCTTCGAGCGGCTGCTCGGCGACGGCAGCCAGCTTGGCATCAACATCGAATATTCCGTCCAGCCCAAGCCGGAAGGGCTGGCACAGGCCTTTCTCATCGGTGAGGCCTTCCTCGCCGGATCGCCCGCCTGCCTGATCCTCGGCGACAACATCTTCCACGGTTCCCGACTGCAGGAAATGACCGCCAGCGCCGCCGGGCGGGAAAAGGGCGCCACGATCTTCGCCTACAGGGTTTCCGACCCGGAGCGCTATGGCATCGTCGAGATGGAGGCCGGCACCAACCGCGCGCTTTCGATCGAGGAAAAACCGGCAAAGCCGAAATCCGATCTCGCGGTCACCGGGCTGTATTTCTACGATGACCGGATCGTCGACATTGCCAAGCAGGTTCGTCCCTCGAAGCGCGGTGAACTGGAGATAACCTCGGTTAACCAGACCTATCTCGATCTGGGCGAACTCAAAGTCGAAGTATTCGGCCGCGGCTTCGCCTGGCTCGACACGGGAACGCATGACAGCCTGCAGGATGCGTCTTCCTATGTCCGCACGCTGGAAAACCGGCAGGGCATCAAGATCGCCTGCCCCGAGGAAATCGCCTTCAGGCTGGGATATATTGACGGGGAGCAGGTGCTTTCCGTTGCCAAACGTTACGGCAAGACGGACTATGCCGACTATCTGCGGCATATGGTCGGTCACAGAAGCTAGGCTACGAGGGGGGCGGTTGGTTTGGCTACGAATTTCATTGAATTGACACTTCCGGGCGTGTTCGAGGTATTGCCGATACGCCATCGCGACGATCGCGGTTTTTTTTCCGAGGTTTTCCGGTTGTCGGATTTCAGCGAGCGCGGATTGCCCGTGGACTGGATCCAGGACAATCACTCCCTTTCGACGGAACAAGGCGTGCTGCGAGGCCTTCACTATCAGCGCCCCCCGCATGCGCAGGACAAGCTTGTTCGTGTCGTCCGCGGTTCCATCCTCGACGTGGTCGTCGATATCCGCAGGGGATCGCCGACCTATGCCCGATGGGTCAGCCTGGTGATATCGGCGGAAAAATGGAACCAGATGCTGGTACCTAAGGGGTTCGCGCATGGCTTCGTCACGCTGGAGCCCGATACGGAGGTGAACTACAAGGTTACCGCCGCCTATTCCAGGGAGCATGACGCGGTGATCCGGTATGACGACCCGGAAATCGGCGTCGACTGGCAGCTCGGTGACTGTATGCCGATACTGTCATCCAAGGACCTCGCCGCGCCATCGCTTTGCGAGCAGGACACAGGATTCATTTACGCAGAGAGTCAGGCACGGGAACCGGCACATTGACCAGGTTTCTGGTAACCGGCGGCGCAGGCTTCATCGGCTCGGCGGTCTGCCGGCTGATCAGCGGCGAACTGCGCGAGCCGCTGGTCGTCGTCGACAAGCTTACCTATGCCGGCAATCTTTCCTCCCTGACGCCCGTCAGCGACAATCCGGACTTCGTCTTCATCAAGCAGGATATCGGCGACCGGCGCGCCATGGTGGACATTCTGCGCGAGCACCGTCCGGACATTGTGATGAACCTCGCCGCCGAGAGCCATGTCGACCGGTCCATCGACGGACCTTCGGCCTTTATCGAGACCAACATTGTCGGCACCTACGCGCTGCTGGAGGCATGCCGGGACCATTTCGGGACGCTCGACGCCGAGGGCAAGGGCGCCTTCCGCTTCCATCACATCTCGACCGATGAGGTGTTCGGCCAGCTTCCGCTCGATCAAAGCCTGTTCACCGAGGCGACGCCCTATGCCCCCTCCTCGCCCTATTCGGCGTCCAAGGCCGCGTCCGACCATCTGGTGCGTGCCTGGCATCACACCTACGGCCTTCCGGTGGTGCTCTCGAATTGCTCGAACAATTACGGGCCGTATCACTTCCCCGAAAAGCTGATCCCGCTGATGATCCTCAACGCGCTTGAGGAAAAGCCGCTGCCGGTCTACGGCAAGGGCGCCAATGTGCGCGACTGGCTCTATGTCGACGATCACGCCCGTGCACTCGTCGCCATCGCCACGAAGGGTCGGATCGGCGAGAGCTACAATGTCGGCGGCAATGCCGAGCTCAGCAATCTCGATATCGTCGAGCAGATTTGCGCCATCATGGACCGGCTGCATCCGCGCAAGGGTAGTGCGGCGCACCGCGATCTCATCACCTTCGTCACCGATCGGCCGGGGCATGATCTACGCTACGCCATCGATGCCAGCAAAATCCGCGACACGCTCGGCTGGATGCCGACCGAAACGCTCGAAAGCGGTCTGGAAAAGACGGTGCGCTGGTATCTGGACAACGAGGCCTGGTGGCGTCCCCTTCGCGAAGAACGCTATTCGGGCGTGCGACTGGGCAGCATGCCGTGAAAATCCTCGTCGCCGGTCGCAGCGGCCAGCTTGCCCGCGCACTGAAGGAGGCCGACCTTCCGGGGTCGGACTGGCAAATCGAGACCGTGGGACGGCCCGAATTCGACCTCGCCGATCCCGCTACGCTGCGTGAGCGGATCGAGGCGTCCGCACCCGACATCCTCATCAACACGGCCGCCTATACCGCCGTCGACAAGGCGGAGGACGAACCCGAGGCTGCCCTTGCGATCAACGCCATCGGCGCCGGCCACCTTGCCGAGGCGACGGTGGAGGCGGGGATTCCGATCCTGCACGTCTCGACCGACTATGTATTTTCCGGCGAAGGCCAGGCAGCACGCGTCGAAACGGATACTCCCTCCCCGATCAATGTCTATGGCAGGTCCAAGCTCGCCGGTGAAACGGCGGTGGCTCAGGCCAATCCCCGTCATCTGATCGTGCGAACGTCCTGGCTCTACAGCCCCTTCGGGCACAATTTCGTCAAGACCATGCTTCGGCTCGGCGGCGAACGCGACGAACTGACCGTCGTCGACGACCAGACGGGCTCGCCGACCTATGCGCCCGATCTGGCGGAAGCGCTGATCAAGATGGCTGGAAAGGTGGCCGGCCGGCCCGAAGGCGACAGCGTCTGGGGCATCTATCATCTTGCGAATTCGGACACCGCGACCTGGTTCAATTTTGCCAGCGAGATATTCCGGCAGGCGAGCGGGCACGGCTTCAACACGCCGAAGCTTTCGCCGGTGACGTCGGACGCGTTTCCGACGTCTGCGGCCCGGCCCGTCTTCTCGGTGCTCAACTGCGAAAAGGCACAGGAAACCTTCGGCATCCGATTGCGCGACTGGCACGAGGCGGTGAGTGATTGCATCACGCGGCTGGCGCGGGACGCTGGCGGTTCCGCCTGAACGAAAGCACAATCCGCAATTTGCGTGAACAGATCTGTCGACGGGCATTCGACTACACTTTGCGTAAGTGCCTGCGCTGACTGTGCAATCGCCTGGCGCATCCCGACTCGTCCGAAAAAATCTCTGCCCAACCCCCCATCCAGCGTCAGGCTTGCCGGGCAACTTTGTCAGGGGTTCCCGCACATGGATCGTACGCCCAATCTCGACATGCCCTTCATCCTGCCGTCGCAGGCCCAGAAGCACGTCACCCACAACGAGGCGCTGTGGCGGCTCGACACGCTGGTCCAGCTTGCCGTGCTCGATCGCGATCTTGCCTCGCCGCCAGCCACGCCCTCGGAAGGCGATCGCTATCTCGTGGCGGCGGGCGCTACCGGCGAGTGGGACGGGTGGGATCTCGACATCGCCTGCTACAGCGACGGCGCATGGGCGCGTCACGCGGCGGCAGACGGGTGGCTCGTATGGGTCGACGACGACGCCGGTTTCGTCTTTCGCAGCGGCGGCGCGTGGATCGACCTGGGGGCTGCCATAGTGGCGCTGCAAAACCTCTCGCTGGTCGGCATCGGCACGATGGCGGACGCCACCAATCCGCTTTCGGCCAAGCTGAACAATGCCCTGCTGACCGCGAAAACCGTGGCCGAGGGCGGCGATGGCGATCTGCGAATAAAGGCCAACAAGGAGGCGATGGCCAACACGGTCTCCTACCTGTTCCAGAGCGGCTATTCGGGCCGGGCCGAATTCGGACTGACCGGATCGGACGATTTCACGATCAAGGTCAGCCCCGACGGCAGCGCCTGGACCGACGCCCTGTCTCTCGAAAAGGACAGCGGCGGCATGGACATCGCCGGGCAATTGACGCTGAACGCCTCGGCCTACTGGTCGAGATGGGTTCTGTCCGGCGACGATATCTACTGGCGGTCATCGGCGAATGGCGGCACGACGGTTCATGAAATCCTGAAATACGATCATTCGACGGGAACGCTGACCGTCGCTCCTAATGAAGGCGATACGCGGCCTCCGAACCTCTGGCTCGGGCCGCATAATGTCTGGCTGGGATATGGTGCCGGCGGCGCGGCCATGGAGATCGCGGCCGGCATCGCAGGCGACCGCCCGGCCTTCTTCGACTTCCGCGCCACCGATTCCCATCCCGACTGGTCGGCGCGTTTCATTCGCGGAGGCGGCGTGGCAGGCGAATTCGCCATCGCCAACTATGACGGCGCCGTCCAGTTCATCACCCATGACAATGTCGGCACCGGCGGAGACGTACAATTCGGCGTTCGCGGCGTCTATCGCGCCGTCGTCAGCACGGACGGTCTCCACCCCCATGCGGACAATGCCAGTTCGCTCGGCAAGTCGGGTGCGCGCTGGAGCGAGGTATGGGCGGCCAACGGCACGATCCAGACGTCCGATGCACGCGACAAGACAGTCGAGAGAAACGTTGCGGCGGAGGAAGCGGTCGCCATGCTCGAGGCAATCGATCCGGTGTTCTTCACATGGAAGGTGGGAAGCCGCGAGGAGGTGATCGCCGACCGTCGACAGGTAAAGCTGAACCCGGCCAATCCGCGCTCCAAGTTCACGGAGAAGATCGAGACCGAACTGGTCACCCAACCCGGCGCACGGACCCATGCCGGCTTCATCGCGCAGGAGGTCAAGGCGGCGCTGGACGCACTGGAACTCGATTTCGGTGCATGGGGGCTGACCGACAAGGACGACCCCGACAGCCAGCAATGGCTGCGCCCCGACCAGTTGATCCCGATTCTGTGGGCCGCACTGAAGGAAACTCGGTTGGAGCTTGGCTCAGTGATGGCCAAACTGGATACCCATTGACACACTCACAAACCAGTCGTGGGGCGCTTTCCGATCGTTTCACGCATCCGGACCGGTCTCGTCATTGACGACGACTGGTGGAGGCGGAGGAGGCGGCGGAACCAGTGCCGCATATGCCTTCTGGTTGGAATCGAACAACTCGACCAGACGATCCAGACGCCCAAGCAGATCAGACCGATCGTAACCCGCCACGATATCCATGTACTTCCAACCGGTCAGATGGGCGAACAAAACCTCGTGCGCGTCGGCACGGTCGCGCAGATCACGGTATTTCTGCTCATGAACCGCGAATACATGCGGGAAGATCTCCAGCAGACGAGATGCAAACTCTGTCACCGAGATCCCACGCCAGAGATTCAGCGCCGCGTAGTTCATCTCCAATGTGACGTTTGGGTGGTAGCGGCGAAGGAGTTCTTTCGCACCGGACAAAACATCAATCTCGTAACCCTCGACATCGATCTTCATCAGGTCGAGACGTGCCATATCGAATTCGGACCATGCATCGTCCAGACGCTTCATCGTCACCGTTTCGAGAAAGTGTTCAGAGTCTTCGATGGTGTGGAGGTCGGCAACGAACGAGCCGGATGCATTGTCCTTGTTCCCCTGCATGACAACCGAGCCGGTCCTGTCGCCCAGCGCAAAATTGTGGAACGAGATATTGCCAAGACCGGCACGGCCAACATTGCCACGGAGCATTTCAAACGCGGCCTTGACCGGTTCGACGGCCACAACACGACCCCGTTGCGCCATCTGAGCCATGGCGATGGATGTCATGCCGATGTTGGCACCAACATCAAGGATGGATGACTCTTCGTCTACAAGCGCGTTGAGCAGGTTGACCATGTGTGGTTCGAACCTGCTTCCGATGTGTGTTGCGTATCCCGCGTCGGATTCGATTTCGAAAAGGCTTCGGTGAATAGCCACAGACTGCATTGTCGCCATCTCGCTTGCCCCGCTGAGATGAGAATCCACAAACTGATTTCGCCTTAGGGTTTTATCTTACTCAAAACACACTACAATTTTACGTTGATTTATTCAATTGCTTCCCGCACAGCAGGAAACGCGGGCGCAATTGCGCCAACTCGTCCGAAACACCTGGTGAATGGTGATGTCCGACAGGAGCGGGATTGAGTTTCGCTCGATCTGGTATTATCGCATGGCTGCGGGCCAGGATGCTGCCGTCACGCCGACGATAGGCATGGCATTCGGTGTCCCGGAACAGGGGCGCGCAACTGGAGACCTCGATTGGAATCGCCAACCTCTCTGTCGAATGGCCTTCGGCGATGGCGTGTCTGGCTCTGGTTCGCCCGCCAGGACATCCGCAGCCGCTATCGCGGCTCGCTGCTCGGCCCGTTCTGGCTGGCCCTCAACCTCGCCATCCTGGTCGGCGCGCTTTCCTTCATCTATGCGACGGTGTTCAACCTGCCGCTGGAAGTCTATGTGCCGCACATCACGACGGGTTTCATCGTCTGGTTCTTCATTTCGGGGATGCTGACCGATTCATGCACGGCGTTCACATCCAACGTGCAAATGGTGCGCAACATGCCGTTGCCGCTGGGCGTTCACGTCATGCGTCTGGTCGGCCGGCACACACTCCTGATGGCGCACTATCTGATCATCTATCTCATTGTCGCGGTCGTGTACGGCATCTGGCCCAATCTCTACACGTTGCTCGTGATACCCGGCTATCTCCTGGTCGCCGCCCTGCTCTATACTTCGGGCATGTCGCTCGGCATCATCTGCGCGCGCTTTCGCGATGTTACGCATATCGTGGCCAGCATCGTGCAGGTGACCATGTTCATCACGCCGATCATTTTCCTCAAGGAGATGCTGCAGCGGCAGGTCATCATCGCGGACGCAAACCCGTTCTTCCACATGATCGAGGTGATCCGGGCACCCCTGCTCGGCGAACCGCCCGAATTGCTGAGCTGGGCGGTGCTGATCGTCATCAACCTGGTATCGCTCGCCGTAGCGCAATGGCTGCTGCAGCGTGCCGGCCACCGCGTCCCCTATCTCGTCTGATGCGATGACAGGCAATTCCCTCACAGCCAGAGACGTCTCGCTGCTGTTTCGCATCTACGGCGTCGGCAGCCGCTCGCTGAAGAAGACGCTGATCTCGTTCGGCACGGGCGGCAGGCTCGGGCGCGACAGCGCCAATCATTTCGTCGTTCAGGCGCTGCGCAACGTGTCGTTCGAACTGGGCGAAGGCGACCGTCTCGGCATCGTCGGTTCCAACGGGTCCGGCAAGTCGACCCTGCTCAGGGTGCTGGCGGGAATTTACCGGCCCCAGAACGGCACGGTGGAAGCCAAAGGCAAGCTCGCCGCGATCATCGATCCGAGCGTGGCGCTGGACCCCTATGCGACCGGATATGAGAACATCCAGACCCGGGCCATCCTTCTCGACGTACCGGCCTCCCGGCTGGAAGCCTTCACCGAGCAGGTCAGGACAATCTCGGAACTGGGCGACTATCTGGCGATGCCAGTGCACGCCTATTCGTCCGGCATGCTGATGCGGTTGAATTTCGCACTGTCGATATCGGTCGAGCCGGAAATCCTGCTGCTCGACGAATGGCTCAGCGTCGCCGATCATTCCTTCAGGGAGAAGGCGCAGGCGCACATGCATTCACTGGTCGAGCAATCGAGCATATTGGTGCTGGCCTCGCACGACCTGAATCTTCTGGAAGAGGTCTGCAACCGTGGCATCTATCTGAAGGACGGCACGACCGCGCATAGCGGACCGATCGAAGAGGTCATCGCCGCCTACCGGAACGCCGAATAGCACCACGTTGGCAATCCCAAATCCGGCATTCGGCAAACCGTGTGCCTGGCGACGCGCGAAACGTCCCTATTGCAGGATCAGGCCGCGCGAAACCCGGTCGTAATCGGCCTTGGCCATCATGCCCACGAGTTCATCGAGGCCGGTCTTGGCTTCCCAGCCGAGTTTCGCCTTCGCGCGACTCGGATCGCCGATCAGCTTGTCGACCTCGGCCGGCCGGTAGAACGCTTCGCTGACTGACACCAGCACCTGACCGCTCTTCGCGTCACGGCCGATTTCATCGACGCCCTCGCCTTCCCAGGCAATTTCATAGTCGAGCGCGCGGGCTGCCGCCTCGACAAACGCGCGCACTGAATGGGTCTGCCCGGTCGCCAGCACGTAGTCGCCGGGTTCGTCGGCCTGCAACATGCGCCACATGCCTTCCACATAGTCGCCAGCGAAGCCCCAGTCGCGCTGGGCATCCATGTTGCCGAGGCTGAGCGGTTCCTCGCGGCCAGCGCGGATTTCCGCCAGATTGGCGGTGATCTTCCGTGTCACGAATTCAAGTCCGCGCAGCGGGGATTCGTGATTGAACAGAATGCCACCGCAGGCAAACAGGCCGTAGGCCTCGCGATAGTTCTGCGTCAGGAAATGGGCGTAGGCCTTGGCCACCGCATAAGGGCTGCGCGGATGGAAGGGCGTCATCTCGGTCTGCGGGGTCTCGCGCACCTTGCCATACATTTCCGAGGTCGACGCCTGATAGAACTTCGCCTCCGGCACGACATCGCGGATCACCTCGAGCATGTAGGCAACCGAAACCGCATCGACCTGCGTGGTGTAGATCGGCTGGTCGAAGGACAGTTTCACGAAGCTCTGCGCGGCGAGGTTATAGATCTCATCCGGCTTGATCTCGGCAATCAGCGAGCGAATGTTGGAATATTCCATGAGTTCGAGCGCGACTTGTTCAACGCGGTCGGCAATCCCCAGTTCGTCGAGACGCCACAGGGTGCGCGACGAGTTGCGGCGCAGCCCGCCGTAAACCTCGTAGCCCTTGTCGAGCAGGAGTTTCGCAAGATAGCTCCCGTCCTGGCCTGCCACTCCGGTAATAAGCGCTTTTTTCAAGATACCCCACCTTTGTCGTGAAAGTGCCGCCCAACCCCGGCCTTTCGCAAACGGATGCTGGGTACGGGCCGGAATTGCAAGCCCTCCAGCACAAACTCGCAAGGTTGATCAACAGGTTCAATCCTCAACCCCGCAATTGGTGCGGGCGGAGAAACAATCGCCTCCACTGAAACCGAATTACCCGCAAAAGTAATGGTGTGATCCGGTTGGTCCATCGGCTGCGAAAAACCGTCACCGAAATCGTAGTAGAGCCGAAAACAGGCGGATTCCGCAGCCTGGCTGGTCCCGATGACAAGCAACCGGCAAGTAATGCCCAGCTTCCGGATTTCGTGCCCCAGCGATATCAGCAGGCCACCGCCCGCCGGACCGGCACGCCAATGACGCTCATCTCCCGCCGATGCGATGTCGCCAATCGGCGTTATCGAGATCGACGGCAGGCTGAGCGATCCGGCGAGCAGGTTCCACCATCGCGGCATAGCGCCAGAGGCCATCTGCCTGCCCCGCTTCAGGCTTTCATAGGTGGAAAGCGCCGAGGCAACCGCCTGCCTCTCCCGAGCATCCTGAGCTGCCTTGTCCAACCGTTCTCGCGCTTCGGACATGCCTGCTTCAAGGCGGGCGATTTCGCCGTCGCGCCGTGCAAGCAGCTCCCTAAGCGATACCAGCTCGTTGTCACGGGCACGGATTTCCTGTCTCGCCGCCGACAATTGGCGCTCATGTTCCCTGAAATTCTCAGCGATGGTTTCGTCCCGGTCGATTTCGGGAGGAGTCGTCGACGGCGAACGCGGTTTTGCCAGCATGTCGTTCAGGATGGGTGCGGCCGCGTCGATCTCGCCGGCAATGCGGTCCAGCGTCGCCATGGCCGACGCGTCGTCAGGCATTTGCGCAAGGGTGGTCAGCGCGTCATAGGCTTCACTCGCCCAGCCATGCCGCCCGTAACAGTCGGCCACGTCTTCCGCTGTGCGAACGTAATGACGCCTTGCAGGATCGACAAAGACTTCGATCTGCGAAGCCGCGTCTTCCATCGCCACGGGCCAGGACAGCGAGAGCGCTTCTGCCATGGCGCGGCAGGTCGCCTTCGAGTCCGACAGGAAGCCCTCGAACGGCACGATGATCCGCTTGCTGCCGCGCGTCGCAGCCTCGGCGTCGAGGACATGGCGCAGCCACAGGAGTATCGCGTGGGACCGTCCCGTCGCGTCGCGCGCAGCAAGCGACTCGATAACCTCCAGGGGATTGCGAACGGGGATGACAAAACGGAGCTCGAAGCCGCTTTCGGCCAATGCCTCCGTGAACAGCGGTACGAAGCGGCAGATGCGCGGCTCCTTGATGACAAGGAGGTCTGCCCCGCTGCACTCCGTTTCCAGAAACCGGCGAACCTCTTCCCGGTAACCCGCAATCCGCGCCGGCGGCAAAGCCGAAAGATCAAGCCTGCGCCAGTCCGCCCAGCCGCTATCGGCATCCGCCAGCAGATGCTCGTGCATCTGCATGAGATGCAGCGGTTCCCAATGGCCCGCCGCATTGCTCGAAGAGGCCTCGAGCAAGGTCTTCGGCAACGCCGCGCCAAGCAGGTTCACGGCCCGTGCAAACGCACTGGTGCCCGAGCGATGCATACCGAGTATGATAATACAGGTCCGCATTCCCGCCGATCGCTGCGAAGACGATGCGCCCGTGTCTTTGTCGGCCTGATTGCCGTCCATCAGGCCCAACCCTTCGACGTGTCTTGAACGATATGGCAGTGCCGATCCTGGATCGGACCTGCCGCGACAATCCAAAGTCTACGCAATATCGTGCCGAAACTACCGACAAATTGTGGCCTGCACAACATGCGGGTGGATTCAGGGTTGTGCCGATTTTTCAAAATTGGCAAGAGTTAAAGTGAGGGGATCAATACACCTTAAGGTTGGGGCCAGGCTTTGTAATGATCGAACCCACGATCCGAAAATCACTGTTCGTGATTCCTTCGATCAATGGCGGCGACCTGCTTGAGCGCATGCTGCCGACGTTGAATCTGCCGGCCGAGACCGTGATGGTTCTGGATCGGGGCAGCGAGGACAACACGGAGGCGGTGTGCAAGACCGCCGGCGTCGAAGTGGTGCAACTCGGTACGCCGCACACCTATACGCAGTGCTGCAATATCGGGGTCGACCGAGCCCATGCGCGCGGCTGCAAATATGTGTTCGTGGCGAACAACGACATCACCTTCGTCACCGATGTCGCCCGCGAACTGCTGGGCGCGATGGAGGACGATCCCAACCTGGCGGTTGCTGCCCCGTCGCAGGTTATCATCGACGACGCGCTCGGAGAACGTAGACTGACCTATCGGGTCTTCTGGCATCTGGGCGCATCTGTCTTCGAACACGATTTCCAGCCGCCCAACGGCAATCCGGATAGGCTGGAATCCGATTTCTGCGAACTCACCTGTGCGGCGCTCCGCGTGTCGGCCGTCCGCGAGGTAGGCGGTTTCGACGACGATTACGGTTTTTACCATGAAGACGCGGATCTGGGTTACCGACTGCGTCAGGCCGGCTATTCGTGCGCCTATCTGCCGAAATCGCAGATCGAGCACTTTCACAGCTCGACCTTCTCCAAGGTCTCGAACGAAAGGAAGCAGGCCTATCTCGACAACAGCAAGAAGCTGTTTGCGCGCAAGTTCGGCGGCTACGGGGTCAAGCACCAGGACCACAAGTCACAGGCGGTCAACTCCTGGAACATCATCAACCGCAATCTGCATCACTATCTGGGCAAGTTCGGCCTGATCGATCCCGCCCGCCCCGAACTGATCTTTTCCCATCCGGGGACGGAGCCTTTCGACTATCTCTACACGGTTTGGGAGACGACAAAGTTCCCGAAGGAGTGGCTGGAGTTCAAGGATTCCTACAAGCTCGCCTTCGCCTCCTCGCGCTGGGTCGGGGAGGTTCTGGAAGACGCAGGATTCGACAATGTCCATTACGCCACGCTGGGCGTCGAAACCGACATCTTCCATCCATGGGGACATTCGAACCGGTTTGACGAGCGCACGACCTTTCTCTGGTCTTCGCACAACCAGTACCGCAAGGGCCTCGACGTCATGCTCAAGGCCTGGTCGCGCTTTCATCCCAGGCACAGGAGCACCCATCTCGTGCTGATGGGGTTCGGTCTCCTACCCTTGTTCGGCAGGACGCCGGACCGCGTGCGCGAGTGGAAGAACTTCGTCATCGCCGAATTCGACGATGACGGGATATCGGTCTATGAGACCCGGATCCCGCTGAGTAATCTGGAGCTGGCATCGGTCTATCGCGGCGTCGATTTCACCGTCTGCACGTCTCGAAGCGAGGGCTTCGGCCTCGTCGTCGCCGAATCCATGGCCTGCGGCACGCCCGTCATCACCGGGTCGTTCGGGGCGACGGCCGAGTTCGCCTTCGAAAACGCGCTCATGTTCGGCGGCACACTGGTCAAGGCCGACTATTCCGACAAGGGATTCTCCGACGTCGGCCAATGGTGGGAACCCGATCTCAAACAGCTAGAGGCCCGGCTGGACGAAGCGGTGGCACTCGACCGGGCAGGCTACGCCGAATTGTCCCGGCAAGGCATGCTGCTCATCCGCAACCGGTTCACATGGCGCGACAGCGTGATGGGCATTCGCTCCGGTCTTGTTTCGGTTCAGGATCGCCATGAACCCGCAAACAAGCGCATGGCGGCGGTCACGGCCAAGCCAGACACACCGACTGCCAGTCCTCAGGAATCGATGCCCATCAACCGGGCATCCTCGCCCCCTTCGCCTCCCGGGCCTACGGCAAAGTCGTCTCCTGTGTTTTCCCCACCGCGCCGTCACGGCATCACCGCGCGCAATCTGCGCCGACTGGGACGGCTTGTCGAACGCTTCGCCGACGAACTCGAGCACAACGGGCCTGGCACAGCGCTACGCGTCACCTCCAGCCTGGCAGCTTCGCATTTGCGTCCGCGGATGGCCTGGGCGGGTTCATGGATTTCCCGCAAGGCAAAGGCTCCCCTTTCCCGTGCGATGGAATCGGTACAACGGCAAAGCCCGATGCCCAGGCGCGATGGCATTCTCTTTATCGGCTATGTGGAAGCCTTGCTCGGGCTTGGCGAGGCGCTGCGCCAGTTGATCGTCGCGACGGCGGCGAGCGGGATCGAATTTGCGATCCATCCGTTCCGGGTCAATGTGGAGACTCGGCTGAAAGGTGCGTTCATGCCCGAACGCTACGATGAGGCTCACCGCTACAACGTCAACGTCATCGCTGTTTCCCCCGACCAGCTGCCGGCACTGAGGCGAACGCTCGATTCAAGGCTTCTGTCAAAGAGCTACAATGTGCTCAGGATATTCTGGGAACTCCCCCAGGCACCTCTGGAGTGGCAACCCCTGTTGCAGGGCATAGACGAATTGTGGGCTCCGAACGCCTTCGTCGCGGAAGCGTTTTCCGAAATCTTCGACGGCCCGATCCTTACGATCG